>CAWBEW010000001.1:0-525712 GCA_963788045.1 uncultured bacterium
AAATCGGGTAGTTCTTATACCCAGGCGTTCGCACAGCTCGTTGTGCACGGGGTGCCTCCTTGTTGGCGAACCGTCGGCGACCGGTTGCCCGGGGCGTCCCCGGGAACTAGAACAGATTCTACTTTTCATCGGCCGATCCTGCAGATCCGGCCGGCCGGTCGGAGCCGGCCAGCCGGAACACAGGGGAGGAGCACCCAGCCATGCCCATCCGCACCGAACCGGTGCTCCCCGAGGAGGACTGGCAGCTCCGCCTGGACGTGCCCGACGACGGCTCGGGCGTCGGCACCCTGACGCTCGACTACCCCGAGAAGCTCAACATGTGGTCGTGGGAGGCCACCCGGCAGCTGGGCGTCCTGGCCGACCGGGTCCGCTTCGACGACCGCATCCGCGTCCTGCTGGTCAAGGCCGAGGGCCGGGCCTTCTGCGCCGGCATCGACCTGGGCATGCCCGAGGACCGGGTCACGGGTCGCTCCCCGGCCGAGAAGGCGCGCAATTACTACGAGGGCATCCGCTGGGCCCACGAGCGCTTCAAGGTCTTCCCCGAGCTGCCCCAGCCGATCGTGGCCGCCGTGCAGGGCTACTGCCTCGGCTTCGGCTTCGAGCTCGTGCTCATGTCCGACATCCGGGTGGCGGCCGAGGACGCCCTGTTCGCGCTGCCCGAGGCGCAGGTGGGGGTGGGCATCGACGCCGGCGGGGACCTCCGGCTGGCGCACGAGGTCGGGGCGGGCTGGGCCAAGCTGCTGGCCTTCACGGGTCGGCGCATCGACGCCCGCCGAGGCCGAGCGCATCGGCATCGTGCAGCAGGTGACGACCCGCGAGGACCTGGTGCCCACCGCCATGGCCATCGCCGCGGAGATCGCCGCCAACGCGCCGCTGGCCGTGCAGTGCATCAAGCGCACCATCGACGCCTTCGCCTACCGCGGCTTCACCGAGGCGATGCGGTTCGAGGCGCTGAGCGCGTCGGTCGAGTTCGTGTCCGACGACATGCCCGCCGGCTACGCGGCCAAGGCCAAGAAGCAGCCCGTCGTATTCGAGGGCAAGTAGCCGCCATGGGACTGCCCGAGCCGCCGCCGGCGGGGTCATCCTTGCTCCCCGCCGACACCTTCGCCGGCACGACCGCCGTCGTCACCGGGGGCGGCACCGGCCTCGGGCAAGGCCATCGCCGTCGAGTTCGCCCGGCGGGCGCGGCCGTCGGGGTCATCTCGCGCTCGGAGGAGCACCGGCTGGCCGGCGTGGCCGCGGTCGAGGCGGTCGGGGGGCCGGGCGGCGCACGCCGGCGCCGACATCCGCGAGGCCGAGCAGATCGCCGCGGCCTTCGACGCGCTGGAGGAGGCCCTCGGGCCGGCGACGGTCCTCGTCAACAACGCGGCGGCCAACTTCCCCGTGCTGGCCGCGGCCATGCGGCCCAACGCCTTCCGGGCGGTGACCCACATCGTGCTGGACGGCACGTTCTTCTGCAGCCAGGAGCTGCACCGCCGGCTGGCGGCACGCGGCGCGGCCGGCGGCGCCATCGTCAACATCCTGGCCACCCAGTCCTTCACGGGCGGGCCCGGGCATGGCGCACAACGCCGCGGCCAAGGCCGGGGTGGGCAACCTCACCAAGTCGCTGGCCGTGGAGTGGGCGCCCGACGGCATCCGGGTCAACGCCCTGGCGCCGGGGCTGTTCCCCCACGAGGACATGCGCGACGACCTCAAGGCCCTGCGCCCCGAGGGCGAGTCGGTCGACGCCCGGCGGTGCCCGGCGGGCCGCCTGGGCCGGCTGCACGAGCTGGGCTGGGCCGTCACCTGGCTGTGCTCGCCCTACGCCGCCTTCGTCACCGGCCACACCCTGGTGGTGGACGGGGCCAACTGGCTGCGCCGGGACTTCGTCATGCCCGAGTTCACGCCCGTGGCCGACCAGCTGTCGCAGGTGCTGCGCCCGGCCGACTGACCTGCAGCCGATGACGCCTGTGCGCGACCGGTCAGGCGATCTGCTCCTCCTCTCTCCTGGTCGGCGAACTGGGTGCGGTAGAGCTCGGCGTAGAGGCCGTTCTCGGCCAGCAGGCTGGCGTGGGTGCCGCGCTCGACAATGCGGCCGCCGTCGATCACCAGCAGCTCGTCGGCCTCGCGCACGGTGGACAGGCGGTGGGCGATGACGAGCGAGGTGCGGCCGGACAGCGTCTCGCGCAGCGCGCGCTGCACGGCCGCCTCGGACTCGGAGTCGAGGTGGGCCGTCGCCTCGTCGAGCACCACGATGTCGGGCGCCTTGAGCATGAGGCGGGCCAGGGCGACGCGCTGCTTCTCGCCGCCCGAGAGGCGGTAGCCGCGCTCGCCGATCACCGTGTCGAGGCCGTCGGGCAGCTCGCCGACGAGGTGGCCCACCTGGGCCTGGGCCATGGCGTCGAGGACCTCGGCCTCGGTGGCCTCGGGGCGGGCGTACAGGAGGTTGGCCCGCAGCGTGTCGTGGAAGAGGTGCGGGTCCTGGGTCACCACGCCGACGACGTCGCGCACCGAGGCCATGGTGGCGTGGCGCACGTCGACGCCGCCGAGCCGCACCGTGCCCGCCGTCACGTCGTAGAGGCGGGGGACCAGCATGGAGATGGTGGTCTTGCCGGCGCCGGACGGGCCGACGAGCGCCACCATCTGGCCCGGGCTCCACGGTGAAGGAGACGTCGTGGAGGATTTCGTTGCGGGCGCCCGATTCGAGGACCGCCACCGACTCGAGCGAGGCGAGCGAGACGTCCTCGGCGCTCGGGTAGGTGAAGCTGACGTGCTCGAAGGAGACCGAGCCCCGTCCCCGCGGCACGTCGACGGCGTCGGCGTCCTCCTGAATCATGGGGACGATGTCGAGGACCTCGAAGAGGCGCTCGAAGGAGACGAGGGCGGTCATCACATCGAGGTTGACGTTGGAGAGCTGGGTCAGCGGCCCGTACAGGCGGGTCAGGTAGGCGGTCAGGGCGACCAGGGTGCCGAGGGAGAGCGCACCGTCGATGGTGGCCACGCCGCCGAAGCCGTAGACGAGCGCGGTGGCCAGCGCGCCGGTCAGCGTGAGGGAGACGAAGAAGATGCGGGAGTAGGTGGCCTGCGAGATGCCGATGTCGCGCACCCGGCCCGCCTTGGCCTCGAAAGCGGTGGCCTCGTCCTCGGGGTGCCCGAGCAGCTTGACCAGCATGGCCCCGCCGACCTGGAAGCGCTCCTGCATGACCATGTTCATCTCGCTGTTGAGGTTGTAGCCCTCCTTGGTCAGCGAGCCGATGCGCTGGCCGACGAAGCGGGCCGGGATGAGGAACAGCGGCACCAGAATGAGCGCGGCCAGCGTGATCTTCCAGCTGAGGAAGAACATGGCGGCCAGGACGATGACCACGGTGACGAAGTTGCCCACGACGTTGGAGAGCAGGTCGGTGAAGGCCTGCTGGGCGCCGATCACGTCGTTGTTGAGGCGGCTGACCAGCGCGCCGGTCTGGGTCCGGGTGAAGAAGGCCAGCGGCATGCGCTGGATGTGCCGGAACACCTTGGAGCGCATGTCGTAAATGAGGCTACTCGCCGATGAAGGCCGAGATGCGGCGCTCGGTGAGGACGAGCCCGGCGTCGACGAGGGCGAGGACGGCCACCAGGAGCGACAGCCAGATGACCAGGTCGGCGTCGTGCTTCTCGATGCCGTTGTTGATGATGGCCCGCAGGATGAGGGGGCTGACGGCGCCGACGGCGGCGTCGATGATGACGACGGGGAGGAAGACGGCCAGGATGGCCCGGTAGGGGACGGCGAAGGTGAGCATGCGCCGGGCCGTGCCCTTCTTGACCCGGTGCTGCAGGACGGCCCGGTCCTGGCGCATGGAGCGCATGCCGCTCCATGCCTCCACCGCGGCCGCCTCCCATGGCGTGGCCCCGCATACTCATGGCTGCAACCTACCGTCGGCGCCCCGAGCCTGGCTGGTGGCCGGCGTCGGGACCGGTCTCCGTGAGTCAGGGCCGGGGTCAGGCGGAGCCGCCGACGGCGTGGACGCCGCCGTCGACGTGCAGGATCTCCCCCGTGGTCATGGGGAAGAGGTCGCTGAAGAGGGCGAGGCAGGCCTTGGCCACCGCCGTGGAGTCGTGGATGTCCCAGCCGAGGGGCGCCCGGTCGGCCCAGGTGTCCTCGAAGGCGCTGAACCCCGGTATGGACTTGGCCGCCATGGTGCGGACCGGGCCCGCCGCCACCAGGTTCACCCGGATGCCGGCCGGCCCCAGCTCCTTGGCCAGGTAGCGGGAGAGGGACTCGAGCCCCGCCTTGGCCACGCCCATCCAGTCGTAGACGGGCCAGGCCACCGTGGCGTCGAAGTCGAGGCCGACCACCGAGGCGCCGCCGTCGCCGCCCGCCGCCTTGAGGAGGGGGAGGAAGGCGTCGACCAGCGCCTTGAGCGAGTAGGTCGAGATCTGGAGGGCCGTCGAGACGTCGTCCCAGTCGGCGGCGAACATGCCGCTGCCCAGGCAGTCGGGCGGGGCGAAGCCGATGGCGTGCAGCAGGCCGTCGAGGCGGTCCCACCGGCCGGCCAGCGCGGCGCCGGCGGCCTGCAGCTGCTCGGGCGACGTGACGTCGATCTCGAGGACCTCGGGCTCGATGGGCAGCTTGCGGGCCGTGCGCCTGGTCAGCGACAGGGCACGGCCGGCGCCGGAGAGCACGACCTCGGCGCCCTCCTCCTGGGCCAGGCGGGCCACCGCGAAGGCCAGCGAGGCGTCGGTGAGGACGCCGGTGATCAGGAGCCGCTTGCCGTCGAGGAGTCCCACTGCGCCAGGAGGTTATGCGAAGGTAGGGGCGTGCACGTGGGAATCCTCGGTGGGACCGGCCCGGCCGGGCGCGGGGTCGCGGTCCGGCTGGCCGAGGCCGGCATCCGGGTCACGCTCGGTTCACGCGACGCGGAGCGGGCGGCCGCCGTGGCGGCCGACGTGGTGGCTCGCTGGCCCGATTCGGACCTGGAGCTGGGCGGGGCGGACAACGCCGGCGCCGCCGCGCGCCGACCTGGTCGTCCTGGCCACGCCCTGGGACAGCGCCATCGCGACCGTGCGGTCGCTGCGGGAGCCGCTGGCCGGCAAGGTCGTGGTCTCCATGGCCAATGCGCTGGTGAAGGAGGGCCGCGAGATGCTGGCCCTGATCCCGCCCCGGGGCTCGATGGCCGCCGCCGTGCAGGCCGCCGTGCCCGAGAGCCTGGTGGCGGCCGCCTTCCACCATCTGCCCGCCTCGGAAATGGAAAACCTCGAATCGGGGTTGGAAGCTGACGTGCTCGTGTGCTCGGACTACCCGGAGGCGACGGCGGCGACGCTGGCGCTGGTGGAGCAGATGCCGCGGGCTGCGGCCGCTCGACGCCGGCAGCCTGAGCCAGGCCGCCGCCATCGAGGCGTTCACCGCCGTCTGTATCACCCTCAACATCCGGCACAAGGCGCACTCCACGCTGAGGATCGCCGGGCTCTAGCCGTGCAGCTGTACGACACGGCGCGTCGCGAGGTGGTGGCGTTCGAGCCCGGGCCGCTCGTGACCATGTACTCGTGCGGCATCACCCCGTACGACGCGGCGCACCTGGGGCACGCCGCCGTGTACCTCTACTTCGACATGCTGCAGCGCCGCCTGCGCGACGCCGGGCACGAGACGAAGTGCGTGCGCAACGTCACCGACGTCGACGACGACATCCTGCGCAAGGCCCGCGAGCTCGGCGTGCACTACCTCGATCTGGCGGCCGAGGAGATGGCCCGCTTCGACTCCGACATGGGGCTGCTCAACCTGCTGCCGGTGTACTCCGAGCCGCGGGCCACCTCGGCCATTTCGGAGATCCTGTCGCTGATCGGCGCCGCGCTCGAGGGCGGGTTCGCCTACGAGTCGGGCGGCTCGGTCTACTTCAGCGTGGCCACCTTCCCCGAGTTCGGGCGCATCAGCGGCTACGACCGGGACCGCATGCTGGAGCTGGCGGCCGAGCACGGCGGCAACCCCGGGGACCCCAACAAGCGCGACCCGCTCGACTTCGTGCTGTGGCAGCCGTCGCTGCCCGACGAGCCGGCGTGGGAGTCGCGCTGGGGGCCGGGACGGCCGGGGTGGCACATCGAGTGCTCGGCGCTGGTGCTGCGCGAGCTGGGCGAGACGATCGACATCCACGGCGGCGGGCGCGACCTCGTGTTCCCGCATCACGAGTGCGAGACGGCGCAGTCCGAGTCGGTGACCGGGCAGCCCTTCGTCCGGCTCTGGTTCCACGTCGGCCTGGTGGGGCTGGACGGGACCAAGATGTCGAAGTCGCTCGGCAACCTCGTCTTCGTCGGCGACCTCTGCAAGGAGTGGGACGCCGGCGGCGGTGCGGCTCGCCCTCCTGGCGCACCACTACCGCGAGGACTGGGAATGGCGCACCGACGAGGACATGCCGGCGGCGGCGGCCCGGCTGGCCCTGTGGCGCAGCGCGCCGGACGGCGACGGCGAGGCGCCGGCGCTGGCTCGCGCGTGCGGGCGGCCCTCGACGACGACCTCGACACCCCCGCCGCGCTGCGCGCGCTCGACGACGAGGCCACGGCCGGGCGGCCGGTGGCCGACGGGGCGCGCCTCCTCGGCATCGTCGCTCTGACCCCCGAGGGCCTGTGGGCCGGGCCGCGCGGGGTGGTCCAGTACCCTTGGTGGACCACGACGGGTCCGGACCAGGAGTGACAGCGATCGGCCGGCGGAGCAGGAAAGGGTGCACACGATGCCAGGCGTCATCTCGGTTGGTCTTCCCGACGGTTCGACGCGGGAGCTCACCGAGGGCACGACGGGCATTGAGCTGGCCCAGTCCATCGGCTCCCGCCTGGCCAAGGCCGCCGTCCTCGCCACCGTGGACGGCCGGGAGGTCGACCTGGAGTCGCCGCTGCCCGACGGGGCGCAGGTGGCCATCGTCACCGCCGACTCCGACGCCGGCCGGGAGGTGCTGCGCCACTCGACCGCCCACGTCCTGGCCCAGGCCGTCCGCCGGCTGTGGCCGGGCGCCAAGTACGCCATCGGGCCGGTGATCGAGAACGGCTTCTACTACGACTTCGAGCTGCCGGACGGGGCCCACTTCAGCGACGACGACCTGGACCGCATCGACGCCGAGATGCGGGCGATCATGAAGGAGGACCAGCCCTTCGTCCGCCACGAGCACACGTTGGAGGAGGGGCTCGAGATCTTCGCCGACCAGCCCTTCAAGCAGGAGATCATTCAGGCCGTCGGGACCGGGGCCGACGAGGTCGACGCCGCCGGCTCGGTGGTCAGCACCTACCGCAACACCGACGCCTTCATCGACCTGTGCCGCGGGCCGCACGTGCCCTCGACCGGCCGGCTGGGCCACTTCAAGCTGATGCGGGTGGCCGGCGCCTACTGGCGCGGCGACGAGAAGCGCGCCCAGCTCCAGCGCATTTACGGGACGGCCTGGGAGTCCGAGAAGGCGCTGGCCGCCCACCTGCACCAGCTGGAGGAGGCCGAGCGGCGCGACCACCGCAAGCTCGGGGCCGAGCTCGACCTCTTCAGCTTCCCCGAGGAGATCGGCTCGGGCCTCGCCGTCTTCCACCCCAAGGGCGGGACCATCCGCCGCCTGATGGAGGAGTACTCGCGGCAGCGCCACGTGGAGTCGGGCTACGAGTTCGTCAACTCGCCCCACATCACCAAGAGCGCGCTCTTCGAGCAGTCGGGCCACCTGGACTGGTTCGCCGAGGGCATGTACCCGCCGATGGAGCTCGACGGCGGGCAGCAGTACTACCTCAAGCCGATGAACTGCCCGTTCCACATCCTCGTGTACAAGAGCCACCAGCGCTCCTACCGCGAGCTGCCGATGCGGCTCTTCGAGTTCGGCACGGTCTACCGCTACGAGAAGTCGGGCGTGCTGCAGGGCCTGACCCGCGTGCGGGGCATGACCCAGGACGACGCGCACATCTTCTGCACCCGCGAGCAGATGGACGCCGAGCTCGTCCGCACGATGCACTTCGTCCTCGACCTGCTGCGCGACTACGGCCTCAACGAGTTCTACCTCGAGCTGTCGACCAAGCCGCCCGGCAAGGCCGTCGGCTCGGACGAGGACTGGGAGGTGGCCACCGAGGCGCTGCGCACCACCGCCCTCGAAATGGGCCTGGAGCTCGTCATGGACGAGGGTGGCGGCGCCTTCTACGGCCCGAAGATCTCGGTGCAGGCCCGCGACGCCATCGGCCGCACCTGGCAGATGTCGACGGTGCAGCTCGACTTCCAGCTGCCGCAGCGCTTCGGGCTGGAGTACGTCGGCGCCGACAACCAGCGCCACCAGCCGATCATGATCCACCGGGCGCTGTTCGGCTCGGTCGAGCGCTTCATGGCCGTGCTCATTGAGCACTACGCCGGCGCGCTGCCGACGTGGCTGAGCCCCGAGCAGGTCCGCGTCATCCCGGTGACCGATGCCCACGCCGACTACGCCCAGTCCGTGGTCGAGGCCTGCGCGGCGGCGGGCCTGCGGGCCACGGTCGACGGCAGCGGCGAGAAGATGGGCGCGCTGATCCGCCGGGCCAAGCTGGCCAAGATCCCCTACGTGCTCGTGGTGGGCGATGAGGACGTGGCGGCCGGGACGGTCGGGCGTCAACCGCCGCGGCTGGACGACCAGGCCCGAGCAGGGCGTGCCGCGTGGCCGACTTCGTGACCGAGGTGGTCGACGAGGTCGAGCGCAAGGGCCTGCCCGAGGACAGGGCGCCGGCCCGGCATGAGCGGGCGGCGGGCCGCGCCGTGAGCCTCGAGCACCTCTGGGCCGGGTGGCGCCGCGAGTACATAGTGGAGGCGACGGCGCGGGAGCGGGCCGGGCGGCATCCACGACGCGGCCGATGCGTCTTCTGCCGGCTGGCGGCCAGCGGCCCGCCCTCGGAGGACAACCTGGTCGTGTGGCGGGGCGAGGAGGCCTTCGTCGTCATGAACGCCTATCCCTATGCCAGCGGGCACGTGCTGGTGCTGCCCCTGCGCCACGTGGGGTCGCTGGCCGACCTGACGCCGGACGAGTCGGCCGAGGTGTGGGCCGCGACGCAGGCGGCGGTGGCGGCGATAGAGGCGGCCTACGAGCCCGACGGCCTCAACATGGGGGCCAACCTCGGGCGGGCGGCCGGGCGCCGGGTTGCCGTCCCACGTCCATCTCCACGTCCTGCCGCGCTGGTCCGGCGACACCAACTTCATGACGGCGGTGGCCGAGACGCGGGTCATGCCCGAGACGCTGCAGCTGTCCTGGAAGAGGCTCACCGACGCCTGGCCCCGATAGTCCGCTGCCGGACGGGCCACAAAAAAATATCCCAATATTTTGCATAAGCCGAGTGATATTGAAGATTACTATCTTTTTATTAAGAAAGAATCTACATTTTTTCAAGAGCATGATTTAATAGCATGGCTGGCAACCAAATATAGTATCAAAAATAAACTCAAAATAGGTAATGGATGGCTTGATAAAAAAGGATGGCGTTCTTCTCACGAGGATAAATATATTTTTATCAAGAAGGATGTGATTCATATTTTTAATCAGTATTTTGGATTTCCAAAAATAACCGATGCATAAAGAGCTCTAAAACTTTATGATTTTTGTGCAAATTCGCTTCGCTTGTTATTATAATTTCAAGATTGCTGATAATGCCTTCAGGCTGATTGCAGTCATCTTTGGGCCTGGCAATTTCTACTGCTTGGTATAATTCTTGATACGCCGGATCATTTTTGCCTTCAGTGGCATAACAAAGATCAATGAGCGCATTAAATTTAGTGACTATGGTTTTCCATTGCTCTTTATCAAACTTACTTTTATCAATTTTTTTGCACTCATAGTGAACGATGATGGTATCTGAATCCATCAGCTGTTCAAGGGTTGGTTGTTCGAGTACAGATTGTTGATGGGCGATTAGAGATCCAAAAAACATAGCGCAGAGAAAAAAGGTTACTTTACACATCTACGATCCTCTTACATAAAGTTATGAAACATAAGAAGAGCGTAGCAAGCAAATCAGCTTTCTCGTAACATTCTTGCCGAATCCTTTATTCTTACCCTTTGATAATCGCGCTATTATTTGAAATAAAATTTGCAATACGATCGCGTGCGTCTTTTTCGGTAATACTCTTGTTTAATGCAATAGTATATTGAAATCCTGAGCAATCTGCTCGGCCGGAATAATATTGCGCCATTAATATTTCAGGGCGATTGATAGTATATGAAATCACAAGAGTCGCACATTTATAACCATTTTTATTGCTGAGCGTGTCAGAAATAATTTTTGCATTTTTGTCTGCTGCTAATACTACCTTTTTAAGGTGCGCCGTCATTGTTGTTGCATCCATTTTATTGCCAATGATTGTTTGAGTCGTGATTATTTCTGACCAGTTGTTTGGCTCTTCATTATTGGGAATAAATTCTATGAATGGACTGAGTAGATCTTGAAGCGGTTTGAAATTTTTTGGAAGGCTAACAACGAGTGTTATTTTTTTCTTGCCTAATGCGTTGATTGGTAAAAGTGTAGAAATTCCGGTAATTTCTTTTTGTTCTTAAGCTGCTTTTTTATCTGCTGAATTGATTGAATTACTTGCTAAAATAAGCATTAAAAATAAAGAAAGAAATTTACGTGACATATTTGGTATCCTAGGAAAAAAATTGCATGATAACTATATCTTTAGAGTAACAGATATTCTTAAAAAAGCGACGCTTTTAACAAATAATTAATTTATAAATTTTCAGATAGGAAATTTTTATAGGGGTTTTCTCAGGATGATAAGTTCATGATTGCTCGCACCATGAGCATTTGCCAATGCCTTTTGTATATTTTCTTGCTGTTTTAATTTTTCCCTATCGCGGGCTTGTATGCGATTTTTGCGAGATTTTACTTCATGCCACGTTTTTTTACGATTGCCATCTTCGGTTACAATATCAATTTCTGTCAGAGGTTTGCCTTGCGTGTTAGTGATTACTTTATTAAATTCTATAACCTTTTTGCCTTCGCGCACTTTATCTAAAGCTACTTTTATTTCAGCCATTGGCCCATTGAAATGAGCCTTATCATTATTTATTGTGCCTGCAATGAGTTGGGCAAGCACCCGCGTAAAACCTTCGGTTTTATCAAATGTATTAATTGCCCCTTTGATTGTCTGCTGTTCTTTTAAATATGGTGTAAATCGTGTTGTATTGCCAATTGCAGTAACAATACTATGGAGTGTGCTCGCTTTTATGGATTTTAGGTTGCTGATGCTTTTCTTAAATTCGCGAAGTAATGCTTCTTGATTAGAACGAATATTCGTATGCTGGCGTCCAACTTCAATTGCTAATCGCTGTAGTGAACGGCATGAGCGGGGTGAAGGTAAATACCCAGCAAATGATAATGAAAAAAACAGTACTGCATTTATTGATACGATAGTTTTGCTCCACAAGCCGCTTTTCATAGAAATTCCTTTTCCGGTACCTTTAGATCTATCTGGGATTATAGTATTACCAGAGCATGCAAGTGGATGCAATAATTCCGGCACACTCGTAATTTTTGATGAGATCTGCTAGTGTGCTCATTAATTGGACTATCAAAAAAGGGTATATTGTTATGTCTACTCATACATTAGTTGTCTATGTGTGCTTGCTTCTTGAAAAAGATAATCATGTGCTATTACTTAAACGAGAAAATACCGGTTGGATGGATGGTTTTTGGCATGTGCCGGGTGGCAGTTTGGAAGAGAATGAATCACTTGCGCATGCAGTAGTTCGCGAAGCCCAGGAAGAATTGGCCATCATCGTTGATCCTGCGCATGTAAAACTTATGTATGTGATGCATTTGAATAAGAAAGCAATCGGCTTTTATTTTCTTACTCCCGAATGGAAGGGGGAACCGAAAAATAATGAGCCGGATCAATGCAGTGAAATCGGTTGGTTTGCAATTGATAAATTGCCTGAGAACATGAGCCCATTCGCCCGCAAGGTAGTTGAAAGTTATAAATTAGGCGCTAATTATTCGTATTTTGAGTAAGATAATAAAAAAACTTCTCAACTGAAGCGAAGGGTGAATTTAGAGCTGTGTATATTTTACGGCTTTACCTTTTGCTTTTTCGATAGGGTATTTTTGCGCATTAAGAGCCATTTTCTTTTCAAAGGCATCGGCTAAATCAATATTTGCTTGTATGCAAAAATTTATTAACCCATACGCGATATCAGCAACTTCTTGCTCAACCTCCTCTTTATTTTTTTGAGCAGTTTCAAAAGACTCTTTGCTATCAATCCATAAAAATAGCTCCATTAACTCAGCTGCTTCAGTGGCAATCTGCATGCTCACATTTTTTGGTGAATAATATTGCTGCCAGTCTCTATCATCAGCATACTTTTTAACGATGGTTTTTAAATCATTGATGGTGGTGCTGCTATCTTGCATCTAAACTCCCATGTTTCTTTAATTTGTTTGTTCGCACATCCTGAGTACGCATTAGCGTGTATCGAAGGATTGTGGTTCGATATGCCCTACTCACCATGTGTATTATATTTCCTTAATCTGCAAAAATAAATTTTTCCAAAACAATTTTCCACTGCCGGGCATGGGTGGTTGCGCTAATGCTTTTTTGAGATGGCCAATCATGCGCTCAGCTTGTGTGCGTTTTGATAGATCGGTGGTTATAAAACTTTTTTTATACTGATCGCTCCAATGCAGTATGAGCTGATCAATGAGTGCCAAGCTTTCCCATTCAGATGGATTAGAGGCTTCAAGTTCTTTGCCGAATGCAACCGGATCATGAAATGTTGTTGTCATAAAAAATGGCATGAGTGGAGCAAGCGGAATAGATTCTGCCGAATGCAAATGTTCGACCAAACAACGGGATTTAATTGTAGGCAAAACAAATTCAGCTCGTTCAGCAAGCAATATAAAATGATATCCTGCCGGCGGCTCTTCTAATGATTTAAGCATGGCATTGGCGCATGCGGTGGTAAGCAGATCAGCTTTCTGGAGCACAAAGAAAAAATGTTGGCCAGTCTCAAGCGCAAAAGAAATAGTAGAAAAAATAACTTTTAAATCATCGATCGCATATTGTTTTTCCGGGCAGAGCCAGAGAACTGATTCATGCTGTTGTTCTTGAATTTTACGGCAGGTTATGCAGACTCTGCACCCTTCGCGTGCTTTGTCGCGGATTTCATCCTGAGCTTGTCGAAGGGCAGGGTGACCGGAAGGGCAAAAAAAATTTTGCAGCAAAGTAACGGAATGCTCGAGCAGCGAGTCTTGATTGCCGATGTAGAGATAGCCAGGGTGATCTATTAAAATGGGTACAGTTGTTGAGTTTGTCATATACACATCCTGAGTAGCCGCAGGCGTATCGAAGGATTGGCCCGTGGTTCGATACGATCGCTATCGCGATCACTCACCATGTGTATGTCTTTAGCTTCTTGTGTGCTTTTCATTTTGTTTGCCTGTCCGTCGAAGTGTTAACGTAGTCGGAAGCCTTTAGGCGAAGGCTGGATAAAACTGCCGTTGCTGCCGTGTGTGCTACTTCTTCTAGTGATCGATTGCCATCAATAATGATAACATCTGTTCTATCTTTATATAACGCATCAAAACCATCAATGAGTTTTTGGATGAATTCCTGCTTTTCTTTTTCAAAAGAAGTAAGTTCAGCATTGCGCTGTTTAACCCGTGCACTTGCTGTTTCTAATGAAACTTTCACGTAAATGGTAATATCCGGCTTGATATCATTCATTGTCCATGCGCTAACCATTGCGATTGTGTGCTTATCAAGTCCTCGTCCAAATCCTTGATATACTAAAGAAGAATCGGCCATGCGATCAGAAATAATAATTTTTCCGTGCGCAAGATTGGGAATAATAACCTCTTGAAAGTGCTGTGCGCGATCGGTAGCAAAAAGAAGAAATTCAGCTTTTGGGCAGATCGGTACTTTTTTTTCTTGTACCAATGTGCGCAATTGCTGGCCTAATGCGGTTGCGCCCGGTTCTTTGGTTAAGAGTACTTGGTATTCTTGAGCAAGGAGCGCTTGGTGCAAATTTTTTGCCAGTGAACTTTTGCCTGAGCCATCGATTCCTTCGATGGCAATTAAGACGCCTTTTTTTAATGTGAGCATGAGCCGAGCCTATTGGAAGATGTATTGTGGTTAACGATAATTTTGCATTACAGTAAGTGTATCAAATTAGTATATAAAAGGATTAAAAAATGAATACTCAAACTATTCCCGCTCACGAGCAACAATTTTATAATGAGCTTCGGGCTGCAGTGAGTAATCCCGATGGATCAGTGATAAACTTAGGCCAGTTGCTCTGGTATGCCTATAAAAAATTTCCTGACAATGTGGTGTTGATTTCTGGCAATCAGCAGGTGACCTATAAAGAGCTATTTTACCGCGCATGCGTATTTGCGCAAAGATTGAAAGCGCACGGCATTAAACCGCGCGACCGAGTACTTTTATTTTTTGAGAACTCGATCGAATTTTATATTGGGTATTATGCAATCGTCCAACTGGGCGCGGTGGTAGCTCCACTTAATACCTTTTTAAAAGAGCGAGAGCTCGCACATATTATTAACGATTCACAGCCATCACTTTTGGTTGCTTCAACAGTGCTGCTACAAAAATTACAGGAGGATCATATTGATGCCAAAGTTCCGGTGCTCACCCAAAAAGATATGGATCTCACTTCAGCGATCGATGAAACAACATGTCAGGCAATCCCAGCGGTGCTGGAGTCGCATGAAATGGCGGCACTCCTCTATACTTCCGGAACTACCGGTTTGCCAAAGGGGGTAATGCTCAGCTCAAAAAATATTTTAACCAACTGCATTCAAACGATCGCGCGCTTAGGATTTGTAAAAGAAGAACGGGTATTTGGAGTACTTCCATTTTTCCATAGCTTTGCGCAGATGACCTGCGTTTGGGGCCCATTGGTGATGGGGTGCTCAACAATTATTGTTCCAAAAATTGAGCGGAGATATATTAGCGAAGGATTAACGCACAAGCCTACGATTTTCATTGGAGTTCCGGCACTTTTTGGCCTACTTTGCCTGATGAAAAATGCTCAGGTAGATTCGGTTAATTATTTTGCCAGCGGTGGAGATGCCATGCCGGATAAAATTAGAGCAGGATTTGAACTCATTTATCGGCGGAAGATAGCGGCCGGCTATGGATTAAGTGAAACGTCTCCGGTTCTGACGGCCGACCTTGATGATACTACTGAGCCTACCAGCAATGTTGGGAGGCCATTGATTGGGGTGACTATTGCCATACGCGATGATCAGGGCAAGGCGTTACCCGATGGCCAAATCGGCCAGATCTGGGTAAAGGGGGATAATATTATGCTGGGCTATTATAACGAGCCGGCAAAAACGGCCGAAGTTATTAAAGATGGTTGGCTTGATACGGGCGATTTGGGCTATCGTGCAGTAAATGGCAAGCTCATAATAACCGGGCGTGTTAAGGATATTATTGTTAATAAAGGATTTAAGATCTACCCGCAGGAGATTGAAAACATTATTCTTATGCACCCAAATGTGATTAGGGTTGGGGTAATAGGAGAAATGGATGAGGCGGTAGGTGAAATTGCGGTGGCATATGTGCAGCTTAAGGAGAAAGAGCTGGGCATTGAGCAGACGCTAAGAGAGCTTTGCGAGCGGCACTTAGCGGCTTATAAAGTACCGCGTAAGTTTATCTGTGTGACTCATAATTTACCAACGACCAGCACAGGCAAGGTGGATAAAAAGGTTTTAAGAAAACAACTTTCATAAAAAGTTTGATTTTTCTCTTCAGCTCGTATACATTTATTCATGTTAAGAGTTAAAAAGCTTAACAATTTAAAACTAGATAACCTCCATTTCCCCTATCCGTGACGTTCTGTCTGGATGGGGGTAAAATTTTTAAATGAATAAAGAAACTACCAATCGCCGTTTTCCCCATATCAAAAAAGACCGGTATTATAATACCGCCGATGATCGGCCTGAAAGTTTTTTATTTCAGACAATTCCTTCCTTCATAAGCTCCTTATATGGTAGAAAAAAAAGACAGCCAGAAAATAAATTCGAGTGGATTGCCAATGAATCCCCGCTTGAACAGAGCAAAGAGCCGGTAATCACCTGGATTGGCCATGCCAGCTTCTTGATTCAAGTTGCCGGGATCAATATTATTACCGATCCTATTTTTGGGGATGCATCGGTCTTTTTCCCACGCATTTTACCTCCGGGTATTGCATTAGAGCATCTGCCGCGAATAGACTATGTGATCTTGTCCCATAATCATCGCGATCATTGCGATCTTACCAGTTTGTACGCACTAAAAAAGGCTTATCCGCATATGGCACTTCTGGTGCCCAAAGGGGATAAGCAGTGGCTGGAAAATAAAGGGCTTGGACCTGCCGTTGAACATGCATGGTGGCAAACGTATACTCATGAAACGCATGAAGGCCCGGTAACCTTTACCTTTTTGCCTGCGCATCATTGGTCTGCTCATGGTATTTTTGATCGTAATAAATCCCTCTGGGGAAGTTGGATGATATCCGCTATTCGGGTCGATCCTTCGACAGAGCTTCCGCCGTCGCCAGGGCTATGGCGGACAAGTAGGATGAGTTCCGGCCCCGTTCGGGTCGATGGAGGCCAAAGGCCGAATGGAGACCTCTCCACTCGCACCTTCGACTCGTTACACTCGCTCAGGAGCTCTATCGAGGCGAACGGGACTTATGGTCAGCACATCTATTTTGCCGGGGACACTTCATACTCAGATCACTTTATTCATATCGCCGAGCAATATCCGTCAATCGCTGCCGCTCTCATGCCCATAGCGCCAGAAAAACCGCATCCATGGATGCGCAAATCTCATATGGATGCGCAGCAAGCGGTGCAGGCATTTATCGATTTAAAAGCACAACATTTTATTCCGATGCATTGGGGAACCTTTCAATTTGGGCTTGATACCTTCCTTGGCCCGATTGAGCGATTAAAAATTGCATGGGATACCCATCAACTTCACAGCAAAAAAAAGCTTACCATTTCTAAGGTCGGCCAGCGTATTCAATTATAATTCTTGACACTGTTGTTTGCTTTTTTTAATTATATTGATGTAAAAATAATTATCCTCAATTTATAAAAAAAGGAAGTTCTATGTTGTTAGATTGGGCTTTTGTATTCTTAGTTCTTGCATTGATTGCTGGCTATTTAGGATATTTTGGTTTGGCAGCCGAATCAGCAGGTATCGCAAAAATACTGTTCTTTGTTTTCTTAATTATATTTGTGCTTTCATTCTTTTTCAGAATGATGAATAGAACACCGCGTCCATAAATTTTCTTGGGGAGATTCAAGTGAATATGATTAGCGCTGGATCTCCCTTTAATTAATGATCAAAACTTATCAGATTGGCACGGCTCAAATTCTAATTCGTTTTTTCGGGTGAATTATAGAGTCGGTCGTCTTCCTCAGCAGCTACTCTTTGTTCTAAATGTACTAAATATCTACTCCATTCCATATTGCGAACAGGATCTGAATACCATGAATATGCCCATTGGCCCCATGTTGCTTTTCGAGCGCATATTGTTCTGAATTCGCTTTGCGTTGGAAATGAATTTTTTACTTCTTCAGCAATTTCTGCAACTGATTTTCCTGGCTTATTTTGTTTTTTTGCTCGTTCAACAAATAACTGAGTATATCGGTTAAGAACGGCGACGCTTTGAGTAGAAAGCTTGTTCTGTTTTAAAATCTCTCTTGTTTCTTCTTTCCAATCTTTTTGCGCTTCATGAGCAAATGTGCTGTGCAAATCTGATTGTAATGCGACCTGATTATTTTTTTCCATGCCTAATACTGGCTGCACAAAAAAAAGAATGAGCAAAAGTGGATAATTATATTTCATATGATCTCCTTTTTATATAACTCTTTTAATGAAAGCGTAAAAATTCTTTATAATTAAAATCAATTAAAAAAAATTTAGCGTGGAGATACCATGAATATTATCACTGAAAAAGAAAAGATCCGCCTGTTTATAGCGCTTGATCTGCCTTTAGTAAATGATCAAAATGAGCCGATTCAATTTGCTAATTCACAACTGCTCATTGGCCAAGCGGTTGCAGATTTTCGCCCCGTAAAAAGTTTTCATGTCACGTTACTATTTATCGGTTCTGTTAATCAATCATTATTGCCCGCGATTAAAATTGCTACCGAGCGAGCGGTTGTACAGTTTGTTAATGAGCAAAAGCAAGGCCTTTCCAATGGTATTGGCCAATTAATGCTTAAGCCCGGCGCAGCCATTATGGGCAAAAATGCAATTGCGATTTCACTGGTTGATAATTACTTAATTGAAGCGCTTATTGATACACTGTTTGCCGTTTTTCAACAATATCAGATTCCGCATGCTGCGCGGCATGAAATTTTGAGTTTACATGTTACCATTGGAAGAGTTCCGGTTGATGCTAAAAAACAGGTTGAAACCAAACGATTTTTAGATCTACTGCCGTCTCCTATTGGCGGCAGAGCACAACTGAATGAAACGTTCACGGCAACTACTATCACGCTTTATGAATCACATCCGAATAGTGAATATGTGCCTTTGGCTGTATTTAATATTTAGTGACATTTTTGAGTAGTGAAATTAACTATTTTTTCTGCTTGGCCTACCAATATCCAAGCGGTAGTTAGATCGGCAACATATAAAAATTATCAGGATATCTACTTATAGTAACATGAGGACTTAATTCTGCAGCTTCTGGCAATAAAATTTCAAAATCTTTGTCTAATTCGCAGCATAAATTTTCTTGCCTTTCTTTTTTATAATATAAAAAATACGAGCCTTATCTTTTGAACCTTCTTCAAACTCATCTTTTGATACTACTAAAATATCATGTGAGCTTTTTCTAAAATCAAATAGAGCTTTGTGGCCTTCCGTCATTGCCTTATACCGCTCTTTGGGATCACAATGATCAAGCACAATTAATAAATCAAGATCACTCTCTTCTCGAGGTGTCCCCCAAGCATACGAACCGAAAAGATACATCTCTAATGGGTTATATGTTTCGATAAGTCTTTTTTTTATTTCTTCAATTGTTTTTGCATTAATCATATGGGGACTCCAAATTATTAGTTTTATTTATTCTAACAGAAAGTGTTGTTCGTTTTGAAGTAAGCTTTAAAAATAAAACAGGGAAAACTTTTGATCGCCTTCCCTTACAAGATTTTAGATTTCAAGAATATTAGCTGTTGATATTTTTGATATCGTTCCAAGCGCTGCTTAATGCTTTATAACCAACCAAACTACTTAATAAACTGGTTGCGCCAACCATTGCATAAATTGCGGGAAGGAGTTCAATGTCCTGACCAGTATGACCCGTAAAAACTGTTTTATGGCCTGAATCATATGCAAGCTTTGTACCAATTGCAGCGCCAACTTTTATGGATGTTAATCTAAATTCAGGGTTCGGATTATTTGAAATACAGTAGGCTACAAAGGGTAATGCTACCGCAGTACCTAATGCTGCAACGCCGAAAGCAGTTTTTGCCGTTGCAAGAGCTGCCTTGCCAGTAACTTTTGCTGCTTTGGCTCCATCGCGATATGCATCAGTCCAAGTATAAGCAGATGCAGGGGTTGAAACAAATGCATTTGCAGCAATTAATATTGCTAAAGAAATTAACAATTTATTTTTCACGGTTTAATCCTTTAATTAATAAATACCAAGGGTAAGCCCAGAAAGAAACACCTAATGCATGCCCGGCAAGAAATGAAATTGTTTCTGCATTGATTTTAAATTCATCACCAGCAATTCCAAACATAAGTAAAGAGAATGCCGTCCCGGCAACAGGAACAGCTCCGGTAATCAATCCCGCAGTAAAGGCTGCCCCTACATTGGATTCTTTTTCAATTTTACTAGGTAATTGAGCGCAAACAGGCCGAGCAATGCACGCCCCAAGCATGATGACTAATAAAGAAGCAGAAAGTAGGCGTTTCATAAAAATAACCTCCAAAGATACTTATGTACTATTAACAACTAGATATTTTTAGTCTGACAAAAATCAGCAAAAAGTCTATGACAATGCCCCAAAAACCCCATAATTACCCCTTTTTCTTGCTATAAAATTGCAGATTGTAATAAAATAACAATAGGGATCAGAACTCTAAAGGGGAGTTATGAAGGGACTAGGGGCAATTATACTCGTTTTTTGTCTTACGCCATGCGCCATGCAAGCTTATCTTTATGATATTAAAGCTTTACGTAAATGGCATCCGGAATACAATCGCTACCATTATTTTATTGGATGTTGCGATTTTCATGATAAAACCCATAAATCCAATCCTATGCAACGGGCGCGCATTGAAGAATTATTACCAGGCTATGATCCAGCCAATATATTGGTATTGGTTGAAGATTTGAGCTCTCCCAATGATACGGGGCGTTTAGGATGCGGATCATATTTTATAAATTCGCGCGTTGGAATTTTGGCGGGTCTTGGCAGTTACTGTAAAGAATGCCATATTCCGGTTCAAAACGTTGAATATCGGTATTGCAGAGTGGTTGCCTTAGGGCCGGTAATAAATAATATCAGCTCAGACCCGAATTCATTCCCATCTACCAAACGTATGACCATTGCTCATTTAATGCAAGAAATCGAGCAAACCTATAATGATCTACTCTTTAGTAGTATGACCAGCAGCTTTAAGAATCAGTTTATGGAAAAATCTCACCGTGTGAACAAATCGATGCACACTCTTAATCTCATGGATCATAATCAAAAAACGATCGCAGAATATTTAGCAACTACCACCACTCCGATCAATCGTCTTGAAGTGGTAAAAAATTTACTCACCTTTGATGGCATATTAATTGGATTCAAACTGGTTGATGCTACCATTAAAGCGGCCGAAAAAGAAAAAATAATTGCATTTGCCGGAGGCACGCATATTAATGAAGCATATGATTTGCTACAAAAAATCGATAATTGGGAACCGGTGACTCATGGTGAATTGAATGCGATCAAATCATCAGTTGCGCGTGCGATTAATGCTCCGGTACATGATAAGGGGTTGCAGAATAAGCCGCAACCCATCTCGCTTGAACTTCTTGAGCATTATTTAAAGCAATGACTATAAATAGAAGTTCTTTCTACCACTGCTCGTGGTGAGTGATTGCCAAGCAATCGTATCGAACCACCCTTCGATACGCACCTTCCGCCGTCGCCAAGGCTATGGCGGACAGGCCGGTGCGGATTTTATCCTGAGCCTTGTCGAAGGGCAGGGTGAGCGGAACCATCACCAATAAAAATTTTTGGTCAAATACGCACGGCCAGAATCACCAAAGATCATCACGGCCACATCACCATCTTTCAAATGTTTTTTTGCATATTCATGCGCTGCATAGGCAACAGCACCACTACTTGGCCCGACCAGTAATCCATGATTGCTTGCCATAACTTTAAGCATAGCCAAAGCATTATCATCAGAGACGGGAATATAATCATCGATTACTGATTTATTAAGCACGGGTGTTTCAAAATCAATGCCCATGCCCTCAACTTTATACGGTTTAGGATTCCCCTTGGTGCTGCGCCATGAAGTAGCGGAATCAACCGCAAGCACTTTAGCATTTGGATTTCTTTCTTTGATATATTTGCCAACACCGCTGATAGTGCCGCCAGTTCCTGCTGCGGCAAAGTAATGGGTAATTTTGCCTTCAGTGTCACGCCAGACTTCTGGAGCAAGTGACCGGTAATGCGCTTCAGCATTTTGCACATTAAAATATTGATTGAGCATAATCGCGTTGGATGTTTGATTTAAAATTGCAACGGCTTGACTATGATAGCTGCGTGGGTCTTCGATGAATGAAGTTGATGGGCACATGATCACCTGCGCGCCATATGCCTTGATGGTCTGATGTTTTTCTTGGCTTATTTTTTCTGAGACGGTGATAATCGCTTTGTATCCTTTAATCGCGGCGATCATTGCAGTTGCGGCTCCTTGATTGCCTGATGATGCTTCAATGATGGTGCCGCCCGGTTTAAGTGCACCAGTGCGCTCTGCTTCTTCGATCATAAAAAGCGCAGAACGATCTTTCACGCTGCCGCCTGGATTTAAATGTTCTAATTTTGCATAGACTGATCCTGGCGTATTAAAAGGAACTTTTACTAATGGGGTATTTCCAATTGCATCAAGAAGGCTGGCATGTTTCATTTTTTTCCTTGCAAATATTCAATGAACAAATATAAATTTTATTCGATTAAATAATAATGTAATTATTGTGCGATCACAAGAAATAAGAAAACTGCGTTGACAAATGCATGAAAAATTGTTTTGCTTGGTGACCAGAAATTCAACAGCAGTGCACCAAGGAGTAAATAATGTCTTATCATTCGTTCCGATAATTATCCAATTTTATATTCATCTATAATGTACAATCAATAAGCGTTGCAGAGGGCATCTATGAAGAAGCTTATTTTTTTATCGGCCGTTATTTTATATTTTCCTATTTATTCAATGAAAGATTGTAGCGATGTGCAGTCAACTTATACGACCTCTGATGAATTAGCAAATGAATCATTTGGGGCAGTAACATTCTCAACACATTTATCACCTTTATCTAAAGAATCCTGCGATCATGTGATTTCATGTGCTCCAGAAACGGCCCAGAAGCATGCGCGTCTTTTAATGAATCCAAAAACTCGCACTGCTTTAATGCCTGACCTTGTTATTCTGCATGGACCGACTGGTAGTGGAAAATCTCTCTTAGGGCGTGTAATTCTGCAAGAATCCGGTTCCCCTTTTCTTATTGAGAAGGCAGGGATGCTTGGAAATGCGTTTGCTAATTCACGGGCTGCTGGAATAAAACGAATTGGCAAGATGATTGCAGCCATAAAAGGCAATCTTATGGTTGATGAGATGGATCGCTTAACCACTAAAAAACAAAAGCAAAATGGCCAAGATAAGGAATCTGAAGATGATGCCCCTGAGGCATTCTGGCAATTGCTCGATGACATGGAGAGGGACAAACGTCTTTTTATTGGTACATCAAATTGTTTAGAAAATATGCCTACTCCGCTCCAAGGTAGATTTGAAACGCATCTTTTCTGTGTTCCTGTGGTTCTCAATCTGCCTAAAATTACTGAAAAAATAGTCCAGTTTCATTTGAATGGCAAAAACCTTGAATCGCAAAATGTAGCTTTAGATTTATGCAAAAAAGTTAATGGACTTTCAAATCGGCAAATAAGCAAGATTATAAAATATTCATATGTATTGGCTTTAGAACGCAATGAAAATTCACCGATAATAACTGGTAAAGACATTATTGAGTCTCTCAACAAATTATCAAAAGATAAAAAATTCCTAGCTAAAACTAGATGGGATAAAAAAGAAGTCTTTAATTATACTGTTCAAACAATTAGCGCAATTGCAAACGTAGCAAGTATTATCAATATGGTTTTATCGCTTTCGAATACATATCATTCTTTAAGATTGACTGAGATGGGGCTTCAAAATCAAATTGATTCTATGAATTTGCAGTGCCAAGGCCTGGGTTGCCAGGTTGCTGCCCTTTCATTGCAAGAAAAAGGAACAGATGTGCAAGAGCAAGCACTTAAATTACAACAGCGTGGAATTGAACTACAAGAAAAAGCTCTAAATATTCAAGAGAATGGATTAAGTGCGCAAAAAGAGGGCCTTAATTTACAAGCACAGGCATTAGCAACCCAAAATAAAGCTCTTTCATATCAAAAATGGACCTCAAATCCTCTTGCATTCACGTTTGCAACCATAGGAAAGGTTTGGGGTGCACTTAAGTGGGTATTTGGTTAATATTTTTTTTCTTAAAGCATGTATTGGTATGAAACTAAATAAATATGTTATTTGTTTAATGGTCTTACATGCGGCCCTTGGAGGTATGCAAGACCCATCGTGGAGAGTTAATCAGTCGGGCGCTCTTTCAACTCTTAGCATTAGACCATTTGCTGATAGTGCTTATGCTATTCCCATTGCTCCAGTACAAACGTTGTGGAGCTTATCTAATGTTCCACGACCATCATTTATTAGTTCCTTAGCTGCTCAGATGGCTGAGCCTGTGATTTCAATAGAGCCCCCCAAGTCAAATACTGAGCCAATAGTTACTTATATCGCTTCAATGAATATGCCTATGGGTTTATCGCCGATGCAAAAATTTTTTGAATCAACGCTAGTATATCAGCCTTTGAGTTTCCATCAGGCACAGGATCGATTTTTATCAAAATATTTACACCATATTGCTCACTACCCCGGCGGGCTTGACGTTTATCGAGTACGAACACAAGTAATCAAATATGAGCTTTCCCAAGTAATAGCAGGTATGAGACAAGCTACTTCTTCGATCGTAAATAAATCATGTGCTGAATGTGCTGCTGCGTTTGAAAGTTGGATCAAGCTTAATGATATGATTATTAGTGTTCCAGAATTAAACCTAAAATTTAAAGAAAAAGTTGCTGAATTACAAAAAATTACGGTTGATAATACTTCTCTTGCTTGTAACCCAGTGATCAGCGAAGAAGTTGCTTGCAAAGCTCAAAAAATAATTGATAAATTTGAGAAAAGCATAACATCATGGGTAGAAAATCATAATCAATTACAACAACAATGTGCTCAAGACACAGAAAAATTTTTTGATAAACAATATCCGCAAGGGCCCCCACCGTTAGCTTCGAATTTTACCGCCCAGCATAATGTTTCTCAAGCACGAAAAGTAAGTGAGTGGAATTTTCTCAAAGAAACGGCTGACTTAAACATGCCTGAGTTTACAAAAAAATTAAAAAGCGCAGACGCTTTTCAAGATTTATCGTATTTAATTCGGTTATGTAATGAGGGAAAATTTGGAGAAGCACATCAAATAGTTTCGAAATATTGCGGCGATGGCAATAGTATTATTTCGATACCCTTTAGAGCTATTTATTGTAGTCGTTTTGCGCAAGTTTGTACGCCAGAAGGCATTGAAAAATCACTGGTAAGTAATGATCCTCATTATCAAGAAATTAAAGCTCAATTTTTACCTTCATCGAATAGCTTGCCTCAAATACACAAAAAAAACGGAGAAATTGCTTTAAGAAAACAGCACTATGAATCCCTTAAACAATTTTTATCAATTTCTAAAACAAATGATACGATTGATCAAATTATTTACAAAATGATTGATCAAAAAATCTCACAATGGGATGCATGCGGCGATTTTTTAAATTCCTTAAATTTAGTTTCAGATAGCCCAGATCCCCTTAAAAGAGAAGCCTGTGCGCAACTCTATGAAAACGGTCTGCCCCGAGGAGTTTGTAAGGCTCAACAAAACTTAATATGTGTAATGCCTTCTAAAATTGATACATCTGCCCATATTAGCGAAAGAACATTACTCTGGAATCTCGTAAAATGTTCAGCTTTGCATCCATCAAAGTTTATGCACATCAAACTCGCTGCAAACTACTTACAAAAAGGCTTAAATGAAGGTAATGCGAGCTATTTAAGATTTGCCTATGCCATGGGATATGCATTAAAAAATCCGAGCGGAGATCAGCGTGTATTACAATTAGCTGATTATAGTAAAGATCTAAATAATTTAAAACAAACAAAAATTCAAGAAGCGGCTGTTCGCTTTATAGCTAATGATCTCGATGGAAGCAAATGGAATGAAATTAATAACGTTGATAAAGCCTACCGCGCAATGCTTTTAGGCGATGCTCAAGGAGAATTTTATCTAGAACAAGCTTTATTGCATAATGGCTTAAATTCACATGTGCTTTCAACAACATATGATGCTCCAATGCCGCATTTTGATGGCGTGAAAGAGGGTGCTGTTGTAGCCCATGTCCAGGAAGATAAAAATACCACGAAAGTGCTTCTTCAAAATGGCACTGAATTAAGTTTGAAAACTTATGAAATGCTTCCTTCTGTTACTCAATTCTTGTTAAAAAATGGGCTCGACCCTCAAAAATACGCGTTGCTCAGGGGAACACTGGCTCAGCATGTTAATCATGCTGATATTCTTAAACAAGTTGCTAAACAGCATGATCTTTCTGGTTTGCAACTTGTGGAATCATCAAATTTGCATCAGTTATTACAATTATCAACGCAAGTATCTGATCTCAGCCGTGAATATAATTCTGTAGGTAATATTATGCAATCAAGCGTATTATCTCACTTCTGTTGGCAGATGGTAGGTTATGTCGAAAATGCAGCTAAGTTTGGTTTTGATACAACATGCAGCTTTGGACAAGGCCTCTACAAAGGGTTACGTAATTTTTCTCATACCGCAACACATCCACAGGAATTGCTCTATGATTTTAAAAATCTTGTTTTGGGAATGGCCAAAGTAATGTATGCCAATGCTGTGTTAGAAGAAAAATTTTCGATGTTAAACACCCCAGAACAAAATGAACAAATTATACGTGAGTATGCAAAGCAATTTGAGCCCATATTTCAAGAAATTCAAGAACGGGCATCTCATGTAACATTCCAAGATGTAGTTCGCGAAGGAACTGCATTAACCGTAGAAAATTTAATAACCACCCGTGCTTTTGCAACGTTTGGTAAAATTGCAAAGGCTACCAAATTGCATGGTAATGAATTGGTGCAGCGCATTGCTCAAACAGTAAAAAATCCGGAAGTTATTGCAACTACTGTTGAAGGCATTGAAATACGGGCAGTTGCTACACAGGTTGGCGAAAATTCGGTTCTTAAAGAAGCAGCTCAAGCTGTAAGAAATGGTGGACAAGAAGTAATTCTATCTAAAGTTCAAACTTATGAGCAAGCACGAAATGAAGCATTAAAAATTATTGGCAAAATTGATCCTAATTCAGGCATTCCTCATGTTGGAAGATTTGGTGTTTGTGAAAATAAAATTGTTGGTCGGCGGTGGCTTGACAACAAAGTAACTATGCGTCTCGATTATGATCCAATTAAAGGTCCACATATCAATGTAACTGATTATCGGCTTGGAAGAGGTCCTCTGGGTAAAGAAGTTTGTATTCCCTTCGAAGGAAATGAACAAACTATAAATGCTCTATTAAAACACATGAATAATGAAACTAGTCTTGAGCAAGCTAGGATCATTTTCCAGCAATCAGGAAACGAAAAGGATTTAGCAAAGATTATGAAAACTATAAATCAACAATTTAACTAAAGTATTTTATGCCAATAAATTTTTTAGAAAAAAACCCTCTTTATAAAGAGTGCTTAGAAGTTTTAAATACTAAAATGGTCTCAGATCAAGAAGCTGATGAGATAACAGAACAATTTAAGAAAACTTTTCCAATTACAAATTGGGGCAAGATTGATTGGAATAAAATAAATAAAAAAATATACATCGGATATGACCCAGAACAGATTATTCCAGTGCTTAGTGAATTATTCAACGAACCGATTGAAAAAAATATTTATATTGAGTGGAGTGATGGCCCACAACCCCCCATCAAAGCAAATTTAGATAAGGTAATTGAATATTTCGATTATGTAACTTGTATCTCATTTGACAAATTTATTTTTAATCCGGTTCAAGGCTATATTATTGAAGTTCTATTTGGCAACAAAATAACAGTCGGGGTGATTCCAGTTAACATATCAAAGACATAAATGTTTGGATTCAGAATGCTAAGTTTGATTGACAGCATTTGCTTATTATTTCATTTTCATCATAACTGATAATTTCATATATTAATGGGTTTTTTATGAAACAATTTACATTATTTACGATGCTACTTTTTACACCGCTTGCGGTGTGCGCAAATGCTCATGATGATCTGGTGACTACCATCATTGAGAGTGATTATGAGAATTTCACAAATATTTATAAGCACAATATTTTTTCTGAACAAGAGGCTGCCAGCTACATCGACCTTGCTAACAAAATGATAGCAGTTCGCCATGATTGGATGGTCAAACACCATCATGCGCCTATGCTTGGTTGGGATCTTATTATGTCCGCAGTTTGGGGAGCGACTGCCTATGTAGGGTTGGGTTGTTTTGCTTTAACTGGGATGGCGGCAGAAGCAGGAAGAAATGAGATTGCGATCTTTACTGCAACTCTGGGTTTGGGTATTGCTACGTCTTCGGGTTACTTCAGTATTAAGCGATTAATAGCTGCTTATCAAAAACCTAAAAAATTATTGGCTGGTGCTATTCGCATCAAAGATGCGTTGGCGAGTAGCTTTTAAAAAGCTCAAGAAATAAATAAGCCGCTCTTTTTCAAGCGGCTCGTTAAGTATAATTTATTTTTTTGCCAAATTTTGTTTTTCTGGTGGGCATTTAAAAAACCAACCACTGTGATCATGTTTCTCGTTTTTATGTACTAACACTTCGTGAGATACATATTTTATACCGAGCCCGCCAAGCACTACCTTAATGATTGGGCCTGCCAATACCAATCCGCCATACATAGCAAGTAATGACCATAATGGTAATTTGTCTGGTCGCAAGGTGGTTTTGTAACCTTTAAATGAATAAGAAGGCCCAGTTTTCTGAAGCACATCACCACGATAAAGTTTTTTATAAGCCTCATTAATTTCTTGCATTTTGCTTGCGGCATTTTTATCTCCCGGATTGCGATCTGGGTGATATTGTTTAACTTTTTGCTGATATGCTTTTTTTATTTCATCTTTAGTTGCGTTGTCAGAAATGCCGAGTATTTTATGATAATCGGCTGATTCTATTAATTCAGACTTCATTGATGCATGCGATGCAGAAGATGATTCCTGTGTCTCATTCTTTTTTTTCATAAAAGAATTAAAAGAATTATAGGCCGTGTATCCTGCCAAAGAGGTCATGTAGGGATGATTGTAAATGAACTGTACCCAGGTTTTTTTATTTCCTTGATCCTCGTTTTTCTGAGCGGATTGTTCCATGGGCTGAGAAAATGTAGGTATCAATAACAGGGACAGTATTAATTTTGAAATTTTAGTATTCGATGAATTCATCATAAGCCTCCAAAAAATGATTTAAATTCTATTATAGTTTAAAGGTTATAGCAAAACAGCCCTAAGTCAAGCTCTTTCATCGAAAGTTTTCATATAGAAAACATTTGTAGCGGGGATATTTGCTCCTGCCAGAAGAAAGACAGGTAAAGAATCCCTTGGCGTTTTCTATCTGAATAAATCGCCTATTTAAATTGATTTCTTTGGCCAATCTGCTATTATAAAAATATGAACTTTTAATGATCCAAATGGAGGATTATATGAAACGCATTATCTTATCTTCTTTATTACTGGCAGCATTAGCAACACCAAGTCAAATTAAACCTGCCGATAGTCCATGGCATGGAGTTTTACAAATTGCCGGCGGAATCGGCTGCGTTGCTGCAGCGATCGCAAATCATCACTGGCGTGCGCTAGAATGCCAGTTGGTGAGCAAGGTTGCTGATCTACAGCTAAAAAATAACCTAAATAATGATGAGCTTAAGCGTGATGCAAAAGAAAGAAAACAAGTTGCTCAAGTACGTTTTGCCGATTCATCAATTCTTGGATTTATTGCGGCTGCGGCAGTAGGTATCCCATTATGCATCTATGGCAGCAAACAGATTATTGATCACTTTCTTTCAGAGAACTGAATCATTTTTTTTCTCTGCTCTTTTTGTACTCAAGCATTGATGATTGGTCAAGAAACTTTTTTTGCTGATCATTCAAAGGTCCGTATACATGCTCAGCAATTTGTATAAATGGGCGAAACTGAAGGCTTGGATCAAGTTTAATGGACGATCGATTACCTTTTCCAGCCATTTTAATCGTGTCCCTCGTATTATTTTCGAGGCTTGATATTTGTATTTTTTCATTGGGATTCTCACTGGCTTTCCCAAGAATGCATCGGTGTAAATAACATGCTAAACGGAAAACGCGGTGCGCATGAGCTTGCGTAAGAAAATCTTTGAAATAAGTTCCGGTAGGAGTTGGTACCTTTAAGCCATAATAAAAAAGTGCGCTTGCAACTCGAGCATCCTCATAAGAAGCATAGCGATCGCCAAATCCGTGTGTATAACGGGCTTCGCACCATTCTTGCTTATCAATCCACTTTTGTGCGGCGGCCGTCAAGTGTTCAGGTTCTTGGCTGTTTCGGAGAATAAATGGAATATAGGCCAGGTTTGCCCTATGATAAGAGTCGAGTACTCTATGAAAAAGTCCATTGCCGTATGCACCGTGGGCCAAGAGAATTTTGACAGCTTCGAAATTCTGATATAAATCCGCTTTTTCTAATAGCACTGATTTAAATTCGGCCGATCTTTCGGTTGAATCCAATGATTTTATGAAGTGAGTCAGCAGCGGCAGATACGATGCTTTTCTTGTTATCTTATTCAATGCATCTCGATCAAAATTATTTATGGGATTTTTTTTACCCATAATCATTACTTTTTGTATGAAAACAATTTCTTGCTCATGTTTTGCTTTTTTTATTTCCGCCAGAATTGATTGAGCGGTTTCAGCTTTTTCTTTGGTATTCTTTGTGGGTAATAGTTCCATACTTAGAGCTGAATACACCGGAATTAATGATACGATTGCTAATAATAGCTTGTTCATTCTCTCTATCCTTTTATGTAAATTTACCCATTCTCTTGCACTTGTTGTTGCCACAGTTTTGCATATAATCCATTTTTTTCAAGCAGCTCTTCATGGGTACCGTGCTCGGCGATAACCCCATGATCGAGCACAATAATCATATCCGAATTTATCACCGTCGAAAGTCGATGGGCAATAGTGAGTGTGGTTGCGCCAACAGAGATTTCTTCAAGATTGTTCTGAATTTCTCGCTCGGTATGCGTATCAAGCGCAGAGGTTGCTTCATCAAAAATATAGATGGCCGGTTTTTTGAGTAGTACCCTTGCAATTGCGATTCGCTGTTTTTCTCCGCCGGATAATTTTAAACCGCGTTCGCCAACCTCAGTATTATACCCATCCGGCAAACGCTTGATGAATTTATCAAGATGTGCCATTTGTATTGCTTGCTCTATTTCTTGCGTGCTGGCATCAGGATTACCATAGGCAATGTTATAATAGAGCGTGTTGTTAAAGAGGATGGTATCTTGCGGAACAATGCCGATTGCCTTATGCAACGCGTTTTGTTTGATGGTGCGAATATCCTGATCATTGATTTGAATGCTGCCGCCGCTGACATCATAAAAACGGAATAACAATCGTGCAATGGTGGATTTTCCTGAACCGGTTGCGCCAACAAATGCAACATGTTTGCCGGCAGGAACTTTAAATGAAATGCCTTTTAAAATTTTTCTGCGTTCATCATACGCAAATTGGACATTATCAAAAGCAATAGTCGCCTGTTCAATCTTTAGATCTTTGGCATGGGGCATATCTTTAATTTCGGGTTTTAGCGTGAGCAAATTCATTGCTGCGCCTACATCATTCAGGCCTTTGCGTACTGAGCGAATGGTATATCCAAAATGATTGAGAGGATAGATAAATTGCAATAAATAGCCATTGATTAATACAAAATCCCCAACCTTCATTGCACCTTTGAGCACTGCATTGCCGCTCATCCAGGTGAGCACTATTAATCCAATGCCAACAATAATGCTTTGGCCAATTTGCAACCAGCTATCATAGGCATATTTAATAACTCCCGCATCTTCCTGTTCTTGTAAAATTTCATCGCATTGCTCATGTTCATAACGTTCATTATCAAAATTTTTTACCGTTTCAATGTTGAGCAACGAATCAACTAATCGAGCGCCCGCTTCTTGGCGTTTATCATTATAATGTTCTTGTACCGCAACTGATTTTTTCAATGCAAAAACAGTAAATGCTAAATAGGCGATCATCACCAATGAAAGTGTACCTGCATAAAGCAGACCAAAGAGATATAAGAGAATTCCCACCACAATAACCATCTCAATGAGCGTATTGATCATATATAAAAAAATTCCCCAGAAAATATGATCAAGGCCATCCTCAGCGCGCTCGATAGCGGTAGTAATCGCTCCGGTTTTGCGATCAAGATGGAATCTGAGAGAAAGTTTAAGCAGATGATCAAAAATTTTTAGTGCAAGCAAGCGCATGCTGTGTTCCAGTGAGCGATACAGCACAATGGCGCGCAATTGCTGAATAATTTGGCTTAGCAGCCATAAAGTACCATAGGCTATTAAAATTACATACACCAAGGGTACCGGCTGTGGCGTGCATAATGAGAGCGAATTCACAATTTTTCTAAAAAAGAGTGGCAATGAAACATTAAGTAGAATCATAATAGCAGTAAAGGTGAGCGATGCGATTACGCGGATGCGCATTTTCCATTGCGGAACCCACAAAAATTGCCAGAGGCGCATCAGTAATTTGAATGTTTTAAATTTATGATTGTTATTTGCCGGCATAGCAGCTCCTTATTTCGAACATCCCGAGCTCAGTCGAGGGATTTTTTTTATGATAACAAAAATAAATTTCAGAGTGCTACCAAATTTTAATAGCGATGCGCTTTTTGATAAAGGCGGGACTACCAATGGATTCCATGCGTATGTCGCGGTACTACCTAATCGCAAAATTGGCATTGCAATCATGATAAACAAACGGCTACCGTATGGCGGCTGGCGTCAGATTAAGAAATTAGGAACGGATATTCTTTTTAGCTTGTGAGTGTTTATTCTCTGCAGAGAATAATGGTATATTGCCTGTGTAGCTTTGAAATCAATACAATATGGAGAACTTATGGCTTCAACTTTCACCATTAAAAATATCACTCGAACTTTCATCGCTTTAGCAGTTGCTTTATCGAATATTCGTGCAATGGAAAGAAGGCCTACTGATACCGATTTGAGTGAAGTATTTCGCAATCAAAAGCTGCACATTGAATTTGAAAACAAAAAATTATTCTTGATAGAATCGGTAATAAAAAAAGATACCACTCACGTTGAAGCAATTCTAAAAAATGCACATTATAAAGTTGCGGCAGTATTGGCAAATCATATTCACCAACATTGCACCTATGTGCATATGGGGAATCTCAAGCCACATGAAAAAGTCTCACCATTAGAAATAACTATCAATCCATTTTTTGAAGGTCTTACGCCTGAGCAAAAAGATGATCTTGATGTTGCGACTCCGCTTAATTTGGCCGTATTTTTAAATGATACTCCGACCTTTAAAGTTTTGCTCGCTTATAAAGCGCAGATAAATGCCAGCCATGGGCTGGATGGATATTCTCCCTTACACATTGCAATAAAACATAATCAGCATAATTCCATTTTTAATCAGCTCAGGGGCAGATGTTGAAAACCGATCTAATCTAGGAACAACAACGCCGTTAATGCTTGCGTGCCAAAAAGAGGGAAAGCTTGAAGCAATTAGGCCATTATTAGAAGCCGGAGCTTCATTTTCTGCAAAATCAGAGCATTTACCGCTCTTCACTCCTTCTGCAAATACAATTGCGTTAACTGCTTTGCATATTGCCTGCAATAATGGCCAGTATAAAAAAGCTGCAGTGCTGTTGCATCACGGCGCTCCGGTTGATGGGCCCGATGGGCAAGGATTAACTCCTTTGCAATGGGCTGTTACAACGCCTCATCTTGATTGTGTCACGCTTTTGCTTGAAAATGGAGCGAATTGCAATGTGTTAACTCCAGATGGTGTCAGCATTATTGATCTGATGAAAAAATCATCGTACACGGATATTGCTATAAAGCTTTTTGAATATGGTGCTCCGTATCCAAAGAATTCCAAAAGCCAAGAATTAATTGAAACTGGTTTGAAATATGTATGCCTCTATAAAAAGCCCTCTTTTAAAAAATTGATTGATGCTATTGTCCATGAAGATAATGATTCATTGAATCAGTTGATTTCTCAAGCAACTAAGGATGTTCTTAATGAGGCGGATGTAAATGGAATGACTCCCTTAATTTGGGCATCTATTCGGGGTAATATCAAAGCAGTAAATTCTTTGCTTGCACCGCAACAATCAGAGAATTTTATGACTTCTGCATTGCGTATGCTGAGTTTTTCGAATCTTAAACTAGTTAACATTGCGCATGTTGATCAGACAGGACGTACTGCGCGTGACTGGGCCAATCGTTTGGGGCATAAAGAAATTGAAAAATTGCTTTTGAGCTATCAAAAACGTTGAAATTAACCTGAAGGATTAATAAATTCAGGATACGATAGTTCTGTTCTTTTTCTTTATCTGCTTCACTTCGCATGCCAAAAATCTGAGAACAACTGATTAAGGTGAGAATTAATAGAATTTTTTGCATGATAACCCTTTAAAAATATTATTTTTTCTCTGAATACGTATCAAAAAATTTTACCAAAAGACCATATCTTTAATGGAAATGCGCTTTTTGATAAAGGATGAACTACCAATGAATTTCATGCGTATATTGCGGTAATACCCAATCGCAAAACGGGTATCGTGATCATGATTAATAAACGTTTGCCCTCTGGCGGCTGGCGTAAGATTAAAAAATTAGGAAAAGATATTCTTTTTGATATTAAAGCATAGCTTCTATTGCATTATACTTTTAAACACTTTTTTGATATTTTTTGCCAATTTCTTTACCCCTTTTCCCTTTTAGGGTAAAATAAAAAAGAGGTGATTTATGAAAAAAGAAACTATATACGTAAAAGTTGATTCTCGTAACCGGCTTACCATACCAAAAGAAATATCCCAGGGGAAGAAGGGATTATCGCATCTTTATAAGATATATGAGAAAGATGGCATAATTATCCTTGAACCTATAAAAGAAGTTCCTAAGCGCGAGCGGTGGCTCTATGATCCTAAGAATAAGGCTATTGTAGACGAGCTTAAGAGGGCCTTAAAGCAAAAAGCGGATCGAGAAATTGATTTAGATGCTTTATTAAAAGAATAAGTCATGGCTTTTAAATTAAAATATTCTGAAGCTGCCGAAAGCCATTTAGCCGATCTTAAAAATGACCCATCTAAAAGGAGAATACTCAAAGATGTGGCTAAGGCTTTGGGACTAATGGAAACAAATTTAAGGCATCCATCCCTAAATACCCATGAATATCACGGCATAACCGGGCCACATGGAGAAAAAGTCTTTGAAGCGTATGCTCAACAAAAAACATCAGGGGCATATCGAATTTTTTGGTATTATGGCCCAAGCAAAAACGTTATTTCTATTGTAGCCATATTGCAGCATCCCGATTGAAAATCTGGCGACAGATTAAAAAAATTAGGAACCGATATTTTGTTTGGTATTTGAATCTTCCCGTTTTGGCTCTGATTGATTTTGTTGATAATTTTTAGCCGTTATTTGAAGCCGATCCATAAGATATTTGGCGATATCTTGTAAATAATGGCGAGTGTGAATGTGAGCCAGTTTTTTATGATATACCCTATCTGCTTCAAGAATAGCTTGATTGGTGCTGCGCCGTTCTTCCATGAGTTCTGCATGTTGCAAAATGCTTAAATAGCCAAATAATCCGGCCAGGGCAGAATAGACGCATTCCATTTTTAAGTTGTTTGTACTGGAGGCATGTATGGCCAATGGCACTAATGTGCCGGCAATAAGTGTAGTAGCGCCAATCTTAAATAGAGATGGAAGGTATTCGTGTGAAAATCGATCTTGAGCTTGTTGAATAGAAGCATTCGCTTCTTGCTCCACTTGGTGTCTAATTTCTTCATATGAGGTGGCATGAGTTAGTGAGCTGAGGAATAACAGCACGGCGAGTTTTTTTAATAGAGCATGCATTTTTTTCTGGTCCTTATTTAAATTTGAGTTCATCTGCATGCTCCATTTCTTTATTATATTTTGTATTTAAAGCATGCCATATTTTTGCTAGCTTTTCTTCTGTGCGAAAATCTTTTTCTTCTAGTAAAACGAGCGGCTCAATTGGTTTATCATCGATGTGAGTGATTTCATAAAGTGCATTACACTCGCAATAATGAGAAGTTACAAAACATTCTTTGCCAAGGTAGTTTTTCAATTCTTGTTCTGGTATTTGTTTTTCTATTGTTTCATGATATTTATCCCATTCGTCATCTGACATGTCATGCTTTATGCCAGCCGGGTTGACAGGTTGGATGATTTCGTAAATTTTTTTGCCATGATAGATGGATAGGCTTGGTATTCCCAAAAATTTTGCCCGTACTCGTTTAAGAAATAACTGTGTTATTGCTAAATCTTCTAAGAAGTAATTGGTATCTACATATAGATTTATTTGCCCCCAAGGTGTATGCAACGCCGTGGGCGCATCTTGCACTTGCAGACGCAAGCCCTGTTTTGTTTGATTATGATGTGGACCGGGCAATAAATTTTTTTCAGAAGATTCGCTAACCTCTTGTAGAATGCTTTTAATTTTTTTTACTGATTTAAAAAGTGGATATTCTTTTTCTATTTCAGCATCCAGATCATCGGTTTTTTCCATGCTTGCCAGAAATGAAGATAGAGAAAGTAAGAAAAATATGAGTAAAGATTTGTGCATAAAACATCCTTTTTAAAATAACATTCTCAAAAATACCCATAATGAATTGGTTGCATAAACACCCGACCAGAATGGGTAATGGTCTTCTTTATTTTTAACCAAGTAGGTTGATAATCCGCCGGCAATAAGCATGAGTGAAGTATCAAGCCCCATAAGTAAGCCGCCAAAAACGAGCGTGGCATTAATGCCTAGAAATTTTAAACTATAACTGAACAAAAATCCAAGCAGCATTACCACATAATCAAAATTAAATGCATGAATGAGTACTGCTCTGCTTTGTGCGCGTGATGCAATAAGTTCTGGTGATCCTAAACCAAAATGGGAAATTAAAAGCCAAAAAATTGCGCCAATTGCAAGAGCGCTTACCAATAATCCAATCCACTGGTAATGCATCATATGGCGGGGTGGAATAGAACTTAATTGTGCTACCTTTTGCCCGAACATACTATCAACTGCAACAATGCATGAAATTTCTACGAACGCGGCAAGCAGGGTGATTTGAGTTGCATTAAACCCGAATAGTAAAAGTCCCGGGATCATGACGAATGTCGCAAACCTTCCCAGCGGTGCAATTCCCAATTTGCCGGCTATGATGAGCAATTGGTAGGCGCAAATCACCGTAAATGAAATCAAATAAAGTTGTGCGGGAATTGAGAAGCTAAAATAACTGAGGAAAATAATTGCGGGTATTAAGAGAGTTATTGAATGACCCTTGCCCGAGCTCAAGGCGAACGGATTTTGATTTTCTTCGTTCGTGGCGAGCCTGGCAAACCATTTTCGGAACTTTTTATACATGTCTCGTAGAATTTTAGGTAGATCTATAAGCCCCAATGCGGCTCCTTGTATAGCCATGCCTGCGCCAAATGCTAACACATAATCAGTATGAGAAAGATGCATAAAAAATAATTTGTGCACCGGATCAACCAGTGCTAACTTCGCAATCACGGCAATTAAAAGGGGAATAGCAATCACATGCCCAGTGGTAAAGCCGATTGCCCAAAACATGGGAAGCATATCGGTGCGCGCAGCAACATGGGGGATGGAAAAAATTTTCCAATCTAATGCGGGTAATAAGGTTAGGCGAGCCGGAATGATAGTAAAAAAGCTCTGGATCAAACTGTATACTAATGCGCTTGCCGCTCCAAATGCCAGTTGAATTGCCTTGCCAAACTGGTTTTGGATGGCGATCATATTATAGACCATCTGGCCGATTGGAAAAATCATTGATTCATCAGAGAGAAAGCGATCTTGCCAATGGTGTGCAATTAAAAATCCAAAACTGCCGGCTGCTAAAACTAATCCTGCTAAAATTGTAGAAAAATATAATGGATGTGCCATCCAATGATTAAAAAGGGCTGGATCTAAAAAGTAAAGCGTTGGAAATGAAAATGCACATGCCATTGCAACAGCGCCGCCAATGCCACCGGCAGCAGTTGCAAATGCAAGCGCACGCATTTGGGTTGTTGCGGCAATTTTATTTGAAAAGAATCTAAAGATAATAGTACCAATAAGAACAAGCGTCATTTCCATCCACGGGCCGATTGGTGTGGCCATCGCAACATAGCTAATGATCGTTGTTGCTATGACTGAGAAGAATAACGCAAGTATTAAAGTATTAATAACGGTTATAGATTTTTTTATCTGCATTACTGGATACTATTTTAGCAAGAAATGAGTTTCTGCTTAGTATACCAAAAAATTTTTTATAGCACCTTCGGCGCAAGAGCAAGGCGGATTTTTCTCGCAAAAAAAACCCCTTGCATCCCAAAAGTTGCGCCGAAGGCGGGCCTTCGGAATCCCAGCTTTTCGCTGCCGAAAAAATCCTCGCCTGGCGCCGTTTTGCCACGTTACGCAAAACCGCTGACGCGGCTTTGCGTCGCCGGTGTCGGCTTTCGGCTTGCCTCGCACGCGTCGGCAGCCTCACGGCAGTCTTTAGGAAGACAAATTATTGTATTTTCCGGCGAAGGCGTCAGCTAACCGCTGATGGGGCGTAAGCTCCAAAGCGTGTTTACCCGATTGGCGAAAGCCAAGAGGGCCGTAAGGAGCGCACGCCGCTTCAGGGATTCCAAAGGCACTCCTTTGGAGCACGAGGTCCAGGAGGGGTTGCGAAACCCCTTCCTGGCGCATGCGGCGCGGAGCCGCAATAAAATAACTTAAGTTTTTAAATAGTCCCCACAAGCTGTGGAAGAAATTATGTTTTAAAGTGAGTGTTACTCAATAGCAACACCAAGCTTTTGCAACTCGCTCTTAAATTGAGCAGGAGTTACAAAATGAATCGCTTTAATCTTACCGGTAGCAGCAGCTCCGTCTGCGTTAGCTTTTTTATCGTCAGTAAAAATAACGGTTTTAAATTTACCCGGACGTTTACTTTCAATGTATTTCAAAAGATTTTCATAATATTCGATTGCTGGCTTTTCATAGTAGCTACCGTCACTTTTTTTGTTAGCATCAATAACTGAAACAAAGAAGAATTCTTTAGTAAATTCTGCAGGCAAAACTTTATTATCAACCATCGATTTATACGTACTTTCAGTCATATTAGACGCGGCAACAATGCCATATCCCTTTTTTGCCAGTGCATGGATAATATCGATAGTACCTTGAATTTGTGGTGCGGTAATAATTACTTTTTTAAATTCTTCGCCCAGTTCTTTCATCTCAGGATGTTCTTCGACCGCTTTATTAATAATTGCATGAGCATCAGAAAGCTTAAGTATCTTTTTTGCTTCTTCGATGGCTTTATTAAATTGAGGATGCTCGGTTAACCATTGTTTATATTCCGGTTTTGAAACAATCTCAGTGATATCCTTTGTGTTTGCGTTGATTATTGGTTTTTTAAATTCTTCAGCAAGCTCTTTCATCTCGGGATGAGCCTGGATGATTGCTTCGGTGACTTTATCAACATTTTTATAGGCAGTTTTCACTTCTTGCATAGCTTTACTAAATTGCGGATGCTCCGTAGCCCATTTTGTGTATCCTGCTTCACGTCCATTTAAAACAACCTCATCAAGATCGAACGCGACGATTGTTGATTGTGGATCGAGGGTTTCTACCGTCTCTGGTACTTTGGCTATTGGCGGTTGCACCTGGGACTGTGGTTGCATGCCATGTAACGGTAAGGCCATTAGTGTGGACAAAAGTAATCTGAGAAACATAATGCTTACTCCTTTTAAAAATGATATTTGTGATTATTATAACTATTCATCATCAGGGATATGATGTTTTTTTGGGAAGACTGCTACAAATTTCTGATGTTTGTCATTTTTTTTATTATAGAGGTCTCCTGCAACCGAAAGTTTATTCTTTGAAATAATTAATGAAGAAACTGAAAGGTAATGAGTATCCTCAAGGGTATGGCTATAGGTACAATTATTGCTTAACATATTGTGACTACGCAAAATCAAAGCTTCTTTTTCATGATTGTTCATAGAAGCAATTGCTGCATAGAATATATAATGCTTGTATTGCAAGATCCCACAAAGCCGATCAATAGTGGTATTTGGGGTTGTAAATTTAATTTCTGGTTGTGGATAAAACCTATCATTTTCTTTTCCATCAGTACCAAAAGATTTAATATGTATACGCTTGTTCCAGGGCTCATATATTGCACGCATGTGACCATCAGGTAAAAGAAGATGATCATTGAATTTGACTTCAATTTCATCAGCCTGTTCAGCAGTTGGTGATTCTGAAGATGGTTTTTGCATTGAATGAGCAATGTGTATTGTTAATAAAAGTGCAGTAAACAATAATTGTTTTTTCATTGAGGATCCTCTTATCAATAAATTCATTTGATGTTACATAAAAAATGAAAGCGGATTAACTTTTTTACCATGTGCAGAAATTTCAAAATGCAAGTGAGAAGCATCCCTGCCTTTTTTTTTGCGCACATGCCCGGTAGATCCGACTTTGCCAATCATCATTCCTTTATCAACTTTTTGCCCGACTGAAACGAGCATTTTATCAAGATGTGCATAGCGGGTTTTATATTTATTGTTGTGAGAAATTAAGATGGTATTGCCATATCCCGGATCAAAGTGCGCTTGAATCACAATGCCATCAGCAGCGGCCAGCGCCGGAGTACCCCGGCATGCTGCCATATCAATGCCATAATGGAATCCCCATGAGCGATCGGGCTTTCTGCGCGGCCCAAAGAATGAGGAAAGCCAGAAATCTGAACGTTTGATAGGCCAGGAAAAATCAAAATCTTTGGGTGCATTTAATTGTGCATCAGAATAGTGCAGATTAAGTGGCGCATTGGTAATGCGTCGGCCACGGCGTGATCTTTTTTTCTTGCCGTGAGCCGTTGCAGATTTTTTCTTGATCTGATCGGTATAATCGAGCCATTCATTAGGATCTAGCTTTTTAAGAATAAAATCTAAATTCTGCTTGCGACAATATTCGATGGTTGATTTCTTGAGATAGTTAGGCTCACGATTAACCACAATAAATGAATCTTTAGATTCTCCCGTTTCTTGTGCCGCATACTCAGTATCTTCACCGGCCTGCTCTTTCATTGCATTGTATTCATTAAGAATTTTTTTTACTGCAATAGTATAGGCCCGATATTCTTCTTTGAGCTCCAGCATTTTTTGTGCTTGATCATGAAAAAAGCGGTATTCAACAATTAAAAGCGTAGTCAGGCCCAATAGGGCTAGCGCTACGCATCCGATAATGATTTTTCCAAGATGTTTAATGTGGTTTTTAATGATTGTTCTCCGATCAGTTTATAGTTATTTAAAGAATAATGCAGTTAGGTTTAGGCTGAGACAAACGGATGACGGTCTCTCGCTTACAGAAAACTCTAAATCTTCAGTAAAGAAATTGGTAATGTTACTTAGTAAATCATAAGCTGCTAGTATGCTTGCCTTTTTTTGCGGATCTGTTGAAGGTTTTCTTGCATGATTTACAATGGTGTCAAATTCAAAAGATACTTTTACTAATCCACGATCGATGACCATGCCAAAAAATCTATAGTTATCAGCAAGCCCGTGATTTCCGGCGATTTTCTGAGCCCAATTAAGTTTTGTTTTTATATTTCGATGCGCTTCAGGAGACCCCTCAAGAAAGTCGCGTTTTTTCAAAAGAGCAAGGTATAAATCTTCGGATAATTTGGATCTCTCCCATAAAGTAGGGTGTTTGCCCAAAAGTAAATCTTTTTCAACGGACTTTTGCATGGCCCCAGCATAGAGCGCGGTCAATGATAGAAGAAAAAGAATGTAACGCATGAAAACTCCTGTTTTAAATTACTTCAATGTTGCTATTTTGTATCCAACCAGTGTAATCCGACCATGAAATTTTACACCATCCATCTTTTTTTTCTTTGATTACCAATTCACTTGCTTGAGGTATTTGTGCAATTTCATGATAGTGGCTATCGGGGCCTGCATACATTGAGCATGCATCATGCATTACTAATGCATAAACACTTGCATGTGTGCGATATGATGCAACGGTGAGCGCACCAGAAGCGATCATCAACAATGCAACTGCTGCAAGCGATACAAACTTTTTTGCACGCCAGAGTTTGCGGTTAAAGACCAAAAATACACTAAATGTGCAAAAAAATAAAATTTGAAGCGGCAGCGGCGGTATATTTTGCAGGGGAGGCGATGATTGAGTAATGTTTAATTTTTTTGATACAACCGCACAATTATATGAACTATCATTTCTCATGGCGCTATCGCCATTTTTTTGTGCTCGTTTCCAATATAAAAGCGCTTCAAGTTCCTTGCCATTTTTATACGCACAATTACCTAAGTTATACCAGATTACTGCAGATTTCTGAGGTATCTTTTCATACAATTGTGACGCATTTTGATACTCTTGTTTTGAATAGCATTGATTTGCTTGTAAAAATAACTCTTGCGCTGAAGTTTTCATTGCAGATTCCTTCGCGGTAATTTTTCAATAATATCTATCCAATAGAGTGCCTGCTCATAAAGATGTGAATGCCAATACGGGTCACTTGATTGTTTATAAAAACCTGATTCGGCAATGCGCGTATAAAATAATTTCCAATCTTGTAATGCTTGTGCTGATAAACCAGAGGCTCTTAATTTTTCTTCGATTATTTCCGGCGAAACTTGTGCAGTTTCAAGCCCATAGTGTGCCGCAAGTAAATTTATAAAAATAGTGTAAAATGCTGAATAATTGCCGGCAGTATGCGCATCTTTAATTTGTTTGCGTGCCCTACTATACAAAGAGATATTCGAATTCCAGCGCGCTACCCTTTTATAGAGCCACGACTGATTAGTGGTGATCAATATAAAAAGAAGCCATGCGATGGTCATTATTGCAGTCAGAAGCCAATACAATTGCCATGGTACCAAGCGCAATGGTTGTGCGGTCCATGGGCCATACTGCGCGATCGGTTTAATTTCATCGGTAGTTTCAATAGCCAGCGCAGTTTCAATTTTCATATTTTGATTCTCGCCAGTTTTTTTTGAATTCGGCGCTGTTCCGGTAATGGTTACGCTTAATTGATTAGTTTTGCATGTTTTATATGCGCGATCACGGGTATCAAAATAGGTAATTTCTTGCGCAGGAATTTGATAATCACCCGGTTGCAATGCCTGCACAATATATTCCATGGAATGACTAGTGAATGTTGGATCAGCTTTAGATGGTTCATCATATGCTTTAGATTCATACCATTTTAGTTGTTCGGGCATGCCAACTAAAGGGATCATCTGCATTGCATCCAGATCTCCATCACTGGTAAGAGAAAGGGTGAGTACCATTCCTTCTCCAACGCGTGCACGCCCCGGCTCTATTTTTGCAGAAAATTGGGTTACTGATCCAATGAGCATTGGTTTGCTTGTATTGGAAGGAAGGGGGTTTGCCGTGAGGCTGATGGTATTTGAATAGGTGCGTTTAAGATCGTTGTTCTTAAAAAAAAGCGCAAACATATTGTTATTTGTTTGCGTATTATAATCAGCTGCATAGGCTGGAATTACGATCGTTCCCGGTTTGGTTGGAATTATATCCCAGCTCCATTGCGCATATCGGTGCTGCGTCCCATTAATAGTTTGATTTCCGGTAATCGGCCCTGTTTTATTTTTTATTATAAATCCATTAATACTACTTTGATCGGGTTCAATGAGCGTTTGCAAACTTACCAATTGATCGGCAGTATAAAACGTTAAGGTGCACTGTGCGCGCTCGCCTACCGTTACTATATTTTTATTGCAGGTAAGTCGCAAAAAACTTGATTTCGATTTTGAATCAGAATTTCGCTTGGCTTCAACGGTTTTTTGTTCTTGAGCAACCGTGATTTGGAGCGGCTCTGATTCTATGATTCCCGTTGTTTCAGTAATTTGAGCTGGCCCAAGTGTATAGCTGCCCAGCTCATCGATGCGAATTTGATATGAATAGGTGGTGCAAGTATGGCTATTAACCATATTCATTTGAAAACCACTGCGCCGAACATTATATTTTTCTACATTTTTAATAATCGGATATTGTGCGGTATTGCTCGCATTTTCCACAATAACATGGAGCAAAAATGGTTGGCCAATGCCCGCTTCTAAAAGCCCGACATTTTCTGTTGTTGAAACTTTTAGTTGTATGGTAGCAGGGAAGATGGGAAGAAAGATGGTTAATAGCAAAATAAAAGTTTTTGCCATGCGTCCCGATCCTTCGATATGCGCTAAAGCGCTACTCAGGATGTGTAACAAATATACACATGGTGAGTGCGAACGAAGTGAGTGTATCGAACCATTGATCTTTTGGCTACCAACAATTGTTGCCATTCTTGCCTCCATTTTGCGCTTCCGCCATCGCTTTGATCATTTTTTTATTGAGTTGCGCATCTTTTTTTTCACGTTCGTTAAGCGCATGTTCTAATGCTGCAGAAAGTTTTTGATTAGCTTCGGTGGATTTTTGATTAGTAGCGGGGGACTGCTTCTCCTGTTCTTGATTATTTTTTTGCTGTTTTTGCTTGTCCGCCATAGCCTTGGCGTCGGCGGATTGATCTTTCTTCTTTTCTTGCTCTTTTTCTTGCTTGTCCGCCCCTTGGTCTTTGCTCGGGTTAGACTCCGATTTATCGTCGGCGGATTTTTGATTTTGTGATTTATTGTTATCTTCTTGCTGTTGGTCTTGGGACTGGTCTTTGTTTTGCCGCGAATCCGAATCTTTTTGCTTTTCGTTATTTTTTTGATCTTGTTGATTTTGTTTGTTTTCGTCTTCTTTCTCCTTATTTTTTTGTTCCTTCTCCTCTTTCTGTTGCCTGTCCGCCGAAGCTTTATCGCGTAGGCTGGACTCGAGCATTTTTTTTACTACTTCTTTGTTATGTTTTGCTTTTTTATGATCAGGATTGAGTGCAAGCACTTTATCATATGATTCAATGGCCTGCTCTAATTGTTTTAATCGCACCTGCGCATTTCCTGCATTAAAATATGCTTGCTCGCGTAATGCCTGTGGGGCAGTGGCAGTGTCTGCTGATTTAGTAAAATATGCCAGTGCCTTATCAAATTCCGCATTTTTAAAGGTGCTTACTCCTAAATCATAAAGAATATCAGCATTTTCAGGATGATCGGCGAGTGCTTTTTTCAAACGCTGGGTAGCATCGTTCCAGTTGCCTTTTTGGCTTTGCGCTATTGCGCGATCATAATCAAATATGGCAAGGGCAGGATAAACACTCAGTAATAGAAAAATTGCACAGATTATCATAACAACCAGTCAACCGCTAAAAGAATAAAACTAACTAATAAAAACCACGGATATTGCTCTTCGCGCTGGGCCATCGTGCGCTCTTCAATCATTTCTTTTTCGCGATTTTGCACCAATTGTACCAGTTGTTTTAAATCATGATTATCCTGGCAAGGGTGAATGTAAATCCCGCCAAGATCCTGCGCAAGTGTTTGCAAAATTCCTTCATTCAGTTTTGAAATTACTACATTGCCATTTCTATCTTTAAGATGGCCCGATTGTTTACCAAATTGATCGAATAATGGAATTGGTGCACCGTGCTGAGTACCAATGCCGATCGTAAAAATAGTGAGCCCTTGGTGTTGTGCTTCTTGTTTGAATGATGAAAGATTGCTTGAAAAATCTTCTCCATCAGTAAAAATAACCAGAAGTTTATTTTTCTGGCTTCCGCTTTGTTTAAATGCGTTCAAGGCTTGGCCAATTGCTTGATCGAGCGCGGTGCTGCCCGAAGCAATCGTATCAACATCAATTTGATTGAGATACATAAAAAATGCATTCCGATCACGAGTGAGTGGGCATTGTACAAAGCTTGAACCAGAAAATAAAATTAATCCAATCCGTTCGGAAGGAAGTGCATTAACCAGCGCGGTGATTTTTTGTTTTGCAAATTCTAAGCGGGACGGACTAATATCGTGCGCGAGCATGGAGCGGGAAATATCAAGCGCGATAAATAGATCGCGACCCTCTTGGATTACTTTTTCATCTTTAGTATTCCAGCATGGATGTAAAAGGGTAAGAAATATAAAAAAGAGTCCCAAAAGCCAGAGAATGCTTTTGATTGTTACGCGTATATAAGAAGTGTTATGGAGAAATTTAAGGCCATGAACCGTTTTGCCCAGAATGGCAATAAGCTGCGCAGTGCGCATCCAGCGGTAGAGTATAAGCGCAAGCGCAATAATAAAGAGTATAAAATAGTTACTATTTTCAGGCTGGGCCCAGCAGATTCCAAACCAATTATTCATAGTTATATACCAAACCAAATCGTTGTTGAAAGAATGAGCTCAACAAACAAAAGAATGATAATTCCCCATACAAACGGAATAAAAATATCATAATATTTGTTAAACAGCGACGTTTCATGTGTAGTTTTTTCCAAAGTGTCGATGGTATCATAAATCGTGCGCATATCTTTAGAATTGCGAGCCAAGAAGAACTTGCCTCCCGTTTCTTGTGCAATTTTAGTGAGCAATGTTTTATTAATTTTAGGTTTTGGAATTAATCCATAAAGTGGATGCATTAAAAATTGTTCTTCATCACTCCCAATGCCCACGGTATAGATTTTTATGTTCATCTTTTTTGCAAGCTCTATAGCAAGTGCTGGATCAGTATCATTCTCGCTGGGTGCACCATCGGTGAGTACAATCATAATTTTACTTTTTGCTTTTGAGTTTTTGAGTCTATTGGCAGCAGTAATAATTGCGGTACTCAAAACGGTGCCATCCGGATCGATGATTCCTATCTCTAAAGTGCTGATCAGATTATCAATTATTTTTTTATCGAGGGTTAGAGGAACGCGCGAGAGTGCATCTTTGCCAAAAATCACTAAGCCTATCGAGTCATTAGTTCGTTTGTGAACAAATCGCGACGCTTCATCTTTTGCCACTTGAAGGCGCGATCTCTGATCGTCCGCATAATCTTGAAATTGCATGCTGCCTGAAACATCGAGTACCAGAATAATGTCAATGCCATCAACAATAACATTCGAGCGATTATCCACTAATTGAGGTTTTGCGATTAAAAATGCCAGCAGCCCCAGAACAAGAATTCTAACCACCCAAAAGATTTTTTTGTGAGTGGGGGCCGCTGTTTTTTTTAATTTTGCCAATGATGATACCAAAGGATACTCATAAAAAGCCTTTGGCATCCCTTTTTTGATAAGAATAACTATGAGCAGTGATGGTACAAGCCAATACAGCGTTGACATTGCGGCGAATCTGATGAAATAGTCCATGATTAATCCTTGGCATTATCCACAAACCAATTATAAACTCGACCCTTAAAAGCTTCTTCGCTTTCATCCGGCTGCATGACCATGGGTGTACCGATAATAACGGTAACCGGATGATAAAATGCCCAAAATGTTTTGGGAGGATACACTTTATTAGCCCCAGTAATTTTAATAGGAACCACCGGCCGATCAACTTTTTTTGCAATTAATGCAAATCCACCAAAAAATGGATGTATTGCGCCATCAGTAAAGCGGCCCCCCTCAGGAAAAATAATAAGATCCCACGTGTGCTTTTTTACTATATCAATTGCTTGCACTAACGTGCGCAGTCCTTTAACGGGGCTGGACATATCAACCAGAACTGAAACGCGCGGAACAATAAAGCCCAATAAAGGAGTTTTTGCCAATGCAGCCCATGAAAGCCATATATGTGGCCGATTTTTTAATGCGCAACCGATTAAGGGAATATCAAGAGATGATTGATGATTGGCAACAATAATGCACGGTTGATCGGGGATATTATCAAGCCCAATATAGCGAATTGGCACTAAGGTGCATTTAAGAGCAGCCCAATAAAAAAACTGTTGAATAAACATAAACAATTTATTATCCACGAGCAGCTTTTTTCGTGAAAAGAGACACATTGAGAGCGGGATAAGAATAAAAATAAAAAGAATAACGAGCAAGAATCTGCCGACTAAGGTATGAATAATGTTGAATAGGGTAATCATTGCTTCATTCCTTAACCGTTTCAGGGTAGTAAAGTGCAAACTGATCATGAAGCCGTTTTATATAAAAATTACTAAGAATGCATAAGGGTATAGGCAAAATGAGATTAGCAGCCAAAGAAGAAAGTAAAATACTATCTCTACCAAAAAAATGAATGATTGCCAGTTGCCCAATCACTGAGCACAGTATAAAAATGATGAACGTGATAATACAAAATGGATAATTATAGATCATCATTTTAAATGCACGTACGATTGATTGAAAAACATCAGAAATACTGCCAGTGCTATCCAGCATAAAAAGAATTAAAAAAGTGAGTAATGGAGAGGTGTATAAAGTAACTACATTTGGAGCGATTAAAAATGAGATCAAAATTGGTATGATTAATAATGGCAAAAATAAGACATAAAACACCCAACTAATTGAGAAGGTCAAAAAGGCAATTTTATTACCGATCAGCAGTAATAATACCGGAATCATAAAGGCAATGATGCTAAACAAGACGAAATAGCCAAAGCGTAAGAGATACCCTTTATAATAATCCCATTTTTTTCGCTTGATTGATGGCCTTACAATTAAATAGATAAAAAAGATGGTTAAAAACCATGATAATAAGGGAACAATACAAAAATAGCTATTGATTCCAAAATATCGAGAATAAAGCAGATCAGTAAGATAACTGAGCCCAAAAAGCCACCAGAGATGCACCGCTATAAGCTTATAGGATGCCATTATGGACTTTGCGGTCACCAGAAAAAAAAGCTTTGCATGTTTGGGGATAAATACTGATACTGATTCTCGCCACGATCGAAAAAAGTAATACATGCCTATTCCTTACCGAATTTTTAGGGATTCAGGGCAAAATTAGCATATATTGAGCTCTCTTACAAGAGAGCTCATGGAAATATTTGACATTTAGTAAATTTTTTAGATACTATAAAAAGGACCCAAAAGGGCCAAAATTGGTATTTGTTATAAGAATATGCAATAGATTAATGAAGCATCTAGCATTGTAATAATGACGAGAAATGGATATGAAAAAGCTATTAATTGTAGAGTCTCCGGCCAAAATTAAAACGATATCAAAGTTTTTAGGTAAAGATTTTAAAATTATGTCCACAATGGGGCATATAAAGGATCTTCCTACCAAAAAAACTGGGGTAACGATTAATGGCTCAATAGAAATTGATTATGTACCTATCGAAAATAAAGATAAAACGATTGCCGAAATTGCTAAAGCAGCGTCGGTGGCCGATGAAATTTACTTAGCGCCAGACCCTGATCGTGAAGGTGAAATTATAGCCTGGCACGTTGAACAAGAAGTAAAAAAGGTTGCCAAAAAGGCAAAAATTCACCGCATTACGTTTAACGAAATTACTAAAACCGCCATTCAAGAAGCTATTGAGCACCCCAGTGATGTGGATCTGAATAAAGTTGCGGCACAGCAGGCGCGCCGGGTTCTTGATCGATGGGTGGGCTATGAAGTATCGCCCATTCTCTGGGTAAAAATAGCTCCCGGGCTTTCGGCCGGACGTGTGCAATCGGTGGCTTTGCGGTTAATTTGCGATCGCGAAGAAGCAATTCGCAGCTTTAAACCTGAAGAATATTGGACCATTGCAGGGCTTTTTAAGCATGAAGATGGCACCATTGAAGCAGCGCTTACTCAAATTGGCAAAGAAAAGGCCGATATAAAAAATAAAAAAGAGGCTGATGACATTGTTGCTCGGATTAAAAAAGCAGACTATGCCATCGAATCCATCACTGATAAAGAACGTACTAAAAATCCGTTACCTCCTTTTATGACCAGTACCTTGCAGCAGGCTGCATTTAATCAGCTTGGGTTTTCGGTTAAAAAGACGATGCAGTTAGCGCAACAATTATATGAGGGTGTGCCATTAGAAGATGCAAGCACTCCTGTTGCATTAATCACTTATATGCGTACTGATAGTTTGCGTCTTTCTGATACCGCATTAAAACAAGCCCGTGAATTTATTAGTAAAAATTTTGATAAAGATTATTTACCGGCGCAGGCTAATTTCTATGCAAAAGCTTCAAAAGGCAAAGAAAAAGACGTTGCTACGCAAGATGCGCATGAAGCCGTCCGACCAATTGATGCGTTTATTACTCCCGATCACGCGCGTAAATTCTTACCAAAAGATTTAGGTGTTTTATATGAGCTGATTTGGAAGCGTTTTATAGCTTGCCAAATGAAGCCGGCTCTGTATGCCCAGCGCCAAGTGGTAATCAAAGGGGGAGAATTTACTTTTAAAGTAACCGGATCAACACTGATCTTTGATGGATTTTTAAAAGTATATAATGCTGCCGATGAGGATGAAGAAAAAGAGGGTAAAGTAGTATTGCCAAAAGGCATCAAAAAAAATGATGAATTGGATCTCAATAAAGTTAATCCAAAACAACATTTTACCCAGCCGCCTCCGCGATTCACTGAGGCTTCACTTGTTAAAGATTTAGAAAAAGAAGGTATTGGCCGCCCGAGTACCTATGCAACCATTATGAATACCATTCGTGCCCGGCAATATACGGTGGTTGATACCAAGAAACGCTTTAATCCAACCGAATTGGGCATGACCGTAACTAAGATGCTGGTAGAGAATCTCCCTAAAATTATGGATATTAAGTTTACTGCTCATATGGAAGAGCATCTTGATAAGGTGGCGCAGGGCGAACTTGATCGGGATACATTATTGCGTGGTTTCTATGAACCATTTACTAAAGATGTAAAAGAATTTAAAGGCCAGGATGGCAAACGTGTTGCCGAACCTACGGATATTACCTGCCCTAAATGTGGCAAACATAAACTTGCAATTCGCTTCGGAAAATCAGGGGAATTTTTAGGATGTCTTGGCTATCCAAAATGCGATTTCACTACTAACTTTAAACGCAATGAACAAGGGGAGATCGAATTAGTTAAAGCCCCTGAACCACAAGTGCTCGAGTGAAAAGTGCCCGCAATGCGGTAAACCATTGCGTCAGATTATTGGTAAATTTGGGCCCTTTGTTTCTTGTTCTGGGTATCCTGAATGTAAATATATTCATCATGTGAAAGCTAAATTCCCATGCCCATTGGATGGCGGAGAAGTGGTGCAACGCCGTTGGCGCGGCGGCACATTCTGGGGGTGCAATAATTATCCAAAATGCAAATTTGCAGTATTTGGCGATATTGAAGAAACACCATGCCCAAAATGTAAGTTGCCATTCTTAGTCAAAAAGGTTGATAAAGAAGGTAAGGTTACTTTATTCTGCTCTGATAAAGAATGTGGATATAAGAAAGATTAGATTTTTAATCAACGTGAACTTGATATAAGAAGCTGGCAGGACAAATCCGTTCGCCTCGACCCCCGACGTTGCTCGAGAGTAAACGCGTCCTTCCGCTCGTCCTGGGCTGGTCGAAGGATACGAGCGCTCGAATGGTTCGACAGGCTCACCACGAGCGGTTTATTATTATGCACTGACTGCTAAATATGCCAGCTTTTCTTGTTCTGCCAAGGCAGCATCAAAGTTTGCTACTTTCTCATCCAGATGGCCATATCGAATTCCAATAAATTCTACATCAGGATGTAAGACTCGTTTAATTTGATGCAAATATTTTTCTTTATCATCAACCACGATCACTTTTGTTGGCGTATGTTCAAAGTGTTTGAGAATATGTTGCAAGGTGATCCCCTTATCTCCACCACAACAGAATATGATGCCATTTTTGTAGCAAAAGTATGGATCGTGATTAAGCAATTCATCATACCCTAAAGCAGAGTGCTCAAGATCAACGCCAATTGCTTTTAATTGCTCAATGGTGCGATCACTGATTTCAACTGAGCGGATGGTGCATGCAATAACCGTGACTCCCAGCGCTTGTAATTGTTTAATAGTATCAACGGTAGTTGCTTCAACAGGCTTTAAATCAACACAATGCGTTAATTTGAAGTACAATGGCAGGATTTTTGCAGTGGCTTCTTGCGGATGCAAGCCATCTTTTATGAGTTTACTAATCTCATAATTTACCCACATATCGCCGCCAAACATCTGGAACGGATGCCCTTGGATGCCAATGGTGTTATCAATATCAAGAATTACGACCGTATTTTTATGGCAATCTTCTTGTTTGATATAATTAAGAATGGAGGCAAATTCGATATGCTCGACTATCGTTGCATGCGCAGAAATTGAAAAGAGTAATACAAGCATTAATGAATGAAAGAATTTCATACTATCCTTTGCGGTTATTGTATTATTAGATGCTATAGTATAAAATCTTTCAACTGTTACTTCAAGAATGATTGGGTTAAGGTTTTTTATGATTAAGTATAATGTGCAAATTCTATACATACTTTTAAGCGTAGCATCAATTACCAATGCCATGGATATTGAATCTGCGTTTTGTTTTGATCTTGACGGTTATGGTGAAAGGCAAGCTCAAAAACAAGCCGAAATTCGTTCTCGGGTTCTGCAATTACCCGCAGAAAAAAAAGATATTAATCAAGTTGATCCGCAGTTAGAAGATTTACCACTTCACGCGGTTGTAAGTTTGGATGACCATAATGATATCGTGCAACAATTATTACACGCAGACGCAGATGTCACCCTTAAAAATACCGAAGGTGACGGTATATTACATAAAATGGTTACATCTAATGAATCGCCAACAAAAAATGCAGCGCTAATACTCGAACATGCAAAAAAACATAAAATACTTCAAAATATTATAAATACACATAATAAAGAAGGAAATGCCCCAATACTTCAATTCGCTTTATCATCAAAAATGGCAGCTGTTTTATTAGCGTATGGAGCTAATCCTAATTTGCAAGTTTCTGATTCGAGCCGCTGGACCCCCCTTCACAATGCTGTCTACTCTGATACCGATCAAAAGAGCTCCTTTGAAGCCTTAAAAATGCTGTGTGCCTACGGAGCCGATCCAACCCTTACTAATTCGCAGGGCGAAGTTCCTGCAGCTGTTGCGCGTAGAAAAGCAGAAGACTATAAAAATAATTTAGAAGCGGACAAAGAAAACAGTGATGTTAGTGATGATGATGAATTAAACGAATGGAGAGTACAAAGAATTAATGTCTACACAAAAATGGCAGATATTTTGGATGGTTGGTCAGCTACATCTTCAATGAAACAACTGCAAAAAGATCCTCAATCATATTTACAGTTTTTATTACCTGAGCTGGTGGAGCATACCCAAGAATTTTTATTGACAGGAGAAAAGATGCCACCAGCTTTTCGCAAAGATTAGGATTTATGCTTGCAACTGCAACCGGTGAGTTTGCATGCGCACCATGCATACCATTTTCCTGGTCCACCAATTACGATTGCTAATAAAAATAAAACAAGGCTTAATGGATATTCATAGCCGCCATTTTGCGAGAAAAATCCACTGTTCCAATGTATAAACCATACTGCGCCGAGCATTACCGGTATCACCATGAGTGCGCCAATTTCTGCAGCGATTCCGCTTAATAGTAAGAAGCCGCCTAATAGTTCAGCACACGCTGCTGCCTTTGCAAGCAGCGGCGCAATGCCATATTTACCCGCCCATTGCACAAATCCATCAAGGCCAGGGCCACCAAAAAGCCCCAATACTTTTTGTGATCCATGCGCAACGAAAATCACACCGAGAGTAATGCGGACAATTGATAATGCGGTTTCACAACGATTGGGAATATGGCGGCAAAACATCTGAACTCCTTTTTTAAAAACAAGATGACTGTTTTGAGTCTATGATGAAATATTTTTTTTGAGAAGATGGTAAAAAAAATGGGCGCCTTAAAAAGGCGCCCCTATACAATAATGATTTTATTTTTCTTTACGATTATAAAGAACCATGCCAACCGTAAATGCTGCAATTAAGACAGCCGTATATGCAAAACGGGTTGACATATCAGTGCTGAGGGTATACCAGCTATAACCAATAAATCCTAGAACTGCAATAAGTCCAAGAATGGTGAGTGGAATTCTGCCGTGACTTGCCTTGCGTTTATGCACAATCAAAAGTGAAACGAGTGGCAAGAAGAATGAGAGGAATACCCCAAAGATGCAAAGGCCCCCAACCAAGGGAATGCTTGGGATGAATGTTGCGATCAGAAACACAATAAATCCTTGTAATGCTAGTCCCGCCCACGGCCTGCCTAAGTTTGTTGTGGCAGTTAAGAAAGCACCACCTTTAAAAAGCCCTTCTTGGGCCATTGATTGCAGCAAAATTGCATTTGCATTAATCATACCGATCAAACTTGCAATAAAAATAAGAATTGAAGCCATAGGAATCAAAATTGCAAGCAATGCCTTAAGATAAGGAATTGGCAAGCTGATAAAATCAGGGAAGTTGGGTGCGCCCAAGCATGCAAGATTTTGTGCGCCCATAAGGTTAAGTAATCCAAAATGGAAAAGCATATAAAGCAGACCCGTGCCTAAAAATCCGATTAAGATGGCCTTCGGTGCATTTTTTTCACTGTCTTTAATCAGATGGCTTACCCCAACACAATATTCAAATCCAAAATACCCAAAAATCGGAAGTGTTAATGAAGCAGGAAGGAGTGCAAGTTCAGAGCCAGTAATGGCAAATGAAGGATTGATAATAAACGGGAGCAACACAATTAGAATCACCAATGGCATAATTTTTACTATGGTGAGTGAATCAAGGAATTTGCTCACTAATTTTAAGCTCAATAGGCTGAACACAAGAACCGCTGCGATCGTTACAAAATTAAATAAGAGAGGATTGCCGGTAAATGCATTAGCACCGCATTTTTTAACCAAAATATCTTGCAAGGCCAGTAGTTCTACCGTTGCGGCAAACGTATAACCAACAATATAGAGCCAACCGCTTACAAACCCTGCCGTTCTATTTAAGCCTTGTTTGGCATATAAATAGAAGCCGCCTGCCCCGGGAAAGAGCCGAGACAGCTCAATAGTACAGAGCACAATCGGTAAAAATAATAGTGCGACTAACGGCCAGGCTAAAAATGACGCATTGCCAGAAATGGCAGCTGATGCACCAGGCCCGATAAGGATTCCTGATCCAATCATAATGTTCATATTGAGCAAGATAGCCGTCGAAAGCGATATTTTGTGGTCTTTCATGAGTACGCACTTTATAGAAAATGGTAAATGAGATAACAATTAAGCGGTCCCCTAAAAGTGGGTTATTTTTTCTTGGGACCCATACGATTAACTATAGCTGAGTCTCTGGTTTTTGACTAGTAGGAATTGGGGTATATTTTTCATATGTTTCTGTAATTTAGTTAATAGGTGTTTTTACCAGTTCTTATTCAATATACTGGAGCATACATATTTTGAAGAGGAGAAGAATGAGAAATAAGATCATGCTTTTAATGATTCTGTTTTTGCGATTGTTTCCCGTAATCAAAGCTATGGAATCTTCACAAGCAGAGCCACTTCCACCTATGTATTGCTTTGGAGCGGTAAAAGATTTAGTTGAGGCCTCTAGAAGAGCGGGAAAAGATGAAGGCCTTAAAGAAAATCAGGATCTTATCACAAAACTCCAAGACCATATTCGTATATTAAATGCACAACTTGAGTTGATGCATATTGCCTATGGGCAGCAGACTGAACTCTATGAAGATGCACTCAAAAAAGAAAATTCTGCTAAAACTGAATTGTGCTATTTGCAAAAACAGGCAAAAGGCCTGGGTGTGCAATTAGAAGAGGTGCTTGCTTTATCTAAACAGAAATCACAAGAAACACCGGAATTATTAAAAATTGGTCAATTGGCTACTATTGCTCAGGAGCTTAAAAAGCTGAGTGATAGCTAACGCACTTGTTTTTTCTCCGTTCGCCTCGATAGAGGGCCGTAGGCCCGAGTGGAGAGGTCTCCCGGCCTTCGCTTATCCAGGCCTTGCGGCTTGGCAAGCTTCGGCGGGCAGGCCATTCGCGGAGTTCATCCTGAGCTTGACGAAGGGCTCCATCGACCCGAACGGTTGGGATATTTTAACGCACAAATAAAATAAAACTTAAGGCAATAAGCAACACATAAATGGCTGCAGTATCAATAACCCCTTGCGCAAAGATGCTGGTTTTTGCGAGCGCAGAATAGTTTTCAGGATTGGCAGCAATCTCTTTGCATGCGCTTGCGGCAGTTTTTCCGGAACTTAATCCCGGGCCAAACATTCCCAGTCCTGTAGTAATGCCTGCCATGAGCATAGCAATGCCACTTATGAGCGTTTTAGGCATGCCGCCGAGTAATAAAAAGAGCGAAGTTACTAATGCAAATATTATGGGAGATTCAATGATAGCTTGGCTAATGAAGGTGAAGGTGAGAATTCGTCCAGAGGCATTTCGATTGCTCCCGATTCCTTGAATCGCTGTTCGTGCAAAATGAGCAAGTCCCAGAGCAGGCCCGATGCATCCTAATCCAATAGCAATGCCAGCGCCAATTAATCGTAAACTATCCTCGAGTGAATTGGTAAAAACAGCTTGAAATTTAATAAACAGTGCAACGATAAATGCAAGAATAAGGGGCGTTTGAATAACGGATAAAACAATAAGCGTGAAATTAAATATCCATTGCGCATGAAATGGTTGGCGAGCCGTTGCATAGCAGGCTTCTTGGGCGGGCCATGAAGAAACGAGTCCGATAACCAACCCTGAACCAATTATTGCAAATCCCACCCCAATTTTTGCCAGATCGCTGTAAAATGGATTTAAAACCTGTCCATCTTCAAATAATAAAATCAGCGCAATAAAAACGCTTACAATTGCGGCTGTTTCAATAAGCGCTGAACTAAGCAAGGATAAATTGCTAATTTTATCTTTAATGCTTGGCTGTATATCAATGGCTTTGAATGCGGCTTTATTGGTTAATCCTTGGCTTAATCCAACACTAACGGCAGAAACAATAATGGTAAGTGAAGCAATCAAATAGCTTGCGATGCTGGTGGTCATGTCATCTCTCCCACATCTTCATGAGATAATGCAATTGCAAGATAGGTCATTGCAAGCATGGTGAAAACAAATGCTTGTAAAAATCCTTCAAAAAGAATAAAAAATCCGACAATTAAAATATTAATTCCTGATAAAAGTCCAAGTAACTCAATTAACCATGATGTTTTGAGTACGGCAGTATAAATATGCACAATAGTTGCACCGCCAAAGATATTACCAAATAAGCGGAAAGAGATTGAGATTATCGTAGAGATTTTTCCAATAATATGCAGAGGGAACATGAAGAAGAAGGGTAGAAAATATTCTTTGAGATAGCCAAAAAATCCATGAGTTTGTATCGCGGCAATTTGAATATAGATAAATGAAAGTATGCCAAGAGCCAGGGTGGTATTTAAATCTTTAGTTGGTTCATCTACCCAAGGTACTACTGCAATACAGTTGCAAAGAATAATAAAAGTAAAAAGAGCGATAATAAATGCAGTGTGAGCAAATGAAAAATAGCCAAAGGATTGGGAACATAGATCAATAAATGAACGCACATACATGAGTACTATATAACGGCCTGAGCTTGATTTAAATTTCAAGAACCAGCGAGCTACTAGTATTAAAGCTATGATTGTTCCAATTACGATCCAGGTATTAATAATAGTATCGGAATTAATTGAAAAAAAAGGGTGATCAAAACCCAAATAAGAAAGCGGTTGCCACTGTTTACCGTTGAGTAGGCCAATATCCATGGAACTTATACCTAAGAATTACCAACCAAAATGTTGCCAAAAATGAGAGTACCAGAGTTATTGGTTGAATGGAAGGTAATTGTAAGAGATATATTCCGGCGGCTAATAAAAAGCAAAAGCGTGCGAGTGAAAAAAAGATATGGGTGCGTAAAGAAGGAACTCCCCTTCTTGATTGAAAGAAGAGGAGTCCATATATATATCCGGTTATGCAACCGGCACCGAGTGAAATTAAAATGTATTTGAACATATTAAGTCTCAACGAACGGTTACACCGTTCGCCTCGATAGAGCGCGAAGCGCGAGTGGAGAGGTCTCCATTCGGCCCTTCGGGCCTCCATCGACCCGAACGGGTCAGGGGCCGTTAAAGCTTCTTAATTCCTTTATAGTGCCAGTACTCAGAGATGATCGCTGGACAGCCGGTTACAACAACCAAGCCATGGCGTTCATCAACGGTTTTTTGTGCTGCTTCAAAAGCTTCTTTGAAGTTTTTTGCAGAGCGAGCTTTAATTTTCATGCTCTTAATATCATTAGTTGCTTTTTCAACATCCCATGATGCGCCTGCATGTTGGCCAGGAACTGGAGTTACTGGGCATACAATCACTTGACCAGAAGTTTTCTTAAAGAAGTAGCGGAGTAATTTCAAGAATTCGGTAAGATCCAATTCTGGATTATTGCAACCGAGTACCAAGGTAATGCCTTTAAGCGGCTTTTGGTAATGGAGCAAGCGAATACCAAGAAGAAGATTTTTAAATGCATCTAAATTACTTGCATTATCAAGCAAGATGCTCGGTTTTTCTTTATCAAGAAGTTGGAAGCGTGCTGGTAATAAATTGGAAGTTTCTTTCCAAAATTGCTCAACCGTTTTCTTAGGGTTCAATTCTGATTGACGTTTTGCTTCTAATGTTGGTCTGCCGCGCTGGCCTTTTTGTTTGCTCAGCAATGTATTGGCAACGGTTTCGCTATTCATAAAACTATTTACATAGGTATGAGCGATACGTTCTGCTAATGCAGCGCAACGGCCATGCAATTGCTCCATAGGATAGGGCAAAGCTGCCAATTTACGGATTGGCATAGACCAAACGCCATTCTTTTCTTTTACTAAATCATGCATTACTTGCAGATTTAATTTACTTTGATCTGCAGACACCACATACGTATTTGGCTTAACAATGCCGAATATGTCTACGATTGCATCTTTTACTAATGCGTCATCGTCACAAGTTACACGGGTGATTGCCGCAATTTTTGGCGTACAAATATTGGTTGCATTGAAAGTGCCGCCTTGGCTTACTTCAAGTACTGCAACATCAACTTCGCTATTTTTGAAAAAGAGTAATGCCATCACGGTCAGAACTTCAAATGAATTTGGGGTTAATCCCAAAGATTCTGCCATATTAATGACATCATTACCCAGTTCGGTAAACGTTTTATTTGATATCGTTTCGTTATTAATTGATAGGCGCTCATTATAGGTAAGAATGTGGGGCGCGTAGAACGTACCAACTTTCAAACCTTCTTCACGCAATAATTGGGCAGCATAGTTGATAGTAAGTGATTTACCATTTGTTCCAGCAACTAAGACGCTATTTAGCTTTGACGGGTTACCAAATGATTGATCGAGTTTTTTCATCACTGTAAGATTTTTATCAGCAGTGTTGGTTTGCCAATTGGCATCTAAAAACTCAATAATTTCATTGTAACTGCGTTGTTTGCCCAGCGCTACCGTTTCTTTAGTAGAAAGCTGTTTGTTAGTATTCGTTTTCATATCATTCTCCATGGTTAGAATACTTATTTACGCAATACTTACGGGGTAAGTATGGTTACATAATTTAGGATAAACTTCGGGGTAAAAATGTCAAACAATAAATTTTCACCTGAAGGATACTTCTTTATTTACAAAAGATAAAAACAGAAGGTTTTTGTTTAACTTTTTTAGTTTCGATCATTCAAATGATGCTCTGGAAGGGCGTTTTAGTGGCTCTGGCACTTGCGTTTTTTGGAGATGGCCAATGCAGAATTTAAGGTCGGCCCTTCAAAAATAGTTTCAGTCAGAAAATTTTCAGTGTGAAAAGTTGGTAGAATCTTATTACATGCGCTAATGTTTTCTAATTGAAAATGTGTTCAATCTGCCTGCTAATTTTATCGCTCATTACGATTCCTGAGAGCCCTGCTGCTACAAGCGCCAGCCCAAGCATTACATCAAACATTCTATTGGCGATATCGTGATTTTGGCGTATCAAGACATGCACTCCTGCCCAGGTAACCAAAACACCGGCTGTTACCACTCCCCAGGTTCGAATCTCATGGGTGCTTGCAGCGTGCATATTCGATGTGCCTCCGGCAAGCAAAGTGATCAATACTAATTTCTTTAAAAGCATACGTCTCTCCTTCTTAAAGTATCTCTTTTATCTTTGCATGGATGCTTGACTTTGATCAAGGCTTTCGCCGTAAGATGGAATGAAATCCTTGGCTATGCTTGCTTCGGTTGCTACTCGATAAACGGGATATCCGTTCGTGCTGACCCTTCGGCAAAGCTCAGGAGTAAGCGCCCAGCCTGCCCGCCGAAGCTCCGGTGTAGGAGCGAAGGCTGGGTCGAAGCATAAGAATTAGGAGAAAAAAATGTTGAAAAAAACCGGTTTTTCATTAATTGAATTGATGATCGTAATATCCATCATAGCGGTGCTTTCAATGATCGCAGTTCCGAATTTTATGAGATATTTAGCAAAAGCAAAACGTGCAGAAGCATATATGCAATTAAGTTCAATCTATGCGGCACAAAAAGCATACTGGGCAGAGCATGGTAAATATGCAACTCAATTATCCGGCCAGGGCGGCATCGGCTGGAGCCCGGAAGGCTATGCCGGCGGCGGCTCAGCGGAAAAATTCTATTATACCTATGGATTTAATGGCTCAGAAGGAACCAATTATTTTACCGGTAAATTAAACACTTCCAGCAGCTATTTAAATCAAGCGTACGCCAATGAAAATGGATTTCTTGCAATTGCAGTGGGGGATATTGATGGCGATGGGCAGCCTGATATTCTGGCAGTTGATCAGAATAACAATATTACCATTTTGCAGGACGATTTAGCATAATTTTGAACTATTTATGTCTTGCGGTAGTACTTAATGAAACTACTTTGGCGAGTGTTTTTATCGTAGGGTTTTTGTGCTTAAAAAAATTGTAAAGCGTGGAGCGAGGTACTTTAGCAGATCGAGAAAAATCTGATTTGTTAAGTGCATCAAGATATATTTTAAAAATCTCGACGACTCCTTCTGGATCGTTATTTTTTAAGCATTCAAGTATGCCGCGAGCAATGTTATTTTCATCCAGCAAATATTCTAATGGATCATGCTCTTTAAGGTGATTTGGGAGTTCAGGCATGGCTTGTATTTTTCCTAAGGATGTTTTTAGCTTTCGTGATATCTTTCGTTTGACCATTTTTATTTCCTCCTAAAAGTAACAATATATTTTTTTGAGTGAATTCAGCGAAATATATCCGTCGGCCATTTTTCCAACGAAGTTCCCATATATTACACTTATCATCGACTACTTTATGGTCTCCAAAATAACCTTCTCTGCTTATTTTTAGCAATCTGTCTTCAATTTGTAAGCGTGACTTTTGAGTCTCACGAGAAAGCCACTCGTCATACTCAGGTGTAGGAAAAATCTTATAAATCTTATTCATACATGGCCTGTTTCACATATGGTACAATTCTTATATATAAAAGTTACCGTTATTTTATGTAACAATCAAGGATTTTGATTACATTCCTTGGATAAATGCCTATTAATCTGATACCATTCTCTAACGCATAGTTGTATAAAACGCACAAATTTTCAGGATCTATCTATGTTTTTTAGAATTTCTCAGATAATCAAATTTTCTGTTCTTGTAATTACTCTTATCTCACTGTCAATGCATGGAATGGAAAATTATCAAAGAACTCATGAAAGTAAAATCGATCAATTGCTAAGAACGGTTCACGAGCATAAGGGAAAAATTATTTTCGCATCGGGAGTGGTAACTACTGCGTTGTTAGGATACAAATATTGGTCTCCAATAAAAAAATATTTCGCACCCTTCTTTGGATTTTCAACCCGTCGTATTATCCGAAGTAATAATTCAAATATGATGGGAGTCACTACTGGCGAGATTATTGATTATAAGAAGGGCCGTGATTATAAATCTGTAAAAGAAATCTTGAAAGCCAATTGGGGTACATTAGTGGATGGGAGTTATAGTGAGGGCTTTGCCGATTGGGTATTTAATACAAATGGATCTTGTAATAGCCCAGGCAATACAACTACTATCAAGGTAATTAAAGTGAATGAGCAGATTGCAGGCTTTATGACATTTGTGAAATGTCATAATAATTCTGGGATGGTTGAACTTTTGGCTGTCGACCAAAACTATCGCAGGCAAGGATTTGGTTATGAATTACTTACTGAAGCTCAAAATTTAGCCCAGGAACAGTCATTTGAAAATCTTGTATTGTATGCTTTTACTGATAATAAGCCAGCGATAAATCTATATGAAAAATTTGGTTTTGAAAAAACCTCTAATTTCAATGATCGAATGTTAGTTATGAAAAAGCAACTCGTCTATAAATAGCGCTTTACAAGCGAACTTGGCAAAATTTTACTGGGGAATTAATGTATTATAAATTTTCTACTCTCGTAATACTTCTTATCTCGCTTTCAATCAATTGCATGGAAAAAGATGAAAGCAGAATCGATCAGTTATTGAAAGTTGCGCGAGAAAATAGTGGAAAAATTCTTGTGGCCTCTGGAGCGGTAACTGCTGCATTGCTCGGCTATCATTATTGGCCTTCGATTAAGAAATGTTACCCATTTCGCCCTGTTCTACGAAGCCTTGGCGAAGTAAGAAGTGAAAGGACAACGTATACTTCGCCAGATGTAGTAATAGAAACTCCAAATAATGATCGGGTAGTAGAGAGCAAACTGATGCTAATACATGAAGATCATAAGGTGTTTAGATACCGAGCAAAAGGGATAGAGAAAATAAACGTATCAAATGATGTATCCGGCAATATCGATGTAAATACCAATGTTAAGCTCTTGAATGAAAATGAAGAACATCGGCTTTTGGTTGAGGACATGAAGCAATTAAGAAATGTAGATACAAAGGAACCTACCTATTTTTGCTTTTTCCCTTCGGAGCTTGCTGAAAAAGTCAGAAATTATGTTGATGAACCGGAAGTTATTGTATCAGTCACAAAAAAAGCTGCTCATGAGGAAGGGTTAACGTATATGAAATATCTGTCGCGAGTGAAAGATGACATACTTGAAATGAGTTTTCCATGGGTGAGCGGATATATAGGGATTGGTGGACCTCGAGTAGCTCTGGATTACGAGTTAAAACTTCCAAAAGATTACCCATTAAATTCTGTTGACATAAGCACTCACAGGGGGAACATTAAGGCTCTGGATATGCCAGTGACAGATAGCATTAGTGCTTACACTAAGATTGGAGATATCGTGGTTCAAAATAAAAAATTTGCACGGCGCTCTACTCTTTGCACTCAATATGGAAACATAAAACTTATTGCGCCAGCATTCAGTGGAAAAATTCATTTGATAACTACCAATGGGAAAATATTTGCTCCGATGATCCCATTAAATGTGAGCAAAGGATACCCAGTAGATGTTATTTCAGAAATTGGTAAAGACACTCATGAATTAGAACTCTTGGCCGCTGGCAATATTACATTAGAATGTCCTTTGAATCATTAGGAAGTGAGCTTGCAGTGCCGTTTAAAATCCCTCGAATAATCAAATCTTCATTTCTTCTAATAGCTCTTATCCCGCCTTCAATTCATGGAATGGAAAATAGTCAAAATAACAATCAAGGCAAAATTGGCCAGTTGTTAGAAATTGCCCGTGAAAATAGTGGAAAAATTCTTTTAGCATCATCAGTGGCAACTGCTGCAATGCTCGGGTATCAATACTGGCCTTCGATTAAGAAAATCATCAGTCACTGTTTTGAACCATATACAGTTACCACTACTACGGTTGTACATAATGGTAGTGTAATCATTAATGGCAGAGTAATGAATGATAATGCTACCTCAGATGGCTCAAATTGGCAGTATGAAGAGCATGCAGTGCATAGAATACCATTACATGAGATACAAGACGTACTCATATCAAATGTAAATGGTGATATTGGTGTAAATACCAATGTTAGGCTTGCGCATGCAGATGAAGAGTTGCGCATTTCAGAACAAGATATGAAGCAATTAAAAGGAAAAGAAACATATTTTAAATTGTTGCCATCAGATTTTACTGAAGATATCAGAAAAAAATACCTTGATAAACCAGAGCTCATCGTATCAATCACAAAAAAAGCTGCAACCGAGTTAGACTTATCGCATATTCGCGCGACAATAAATTTATGCGATAAATTGGTGCGCATAGGAACTGATCGCGATTCTACATCTGTTCAAGCTCGTATTGTTTACGAATTAAAAATTCCCAAAAATTATCCTTTAAAATCTTTGCTTATGCACACTAACCATGGTTCAATGACCGTTTTAAATACGAGTAAATTGTTACAATTAATGCGGTGCCAGACAAATCATGGGGACATATGTTTGAATACTATTAAAAATGCAAGGACCGAGGCAGAAACTGCGTGCGGTTCAATAATTGCTGAAAATATTTTGCACGAATTTTATGCAAAAAACATGCATGGCAATATATCGGCAAAAAAGATTGGTGATGCTGAACTCAGAACTAACAATGGCGATATTAGCGCCGAAGATATATCGGCAACTAATTTCTTTAATGCTTGTAGCGCTAACGGACCCATTAGCGTGAAAAGTAAATTATTTAATTGTAAAAAGGCTACTCTTTCTGCTACTAACGGCGATATAAAACTTGCTGCGTCAAAATTTAATGCCAAGGTGTGTGCAAGTATCAGTAACGGTGAAGTAAAAAGCGATTTTCCATTAAATAATGCAAAGGGATCTGCTACAAATTTCACCGCAGAAATAGGTAATCCTGTTTCTGAGCTAAATGTTTTTACTTCGAACGGTGATGCTGTATTCAAAAAGATTTGAGGTGTTACCAATTCTGCAGCAACAGCGCTGTAAAAGTCTCTTGATACAACACAAATACTATCGCACCAAGTGCTAAGAATGGCCCGAATGGAATTTTAATGCTGCTTTGTTTTTTAGATAATACAATATAAGCAATGCCACCCAATGCGCCGATGGTTGATGCAAGCATGAGGGTAATCCAGCAGCCCCAGGGGCCGATGAATGCGCCAATAAATGCCAGCAGTTCAAGATCGCCTTGTCCCATCCCTTGTTTACCCGTAACCCATGCAAATAACTTCGCCGACCCGAGCAATACTGCATAGCCAAAGATGCTTCCAAAAATACTTTGAGAAAGGGTAATTGGTAGGCATCCCAGCGTGGCAAAGAGAAATCCTGCCGGAATCAAAAATATCGTTGCAAATCGGCTGATCAGCATAGATTCCAAATCGCTTCTGATGGTAACGATCAATGCAGAAAAGAATACAAAATAGGCGAGCCAATAATGAGAATCGAGCCTTGCAAAGAGCGCCAGCATGAGTATCAGGGTTATCAGCTCAATAAAAGGGTAGAGCCATGAGATGGGTTTCTTGCAATAGCGGCATGTGCCACAGAGCATAATAAAAGAGAGAAGGGGAATATTATCATACCATGCAAGCGAATGCTTGCAGGCGGGACAATAAGAGCCAGGGTAAATGATGCTTTGCCAGTGGATAAGCCGATAGCCAATCACATTTAAAAACGAACCCCAGGCAAGCATTAAAAGAGGGATTACTACTACTCCGAAGATTCCGATGAGTCTTCTCCTTTGATTTTCTCTAAAATCCCTTCAATGCGTTGTTGCTTTTCGAATTGATCATCATATTTAAAGACCAATTCGGGAGTATAGCGAGAATCAATTGATTGAGCCAGAGCTTTTCGCAATGAGTTTTTATACAGTAAAATGAATGGCAGTTTTTCTTTGAATTCTGCCGGACCACCTACCACATAAAAGTAAACGGTTGCATGGCTTTTATCATCAGAAAGTTTTACTCGATTTACCGCGACTCCTTGGAGGCGATTATCATCAAGAGTGGTCTGAGAAAAAAGTTGGGCGATAGCACGAAAAAGAAGTGATTCTTTTTGTGATTTTTTAATTGAGGATACACTCATGAATCAGTCCTTCGGCCGCTCGCAGCCTTCGCATAGTAGCTTCGGCGTGCAGCGCAGACAGAGCTTAGGAAGGTTTGTTGCCGATCATACGCATCAAGTTTTGTTTGATTGCGCGAACCAAGCGTTTGCGGCGTTTTTGAGTTGGAGATTCAAAGTAAACGGTACGCTTCATATCGCGAACAACGCCTTCGCGTTCAATTTTCTTTTTGAGTTGCTTGAGCGCACGTTCAACGTTTGAACTTACGTAGACTGAGATATTAGACTTTTTTGACATAATTCGCCGCCGGCCTTTCTTAAGTAATGGGTTCAATTTTTAAGATTACTCTTTGTATTTTAAGTAAATTTAAGACTATTGTCCAGCAGTCTTACAAGCTCCGTTCGCTTTCCATCCTTTACCGGAGGCTATGAGGGCCATGCCAAATGAGGGAAGCCTTGAATTTCAAGTATTGTCGGATGGCGTCGATTTTCATTTAATACAATTATAATTGTTCTTTAATTAGTGTAATATATGGGTAAAATATGGTAAATTCGTGCCAAATTTTCAAATAGAAGATTATTTTAGGGGGCAGCGGTTTGTCATTTTTGCTATTTCTGGTAGTATTGTTTTAACGTCATAATAATTTGGGAGGTTTTTATGCATTTTAAACCATTTTGGCTTGTTGCTCTTTTGTCTGCAGCGGTCACATTTTTGAGTTATTCTCTGTTTCAAAATCCTACTGCAAATAATGTAATAACTTCACATGAGTTTTTTAATAGTAAGCCGAATACAGAACATGTTTCTTATATCTATGCTCCGGGTATGATGGGAACTGAAATGTTAATGGGCAGATATTGCCCGAGCTATACTGCTTCAACCGGAGAAAAAATTACCTGGAAGTCAGGTGGGCATGTTATTGGATATCCGCATACTGCTGTTACATTTGCTGAAATCGATCTTCGTAAGCCTAAGAATTTCACCCTGAATCCTATTCGCGCGTATATTAATCGGTTGCGATGCGATCTGTTTCCTTTTATTCAAAGAATGTTTCAAGACATTTTTGATTTTACGGTTGAAGATAATCCAAATTCAGATAAATCGGTGGTGAGCTATAGCTTTGATTTTGCGAAAGCAAATTTAGGCCAAAAAAAAGATATTCAAGCATATTGCCACACGTATAAAAACCATCTGAAAAAATTTCCAAAAACAAACATTGTATTGTTTGGCGATTCTCGTGGAGCTGCTTCAACATTTAATTTCATTGCCACCCATAAACCACAATATGTCAAAGCCGCTATAATGGATTCTGTATTTGATAGTGTCCCACATTGTATTAAGCACTTTGTGTATGATGATAAGGGAAGCGGTGCTGAAGAACGCCTGCATGATATAATAAATTTTGCTATGGGTAGCTATTGTAAGAAAGGACCTTTCCCGCGCGATTATGCTGAAATAATTACTGATGATATTCCGTTATTGTTTGTGACTTCTTTAAAAGATGGGCTTGTTGCTCCGCAATGTACTATGTATTTATACAAGCGCCTAAAAGAACGTGGTTTCAAAAAAATACATTTATTAGTGCTAAAAAAATCGCTACACCCGTGCTATATGATTGGTGACCCTGAAGATAAAAAAGTATATGAATCAGTGGTCCATGCCTTCTATAAATTCTACGGATTGCCTTACAACAAGCAAAAAGCTGAAAAGGGACAAAAAGTATTTATGACAACGCAACCTACCAAAGAAGAATTAGATATACTCTATCAATTGCCAGCATGCAAATTTTGCAATTGAATTAGAAATTGCTGGTATTATTGGTAAATCAATTGAGAATATTTTAAAGAATGTCATGCACGTGAGCTAGAATATTAAGTTCATAGTAAATAATGCGGTAGTACTATTATACGCATTGCGTACGTGGAACATCTGCTGCCACAAGAAGCCCAAGGCTAAATTTGGTGAAATATCATAGGTGAAGGCAATATTGCCCAATTGCACACGCCATGCAGTGTTGGGGCATTTTGCTTGTGGATTTTGATCATCAATTTGCAGGAACGCTGGATCGCTATCAAGCAATGTTATACAATCTTTACGGTGATGCACATAGACCCACTGAAAATAAAATGAAAGCCGATCAAGAAAATGATATGCGGCTAGTTTGCCCGCAACGTATGCGCTATCGCCTGGTTTTACACTCACGTTCGTTGCAAAAGGGAAAATCCCACTTTGCATTACGTTGGTTGGCACGCGGAAATTGGTAAAATCTTTTTTAAAGAAATGGCTATAGCCAACCTCTCCGCCAACTTCTACTGTTTCAACAAAATCAAAGTTCATCCCCACATTAAAGTTAACACTGTTGCTTCCATTGTTACCAAATGGCAATGAGAAAATTACCGATGGCTCTTTTGGATGGCCCGTTGCAATGCCGCCGCCAATGCGTAAAAATGGAATTAATAATAATCGGGCCCAACTTAAATCGCGATTAAAATTAATAACGTGCGCATGCCGCCAATAGAGTGAAACGAACATATCTTCAAATCCCCATTTCGTGAAGTTGCAGATGTTCATGCCCAATTGTTTTGCCAGAGGAACTAACTGTTCAAAAAGAGCGCAGTTAATATTTGCTTCAGTAAATGTAACATTGCCACATGAAGTTGCTTGCCCTGATCCCTTGGTTAAATTAATAAAGCATGGATTTAAAACCTGGCTAATTTCAACCACTCCGCCTTGAAATTGCAACCCAAAGTCGCCACAAATTTGCGCCTCAATATCCCAGCGGATTCCGCGTTTGCGGTATTTGAGTGGAACTGAGACATAGCCAAACCGTGGGTCGCATGGATCATTGGTAGTGATGTCAATTTGATTGGAAGTGACTTGTCCTGGAGGAACGCCGGGAAATAATGTGCCAAATGCGGTTGCAAATAGTGGAACACTTGATTGATTGAATTCCGTAGGGAAAGCGCCTGCAAGAAGGCCAAGCAAATTCCAGCGGCCATCAATATCCCCGAGGTTGACCGCATTTGAGCATAAATTACACCCACTGGGAACGGTACTTTGATTTGCGCAAATAACCTGATCGCATTGTCCTTGGCAACTTGTGAGAATAAAGTCTGGTATTTTGCAATAGGTGCCGGAAATTGTTTTTGCTTCGGTTGCATTTTGCCCGAAGGGTGAGATTGAGATCATTATACGTTCTGGCGTGCCTTTTTCATCCGGCATACCAAACATTAACTGTTTTTCACGTTCATATAAAAAATATTGCGGATCTAAAGAAGTATACATAGGATACGGATCATTGCGTGCGTTTGAGGCCCAGGCATGCAGCGTATCGGAGTAGAAACTAAGGGCAAAAAATGTAGTTATTAATAAGATCGGGTGCTGCTTTTTTACTACCGACATTTGCTATCCTTTTGTTTTTTTAACTTCATATGGATTAGGTATAGCACCTTTATTCTAAAGACGTCAAATGGGACGCAAAATTTTGCAAAAATCATTCTAAATAAAAATTTATGTTATACTATTGGTAGTTTTTCTTAACTTTTACAAAAAAGATCATGGTTTATTGTTCTTATTATCAAGCACTCGTCGATAAAACATTTTGTTGGTACGTGGTAGCCATATTAAAAAGCTATGAGCATCTGGCATTCGATCGTACCCTTGATACCCAAAAAAATCTTTTTGAATTTTATGTTCCAGAATCACGGGAACAAGAATTTTTGCAACTGATGAACTATTTTCAACAACAACATTTGGTTAACAATTTACTAAAAATGCCCAATCGCTTGTGGATCCTTCTCAGGAATTATGATTATTATTAATGAATAAAAAGATTTCCGTCTCCACCCGATTTCATTCATGGGCTGAAAATGATTTTTCACTATCGCTTGATCTAATCGAATTGATCATTCAACATCCGGCTGCCACTTTTTTTATGCGTGTAAAAGGTGATGCCATGCTTGATGCAGGAATATCATCAGATGATATTTTGGTGGTTGATCGTGCACTTTCATTATCAAATAATAAAATTATTGTTGCGCGCTTGGATGGAGAGTTATTGTGCGCCGTGTGCTACTTGCTGAACGGATCACTTATTTTAATGGGCGATGAAAATAAATGAACCACCAATAACAACTGCTGAACGAGATTTTGAGGTGTGGGGTGTTGTCACCTATATTATCCGGCAAACCTAAACGGAATGTTTTGGTCGATTGCAATAATTTTTTTGTCTCATGCGAGCGGGTATTTGATCCGCAGATTAATTGGCAAGCCGGTAGTGGTACTATCCAAGTAATGATGGTTGTGTGATTGCGCGTTCCAATGAAGCCAAGGCGCTGGATATTCCCATGGGAGTGCCCGCATTTCAATATGCTGATCTATTTAAAAAGCATAAGGTGATATCTTTTTTCATCAAACTTTGCATTGTATGGGGATATGTCATCGCGTGTGATGCAAATGTTTAGCGCAAGAAGCACAGAGATAGAAGTCTATTCAGTTGATGAAGCATTTTTGCATATCGTCGATTATGCCAATGAACAAGATGCGGCATTACTTTAGGCGCGGCTCAAAGATCGTGCGTAAAGTAAAACAGCATACGGGTATTCCTATCTCCATTGGTATTGGCGCCTACCAAAACGCTTGCAAAAATTGCCAATAAAATTGCAAAGAAAAATCCTCAATGTGCCGGATGTTTTGATATTACTGATCGCTCCGGATATTGATGATGGTTTGGAAAAAGTTCCGGTTGGTGATGTTTGGGGCGTTGGCCGAAGCTATGCAAAAATGCTCATGGCGCATCATATCATCACTGCCCGCGATTTAAAATATGCGCCCGATGCGTGGGTACGCAAAAAGATGACGATCAATGGTTTGCGGATGGTGCATGAACTGCGCGGTATTCCATGCTATAAAATTGATGAAGAGGTGGAACCCAATCAAAGCATCACCGTGTCCCGCTCATTTGGCAAACCGGTAACCAGCGTGAAGCATCTGCAAGAGGCGGCATCCACCCATGCGGCGTCAGGAGCTCGGAAATTACGCCAACAGGGACTAATTGCCGGGCATGTGACGGTCTTTGTGATGGCCAAATTTCATCCTGACCCTTCGGTAAGCTCAGGAGTAAACGCCCAGCCTGGCCGCCGAAGCCTTGGCGAAGGCTGGCTCGAAGGACAGCGGTATTTTGAGAGCGCCAGCATGAGTTTGCCCCTGGCAAGCTCCTATTCTCCCGATATTATTAGCGCAGCAAAACAATGCGTGAAAAAGCTGTATAAGCCAGGAGCGATTTATAAAAAGGTGGGTATTATCCTCAATGATTTACTATCGGAAGAATGCATGCAGATGAATCTCTATGAACCCGGCAAGGATATCCAAAAGCAAGCAGGTGCAATGGCTGCCTTTGACCGGGTTACTACCAAGTGGGGAACTGATAAGCTCACCTTTGCGGCTACTGGGGTAGATCATCCCTGGAAGGTTAAAAAAGAGAAGAAATCACCCAATTTCACCACAAGCTGGCATGAATTACCGATTGTAAAAAGTTAGATAGACCTCTAATTTCACTACGAGCCTGCCCGCCGAAGCTTGCCGAGCCAGAAGGCCCGGACAAGCGTAGGCTGGGCTGGCATGAGCTGCCGGAAGTACAAAGTTAGCTGTTTATGGTATTATTTTAAGGGAATTAAAAAGTTGTACACTTGATTAAATTTTGGAAAAATGATGAAAAAAACACTTTTAGCAGTTTTATTATGTGCCATACCGGGAACATCTTTTGGTGACGATAGCAAATACGCAGGAATAGTGGCAGGCAGCATAATTCTGGGCACAACAATCATAGGAATGCCCCTGTGCTTGTATCTTGCTTCCAAAAAATCAGAGACACCTGACAAAGCAAATAATACTAATTGGCTGCCGTATGCAAAAATTGGTGCTGGATTAGGATTTTCTGCACTTTCGGCATATTTGGGGTTAAAAGCCAACCCTAACCCACCCGTTTCATTTTCTGCTGACAATAATACCGGGGTACTTTGTCCAAATTTTTTTGTTGTTAGCAATGCTGCACCATGGGCATCACTAATTCCCGCATATTTCTTTATGAGGAGCGGTTTTGAAGATTTGAGATTAGAAAAGAAGGCGCTTCTTAAATACCAGAAAAAGAATGAATAAAAGAGGGTATTCTGAGGTGAATGCGGCCGTAGTATGAAGAAAAAAAGTCTTAAATAAGGCCCCTGCCGGTGCTTGGTAAAGATAGCTGATATAGGCCGCAGACCAGCCTCAAAAGCAGAGTAAGCCTCCCTTTGGCAGGTTAAAAACCGTGAATTCTGGGGTCAAGTCTCGATCTTTTCGCATAGAAATTATTACAAATAGAAATATTTGACAGGCTTTGTTTACCTGCTAGACTGGTAGTAATTAGATAGTATTTTAATGGGGAAATGGAGGTTTATCTCATGAAATCTAACAGGTTATATATCGCAATTTTACTCATACTCTGCGGGGTGCCGCTCCAAAGTAATGGTATGTCTTATATCAAATCGTGCGTTGGTGCAGGTAAACAAGAAAGCACTCAAGCCGAGCAAAAAAACCATGATATTCAAGAATGTCCAATTTGCAAAGACGATTTTAAAGCGGGCGATTGTATAGCCACCTTAAAATGCCATGCTTCCCATCAGTTTCATGTGCGATGCATCAGAGATAGCATCGCAACTAGTAAAAAAGCTGATTGTCCATTGTGCCGAAGTAAGGTTAAATCACCAGATGATATTACGTTTCAAAAAGTTTCAAAAGATATGAAACGCAAACAAATGGTTGAAAAAAAGCGGCCATCAATTAATTATCATCTAAAAATAACAGGCATAGTTCTGACTGATGTGATCGCACTCTTTGCAGCGTACAAGTTAGCATCTGCCTATGATGTTTCAAATGTTGGAAAAATATTCAGTGTATTAGGAGCGGGATTATTTGCTCATGCATTCGTCAGTGATTTTTTTGATACCAGAACTCCTGAAGAAAAAAGAAAAGAGGATTATGCGCGAATGCATAATCTAGTGAGAAGATAAAATTATAAATGTAAATGGAGGCTTATCTCATGAATTTAACTAAAACACTACTTATCGGTTTAACCCTTGGCGTACTTGCTCAGCCAAGCAATGCTTTGGGCATGCAAAAGCCTTATGTTATTGGAGCAGCTGCAATTGGTACTATGGTAGGATTGTACTATCTAGTTAAGATGCTGGTTTATGATGTAAATGCAGAATTAATATCGGCATGCCGCTTTGGCCGATATAATGATGTAAAGCGATTACTTGCGGTGCCTGGCATTGATGTGAATGCTAAAGATGATTATGGCGCTACTGCACTCTTTTATGCTTCATATAGCGGTTACCCTGAAATCGTATACCTATTGCTTGCTATGCCAGGTATTGACGTCAATGTAAAAAATAAGTGGGGCTATAATGCGTTCTTTTTGGCTTCGCGTGAGTACTATACTTCAATTGTAAAACTCTTGCTTAATCATAAATCTCAAAAATTTCTAGCTAAAGAAGTACTTGAGATGAGAAAAAAACCAAATAATTATATGAGCATACTTCCACAAGAACTGATTGAAGAAATAAATAAGTATGAATTTGAGCATAGTATTAGCAAACCAGATGCTCTGGAAGTTGCCAAAAATTTAAACACTGCTGTAAAAGAGATTATTGAAGAAGAGTTGGCAAAGCGACACTAAAATGGAGGTTTATCTCATGAATTTAACTAAAACACTACTTATCGGTTTAACCCTTGGCGTATTTGCTCAGCCAAGCAATGCTTTGGGCATGCAAACAGTCAAAGACTTTTTGGGCTATTCAGCTACAAAAATAGCACAATCATTATTTGCCGATCCCGTTTATAAATATAGCACTTTGGCGCTTAGTACGGCCGTAACGGCTGGTTTGGGTTGGTATTTATATAATGCTATTCAGACGGCCAAAAGAACATATTATATTGGTGATCAGAAATTTGTTGTTCCTGAAGGTGCAAAAGTACCTCGTTATACGAATACTATTACTACACCCTATAAAGATAAATTTACGGGTTTTTTTGATTTAACTGAGGTTAAATTTGCCAAAGTATATATATCAGACCAGATCCAAAGTAATGCAATTATAGCAGTACACGATTCTTATGGCCAAGGCATTCAAAAGCCTGGCGTACGAGTAACGGTCTATAGTAATAATGAAATTAATTGGCCAATTGAATCACAAATCCAGTTGCGGTATGATCCTGCAACCAAAGCATTGGTAATCGAGCCAAAAAATGCTGGCGTCATAGGCCGTATTGATTGTATTTTTACACTTACTCGCGCAAATATTATCACTAATTCATAACAATTTTTCAATGCGTTGGCGTGCTTCAGGCGCGCCAAGCATTGCAATCAGTTCATGAATCGCTGGGCCATGTTCTTTGCCCATCAATCCCATTCTCAAAAACCAAAATAATTGGCTGAGCGGAATATTGTGATTTTTCGCTTCACGTTTTAAAGCCATTACAAACGCTTCAGGCTGCTCGATGAGATTAATATTCTCTTTTACAAGCGTTACTAATGCGTGATGCTCGGGCTTTAAAATACTTTTATCTATGTGTGGTGCATCAAAAATAAAGGCAAGCGCCGGGCCGATATCGGCTAATGTTTGCAGATTGCTTTTAATGGCTTGAATCAGTGCCGTCAATGTGGTGCGTGGCAATGCATCTGCTTGGGTATAAACGGCATGTAAAAATGGAATGGCGCGGGATGTTAAATCATCAGGCGCTAATTTTGCAATCCATTTATGGTTAAGCCAGCGTAATTTTTCAACATCATAGCGCACATGCCCGGTTGAATGAATGTGCTCAAAATTTAATTTCTGTGCCAATTCGGGCAAACTCATGATTTCTTGATCAAATGTCCCACCACCAATAATTGCTAAATAATTATCAATTGCTTCAGGCAGGTAGCCTGCTTCCATTAAATCAGTGAGTGAGAATCCAAAATCTCGCTTGGATAGTTTTTTGCCTTCGGCATTGCATAAAATTGGCAAATGCCAGAAGGTTGGAATTTTTACCGCAAAAAGTTCATACAGTGCTGCTTGGTTGGCGGTATTAGTCAAATGATCTTCGCCACGAATCACATGAGTTATTTTCATAACCATGTCATCAACAAAGTTAGCAAAGATAAAGGTCACGCTGCCATCTGCGCGGGTGATCGGAAAATCAGCAAAATTTTTGAATTCAAATGTGATAGTGCCGTGCGCCAAATCGTGAATGGTCACCGTACCAGTATCATCTAATTTCACACGCCAAATAAAAGGAACATTATCAGCAAGAAGCTTTTCAATTTCACTCGCAGGCCGTTTTAGGCACGTGCGATCATAGCGAGGAGGCATCTTGAGCGCTATTTGCCGTTGGCGCTTTTTTTCCAATTCTTCGGGGGTGCAAAAGCAGCGATAAATCTTATTGGTATCTTTTAATTCCTGAATATATTTCTCATAAATTTGCGTGCGTTCGGTTTGAAAGTAGGGAGCATGTGGGCCACCTTTTACCGGGCCTTCTTGATAGTCAAGGCCAAGCCAATGCAAATCGGCCAAGATTTTTTTTGCTTGAGGATCATAATTGCGTTGCGTATCGGTATCTTCAATACGGATGATGAAGGTAGCATTTTTTTGCTGCGCAAAGAGATAGTTCATCAAGGCGGTTCTCACGTTGCCTAAGTGCATGAGGCCTGTTGGGGATGGGGCAAAACGGACGCGAATGGGAGAATTTATATTCATGATAGCTATTTTACTATAATTTTTTGAGGTCAATAAGATTAGTATAGCGAAAATAATGAGAATCTAAAACTAACTTTTTGACACGAAAGACTCGCATTTGCTACCATCTTTGAAAAAGTAAGGAGTAGTACGATGAAAAAATGTCTTAGAATTGCTTTTGGGACTTCGAGCCCTGGTTCGCTGCTTGGCGAAATCCAAAAAAAAGGCGCCAAATTGGGGATAGAAGGGACTATCCAATTTGTTACATCAGATAGCCAGATGCTCATTGTTGCTTGTGGCCTGAAAGATCAGGTTGATCAATTTGTGGATCTTTTGCATAAAGATGCGGCGCAAGCGGGGATCAGTGATATTAACATTGAGCCGTTTGTGAAGGCAAAGGATTACCGCGGAGCCTTTCGGATTATTGAATAAACATGATCAATCTCTTAAAAAACCTAAATGTTAGAGTTTTTAACCCATTTTTTTTTTGATTTATTTTGAAAATCCATTAATGTAGAAATTGTCATTTAAAATTAGGTTTTTTTCTAGGGATGTTAATGGACAATCATAGTCACGATCACCACAATCATTACCATGATCATGAGCATAGCCTTCGTAGTGAATTATTTCACCACTTGCCCTATGCCATATTTTCAGTTGCTTTTGCACTTGTTATCTTAAGTTTTGTTACACTCGTATTCAAAAATATGGTTGAACAATCAGTGGCACAGGGTGGGGCAAAGATGCTTTTTCATAGCTTTCACTTTATGCATATTGCCTTTGCTGCTACCGGGACAATTGTAACATTCCGCCGTTTTTGCAAAACCTTGATTCCCGCTCTTTTAATAGGTATCTGGTCGCCGGTTATTTTTTGTACCTTGTCAGATTCGATTTTGCCCTATTTGGGTGGCCGAGCGCTTGGCGTTGCCATGAGCTTTCATCTTTGCTTTTTTACTGAATTGGCTAATGTTTTACCGTTTCTTTTTGTAGGCATTATCAATGGATATGTATTGAGTAAGCACAGCCAAGAACACCAAAGATTTTATTCGCTATTTTCCCACTTTATTCATATTTTTATCAGTTCGCTCGCATCTACTTTTTATTTAGTTGCTCATGGATTTATGGATTGGTACAAAGATATTGGGTTTGTTTTCCTATTTATTATCATTGCTGTGGTTATACCATGCACTTTATCGGATGTGGTAGTTCCTATGGCATATGCGAGGGTTGCGGCAAAAGATGAAAAACATTAGGTTGCAAAACGTTAAAAAGACGTTTCACGGTGAAACAATTCTTGAAAATATTAACCTTACCATACCCGGTGGTAAAATTTTTGCCCTGCTCGGGCCAAGCGGGAGTGGTAAAACCACCATTTTACGTTTAATTGCCGGATTTGAAGAAGTGGATGAAGGTAAGATTTATTTGGGTGATGATCAGATTACTCATGTACCCATCAATGAGCGGCATATTAATACCGTATTTCAAAATTATGCCTTATTTCCGCATTTGAACGTGTATGAAAATATTGCATTCAGCCAACGGATTAAAAATATTCCCCAAGAGGTTATTGAACAGAAGGTTCAAAAAGTAATCAAAACGGTTCACCTTGAAAAGCATCTGTATAAATCAATTCAGCAGCTTTCTGGCGGTCAGCAGCAACGGGTGGCACTTGCGCGCGCAATTATTAATGAGCCTGAAGTACTTTTGCTTGATGAGCCCTTGGCTGCACTTGATTTAAAATTACGCGAACGCATGCTTCTTGAATTGATCGATTTGCAAAGTACCTTGAAAACTACGTTTGTGTATGTAACTCATGATCAATTTGAAGCATTAACCGTGGCAGATATCATGGCAATCATGAATCCTGATGGCCAGATTGAGCAAATTGGTACACCCAAAGAGATTTATGAATTTCCCGCATCAACCTTTGTAGCTCAATTTGTCGGGTCAACAAATATTTTCAACGGAACGTTGCGCAGTGCTGATAATAAAAATCATCTTGAGATTGCGGGTGTGGGGCTCTGCGAGGTTGTGATTCCTGCCGGCAAAGCATGGGCAAAAGAAGGGGCGCCGGTATTTATGAGTGTTCGCCCTGAAAAAATTGATATCAGCAAAACCCCGCTGGAAGGATTTTCAAATAGCCTGCAAGGAATTGTTGCGTCAATCGTTTACCATGGCCGATCAACCCAATATAATGTTCGCTTGAGCAATGGCCAAGTGGTACAAGTATTTGAGCAGAATGAGGAGCATTTTCCTAAAGAAGTTATTGATTATGATGATAGGGTCTATTTGTACTGGCAAAAAGAAAATGTGGTGCTTTTAGAAAAATGAATAAACAGTTAAAAGAAGTTTTATCAGGCGAATTTCACTTTTTTATGGCAATGCCTGCAGTTGCTTGGCAAATTTTATTTTTTTATATTCCGGTTGCACTGGTAATTTTGTTGAGCTTTGTTAAAACGGTTCAGGTGGGCCCAACTCCGATCTTTACCCTAGAGCATTATGCGGATATTATTGCGCCGCTCTTTTTTTGGGTTATTGCCCGCTCGCTTGTTTTGGCGTTTGTTACGGCATGCATCTGTTTAATCCTTGCCTACCCGGTTGCCTATGTTTTGGCAGTCAGAATAGAGCGATATAAAAACATTTTCTTATTTTTTTTAATTTTACCGTTTTGGACCAGTTTAATGGTTCAGGTCTATTCATGGTTTTTTGTACTTGAGCATAATGGATTGCTCAATACTCTTTTTATGAAACTTGGATTAATTAGCCAACCGCTGCATATGCTTAATACCATGTTTTCAATTTATTTGGTGATGGTCTATTGCTACCTTCCATTTATGATTTTCCCGTTATATACTGCACTTGAAAAAGTTGATAAAAAAATGTTTGAAGCGGCCGCTGATTTGGGTGCCTCTCAATGGCAGGCATTCCGAAAGATTACCATCCCACTCTCAATGCCGGGAGTAAAAACCGGTTTTTTCCTGGTTTTTGTACCCTCTTTTGGTGAGTTTGTGGTGCCCACCTTATTGGGCGGGGGCAAGCAGCTTTTTGTTGGTTCATTAATAACGCAATATTTCTTATCGGCGCGCAACCCCTATTTAGGCGCTGCATTTACCTGCGTAAGTGGCGTTATATTGTTTGTCGCCATAGCACTCTTATATTGGTATTTTAGCAAGCGGTCGGGCGTACGCTCACCGATAAAGGGGGCGCGATGATTCGGTATAAAAATAGAGTACTTTCATATCTTTTGGTTTCGCTTTCAATATTTGCCTATCTTTTTTTGTATGTGCCGATTGTAATTTTGGTTCTCTTTTCATTTAATAGCTCAGATTTGCCCTTTGCATGGGAAGGGTTTTCGCTTAAATGGTATTATGCGCTGTGGGCATCAAATGATATTTGGCTTGCATTAAAAAATTCTTTAATCGTGGCCGCATCATCAGTAGTATTAAGTTTGTCGCTTGGATTGTTTTTTGTGTTTTACAGTGCGCGAAATTTTTTGAATCGTTTTTTTGTTATGTTTTATGCCAGCCTTGCCGTACCCGAAATTGTACTGGCAGTTGGATTGCTAACGCTTTTTTCATTTTTCTCAGTGCCACTGGGATTAATGACTTTGATTGCCGGGCATACGCTGATTGGATTAGGTTATGTGGTGCCGATTTTGAGTTCTCGTTATGAGGAGCTTGATAAGCGCTACATGGAAGCCGCCCTGGATTTAGGAGCAAGCGAAGGCCAAACGCTGCGGCATGTGATGATCCCCTTATTATTACCTTCATTAATGGCGGCAGGCCTTTTAGTTTTTGTGCTCTCACTCGATGATTTTATCATCTCATTCTTTTGTTCTGGCGGATCAACTCAGACGTTGCCAATATATATTTTCGTGATGATTCGTTCGGGTGCAACACCGATGGTAAACGCATTATCAACAATTTTATTAGTAGTAAGTAGTTTATTAGTGCTATTATTTTCTTCTCTTAAAATTAAAAAGACGGACTTATTGCAATGAGAATACCGTTTGGTACGTGGTTGGTACGATTGGGCATATTTTTTTTCTGGGCGGGAATCATTGCTTTTTTTCTGATGAGCCCGACCATTATTAGTCGTTTTAAACCAGATCGCTCATTAACCATTTTTTCATGGCCATTGCTGCTTGATCCGATTTATTTAAAACAATTTGAACAAGAGACTGGCATAAAGCTCTATATTACTTATTTTGAGAATGGACCAGCGTTATTGAGTAAAGTGGCTGCTACGCATGGCACTGGCTATGATATTATTATCCCCGATGATCATTCCTTAGAGCTTTTAATTCAGCAGAAATTGGTTAAAAAAATTGATCATTCACGTTTAACCTTCTGGAATGATCTTAATCCGAGCCTACTTAATACCTATGCAGATGCCACCAGCGATTACTCAATTCCTTATTATTGGGGAGTATATGGGATTGGATATGATCAAGATCTTTTTAAAAATGGCCCACCTCCTGCGCGATGGTCAACCTTATTCGATAGCACTATCTGCCCTGGTGCGCGTGTTTGTATGACCGATGATCCGCGAGAGGCAATCTTATTAACGGCTCAATATCTTTTTGGAAGCATTGATGCACTCAAAGATACTAATGCGCGCGAACAGGTTAAAAATGCGCTGATCAAACAAAAAAAACAGGTAGAAGTATATACCATATCACGCTCAGATAATTTATTGCAAAGCAAAAGTTGCGGGCTTGCTGCTATCATGAGTCCCGAAGTGTGGAGACTCCATAAAGAACATCCAAATATAAATATGGTTATTCCCGAAGAAGGTAGTTTCGCGGTGATCGATTTCCTTGCTATTCCTACTGCTACTAAAAAAGATGAGATGATTTATCAATTTATTAATTATCTTTTTAAAAAAGAGGTAGTAGCACATCATGTTGATAGTTTTGGTTACTGTTCACCCCTGGCATCTTTTGTGCCGGTTGAACAAGCATCATTTTGCCCAATAGAAAAATTCAAAACATTCGATTTTTTTAGAAGTATAATCTCAGATGATGAGATTAATGCGTTATGGATTGAAGTCTTGGCAGCATAATTAATATATTTGACTTGCGGCTCAATTTTCTTGTAATACTAAAAATAGTTTTTTTATTAATTTTTAAGGAGTGATCGATGATAAAAAAATTATTATTTAGTGCCCTGATATTTTCTTGTCTTACCATTGATGCTAATAAAGCTGGTTCTACTCGTCTTACCAAAAAGGATAAACAAGATTTGGTAGAGATGTTTACAGAATTTATTGATGGAATGGAACGGAGTGATGATTTGCCGGTTAAAGAACAATTGCAAACGCGCTGGTGGTTTTGGGAAACTCCAATGGTTCGCATCGAGAAATCAATCGATCAGTTAAATCAAATGGCGCAACAGATTCAAAATTATATTGTTGATTTGAATATAAGCCATCATGAAGACCATGGGGTAAAAGAATGTTGCCAAGAAGCATTGGCTCGCTTAGAGCAGCTTGAGTTATTGCTGGCAAAACTTATTGCATTGCTCATTGAAGAGCGTGAAGTGCTTGGTAGCCTTGATGATCAATCAGTTGGCGAACAAGATTTTAATAGCGTGGCTGATATTGATAATGCTGAATTATCAATTATTTCATGGCTTAAAACCATTTATCGTGAACAATTAGAAGACAAATTTATTTCATAATCAGTTAAAATTTTTGGAACGAAGGGGCTCCTTGCGAGCCCTTTTTTATTGTAAATGTTTTTGTATTAGAAAAAAGCTTTTGTTATACTACAGTCAATACGTTAAAAATTTGATTCAGGCAGCATTTTAAGAGAATAAGGCGTTCATGAATCCACAGAAAAATAAATTTTATGTTACCACTCCCATCTATTATGTAACGGCAAAGCCCCATCTTGGTCATCTCTATTCAACGGTCATCGCCGATGTCTTGGCTCGTTGGCACAAGCTTAAAAATGATCGAACTCTGTTTTTGACCGGTACTGATGAATTTGGTCAAAAAATTGCTCAGGCGGCAGAAAAAGCGGGCAAAGATCCGCAATCATTTGTGAACAGCTTTATTGATGCATATAAAAATGTCTGGAAAGAGTATGACGTTGCCTATGATATCTTCATGCGTACTACTAATGATTTTCACATAAAAGCAGTGCAAAAATGGATATTGCAGCTTATTGAAAAGGGGGATATCTATAAATCATTCTATAAAGGCTGGTATTGCACCCATGATGAAACATTTGTAACTGAATTCGAGCAAAGTGAAACAGCTCCCCACTGTCCTTCGTGCGGACGAGAAACGCACTGGGTTTCAGAAGAAGCATATTTTTTTAAGCTTTCTGCCTATGAAAATAAATTACTCAAATTTTATGAAGAAAATCCGAACTTTATTGTGCCCAAAGAGCGTGCGCATGAAGTGATCAATTTCGTAAAATCAGGCCTCAAAGATTTAAGCATATCCCGCACCACGGTTAAATGGGGTGTTCCATTTCCGAATGATCCTAATCACGTGACCTATGTGTGGGCCGATGCGCTTAATAATTATATTACCGCAATTGGTTATGCACAAAAAGATAAAGAAAAAGATTTCCAATCTTGGTGGCCTGCAGATGTACAAGTGATGGGGAAAGATATCATCCGGTTCCATGCGGTGTATTGGCCTGCATTTTTGATGGCGTCAGGGCTGCCATTGCCAAAACATTTATTAGTGCATGGTTGGTTTAAAGTAGGTGAGCAAAAAATGTCAAAATCACTCGGGAATGTTATTGATCCGCAGGTGCTTTATCAAGCCTATGGGCCGATCCGGTGCGCTATTATTTGATGCGCCAGATGGCAATCACCCATGATGGTGAATTTACTACTGCCGATTTAAAACGAAAAATTTCATCCGATTTGGCAGATGATTTGGGCAACCTGCTCAATCGCATGTCTACCTTGGCATTGAAATATAATTTAAAAGAATTGGTGCCTCCGTACAAATGGTCAAAATCAGCGCATGAATTATATGAAGAAAGTTTGTTAGCGGTTAAAGAATATCATAAACATATGAATGAGTTTATGTTTCATATGGCGCTTGCGCGATTATGGAAATTTATTAGCCAAACAAATGCCTATTTCCATTCACAAGAACCATGGAGGGTTGCCACAAAAGATCCGGCAGCTTTTGCAGAGATTCTTTCAGCAACGGCACACGCATTGCAAACTATTGGTACATTGCTTTGGCCAGTAATGCCACAAAAAATGGAACAATTATTGGCAAGCATTGGTGTAACGCTTGATTTGAATGCCAATCACATAGAACAATTATCTAAAAATCCGTGGAAGAGAACATTTATGATTACAAAAATTGATACGTTGTTTGTGAAGCCGGCCGAAGAAATCAATTCTGAAACTGTGGCCGTCGCAGTGGCACCTGTCGATGATTCCATCGACATTCAAGATTTTGCAAAAGTAAAATTAATGGTCGGAACGATTGAACAATGCCAAGAAGTTTCTGGATCTGATAAATTATATCAGCTGCACGTTGATTTGGGTGCAACGGGTAAACGGCAGATTCTTTCTGGAGTGCGCAAATATTTTAAACCGGAAGAATTAATTGGAAAACAGGCAGTGTTTGTGGTTAATTTAAAGCCTCGAAAAATGATGGGTATGGAATCGCAGGGGATGATGCTGACTGCCGGCGATGAGCATAATTTTAGTGTGCTTTCTCCCAATTCAAAAATTGCCAATGGAACCATTCTCAAATAAATGGTACACTATCGTGGTCGTTTTAAAATAATACAAATATGAGTGTAGGATTAAAAATGTCTTCTTCACATAAGGCTAGTCAGCAAAGTGGTTTTTTTGCCCAAGTAAAACAAATAGCATTTATACTTTTGGTTGTTTTTTTGATTAGGACTTTTTTCTTTGGTCTCTATCAAGTGCCGACCGGTTCAATGGAAACAACCATGCTTGTTGGTGAGCGATTTTTTGCTGACAAATTTACTTACTTATTTTCAAAGCCAAAACAAGGTCATGTTATTTCACTCAATAGTCCGCTGTATGAATATTCAGAGAATACACGTAAAACGATTGTTTGAAGAATATGTCTGGGGTCCGCAAAATCTTACCAAGCGAATAATTGCAATACCCGGAGATTTGATTGAGGGGAAAATTGAAGAAGGCAAACCGGTTATCTATCGCAATGGCCAAAAACTTGAAGAACCGTATCTTAATAAGTATCCTTTGATTGCGGTGTTAAAAACAGAACCGAATGAACTTGCAAAAAATATTACTGATGAAGCGATTTCTCTAATGTCTCAAAATAAATTAAGCCCAACGCAATTCGAAGCGTTTTTAAATAAAAAATTTGTTCAAGATATCTTAAGAAAATCATACGATCCAACTAAGCCATATGAAGATCAACCGTTTTATCGGATGAAAGATTCATTAATTTATAAACCAAATGGCAAACCAATTATTGTCTATCCGGGGAGCATCATCGAAGACTCAAAAGTTGGCAATGAAGCACCTGTGGGAGATAATGCATTATTGGGATGGGTCTGATGTTTTTCGCGTTAAACTTGGCGAAAATCAATACTGGCTCATGGGCGATAATCGTTTAAACAGTGGCGATAGCAGAATGTTTGGACCAGTTGATGGACGATTGATTCATGGAAGAATTTTATTCCGAATTTGGTCTATTGATAGCGGTGAAGACTGGTGGATTTTAGATCTCATTAGACATCCGGTGGATTTTTGGACGCGCATCAGATGGGGACGATTCTTCCAATTTATTTCGTAATAGCTTTGTAATGAAAAGTCCGCTTTGAGAGAGGAGCCCTATCGAATAAGGAAAGCTAAAACAAAAAAGCCTCAGTTGGCTCTCAGCGGTAAAAAAAGCCGTTGCAGATAAAAAAAAATATGGTACAGTAATATCATTATTTATAAAAGATGGAATATCAATGAAAACAAATCGTACACAAATAGTTACCTCTGTAGCACTTATTGGGTGTTTTGGCTTTGCTTCCTGCATGCTGGCCTTTTAGCAAAAAAAGCTCGACTGAACGAACGCAACAACAATCTCTTTATGTGATTAACGTATTAGATAAAGAAAGCTATGAAGATTGCAGAATTGCAGGCTCAATTAATGTTCCATTTGAACAAGTTGAAACATTTGCAAAAGATTTAGATAGAACTGCTGAAATGGTAGTATACTGCGCAAATTATATGTGTACTGCAAGCTGGCAGCAGCACAAAAATTGAAAGAAATGGGCTTTGAAAATGTATGGGCTTATGAAGGTGGTACTGCAGAATGGTATCAAATGAATATAAGCTGAAGGCAAATATCCGGTTGAAGGACTTGTCAAGCTTCATATCTTTCGGCATGCAAATGAAAAACCAGCAGAAGCAGCTCATCAGCAGTAGCAGTTATTTCTGCGGAAGAATTGCAAGAAAAAATGATTTCACATGGAATCTTAGCTGCAGCGCAAGCTCCTGCTCAAGAAGCTCCTCAACAAGCGGCGGCATAGCCAAGTGGTAAGGCATGGGTCTGCAAAACCTTGATCCCCGGTTCGAATCCGGGTGCCGCCTCCAGCTTCGTTTATCCGGGCTTCCGCCTCGGCAAACTACGCCTGGCTTGCGCCAGTCATTTTAAATGAAAATTTGATTTAAAAGAACGACTGTAAGTTTCTTAATTGAAATAATCTATAAAAATTGTGTGCCGGGATGGCGGAATTGGTAGACGCAAAGGACTTAAAATCCTTCGGGTTTATAACTCGTGCCGGTTCGAGTCCGGCTCTCGGCACCAGCTTCGTTTATCCGGGGCTTCAGCCTCGGAAACTACGCCCGGCTTGCGCCAGTCTTCGTTTATGCCGGGTTCTTCGATAGGCCTCGGGAGTAAACGCGTCTTTCCGCTCATCCTGATTAGCAAAACGTTGTTTTCGAATCGAAGGACGCCTGGCTACGCCAGTCTTCTTCGTCCGAAGTTCGGCGAAGTATCTGCAATGACGGATTGATAATAAGCGAAAAGATTGAGCACGTGCAATTAGTTGAAAGTAAAGTTGCAAACCTCTGGAAGAGCATTAGCTAAACAGATTGAGAAATGCAGCAAAAATATTTTATCTAAGAATATTAAAAAAGCTTGACAATTTTTATGTCTTAATATTGTACAAATTAGTATTAGTTTTTGTTGGCTAAAAAATTGTAGAAACAAAAAAATTAAATTTAAGGAATTTTTCATGAACAAAGCAAAATTAGTTGAAAGCATGGCGAAAATGACTAAAATGTCTAAATCGCACTGTAAAGATGCATTAGAAGCATTTATTTCATCAGTTGGTTCAGCATTAAAACAAAATAAAGATGTTGTTCTTACCGGCTTTGGTACCTTCACTGTTATGAAAAGAAAAAGCAGAGTTGGTGTAAACCCAGCAACTGGCAAGAAAATGCAAATCCCTGCAAAAAGAGTTCCTAAATTCAGAGCAGGTAAAGCATTAAAGTCAATGGTTAAATAACCATTGCTTTAATAAAATAGGTTAAAAGAGGCACCAAAATTTGGTGCCTCTTTTATTTTCTTGCGTCATTTTATGCAATCTAACTATACTCGAGCTAGCATATCTTTAAAAAAGGAGACAAGTATGGTTGGATCACCAAAATCAGTTGAAGTTGGATGGTTTGATAAACTCAAAAATTCTTTGCAGCTTGATAAGCTTGCCGAAAAACTAAATTTATCAAAACATAAATTCTTAGATGTGGCACTTTTTTTTGGAATCGGTTTTCTGTCAGGTTTTCTTTGGAAGCGCTATGCCAATTATTTTATTGCGCACTTATTTTTATTGGGTACTAATAATTTTAAACCAGCTTGAGCTCATTAGTTTGAATATTAATTGGTTAAAGTTCAAGAATGTTGCGGTATTCAACCGGCAAAAGCTGATGCGGATATTTTGGCTATGTTATGGGATTGGTCAAAAAACAATATTCTATCATTTTTAGTTTTATTATTGGTTTTTGTTTTGGGGCTAAAGTGAGCTAAAAAGGAATGCGATGGAAAAAAGGGAAACGTTTGCGCAGCAATTATGCGATATTTTAGTTAAGCAAAATGTAATAGATGAAGCTGAAGGCCGCGCATTGCAGCGATCATTTAAAAGTTCAGAAAAAGAAAATTTTGATGATTTTTTGTTGGAAGAAGGGTTAATTGAAGAGGATCAACTCTTGCGTGCTCTTGGCCAATATTATCAAGTGCCGCCGGTTGATGTAACCGGTTATTTTTTTGATACACAATTATTACGCAATTTTCCTAAAGATTTTTTGTTGCGCAATCGTATAATACCTATTGAGATGGATGATGATATCATGGTAGTAGTAGCCAGGATCCGGATAATACTGATTTGTTACCGGCCATGGGCGCATATACTTCAGAAGATATTCAGTTTCGCGTTGGTCTTGGTAGAGATATTTCCGATGCAATTAAAGAATTTTATGATAAGTCTCCAACTGATTTACTTGATGATCAAGATTTGGTGGATGAGCAATTAGAAGAAGAAGAACGGTATCATTCTTTATTGCAAAATGAAGACGAAGATGTTGAGCCAACCATAAAGGAAGAAATTGATAAAGATGAGGAAGTGTAATTGTTATGATGAACCATGAGGCGAACAGGAATTTCCGGTAATACGTCTTGTTGATAATGTGCTTGCAAGCGCAATCACCCAAGCCGCTTCAGATATTCATTTTGAGCCAACTGCTGACAAATTGCGCATTCGTTTGCGAATTGATGGGGTCCTGTATGATCATGAAGCAATTGATGCAACTCTCATGCAGCAATTACTTTCACGCCTTAAAGTGCTTGCCAATATTAATATTGCTGAAAAACGAATTCCTCAAGATGGGAAATTTCGTATTGTATCAAATGGGCATGAGATCGATTTACGCGTTTCGACTTTTCCCGCATTGCATGGTGAAAAAATAGTTGTTCGTATTTTGGATCGCGCAGAACATACCATGACCCTTGATAATCTTGGCTTTAGTCCACCAAATGGCAACCACATTTAAAGAACTGATTACAAAATCAAATGGGTTTTTTTTAGTTTCTGGGCCAACCGGATCAGGAAAAACAACTACGCTGTATGCTGCATTGAGCAATCTTAATAATCCTCAAAAAAATATTATTACGCTTGAAGATCCGGTTGAATATAATGTTCCGGGTATTACGCAAGGGCAAATTCATCCCGATGCCGGATTTACCTTTGAAAAAGGTATTCGTGCATTGCTGCGCCAAGATCCTGATGTCGTAATGGTAGGTGAAATTCGTGATAAACAAACTGCAGGCATTGCAATAGAAGCGGCGCTCACCGGGCATCTTGTTTTTAGTACCGTGCATACTAATGATGCGCCAAGTGTGGTGATGCGCTTAATGGATATGGGCATTGAGCCATTTTTAATTAATGCGGCAATAACCGGGGTATTGGCTCAACGCCTTGCGCGCAAAATTTGCCAGTCTTGCAAAGTTGAAAAATTACCCTCTGATCAAGAAGCAGCGCTCCTTAAAAAATATGGCTCTTCATGCAAAAAAATTTATGAAGGAACCGGATGCCAGAACTGTTTGGGGTTGGGGTATAAGGGGCGGACCGGAATTTTTGAACTTCTGGTTATGACCAGCGCTTTGCGTGCATTAATTGTGCAACATCCATCCTTTGAAGACATATATAAGCAAGCATGCAGAGACGGTATGCAGAGTCTTACTCTTGATGGGTTAGCAAAGGTAGAGCAGGGGATTATTAGCCTTCCGGAATTATTTCGGGTTGCGATTTAGTCTGGATTTTAAAAAAAAGCCTTTTATACTGATAAATATGTGGCCGATATACTGGTTGGATCGATTCTGAGCATATGCGCGTGAACCAAAATGTTCCCCTTTTTGTGCGCATTAAGATTAGTGGCCGCTTATCTATTTAGTTGATGAGGAAAATAATGTTTAAAATAACTGATCTTTCAGTTTCTATTGATCAAAAGCCAGTTCTTAAATCTATTAACTTAGAAATAAAGCCCGGAGAAATTCATGCCTTGATGGGCCCTAATGGATCAGGTAAAAGTACCTTAGCCTCTACTATCTTGGGGCACCCCGGCTACCGTATCACTCATGGTTCTATTCAACTCAATGATCAAGATATTACCGGGCTTTCTATTGATAAGCGGGCGCACGCAGGTATATTTTTAGCCTTTCAAAATCCTTTGGAAATCCCCGGGGTTACCGTTTTTAATTTTCTTAAAGAAGCTCATTATGCCATTACCAAAAAGGCCGTTGCCATGAAAGAGTTCCAACAAATTCTTTTTGAGCAGATGGATATTTTGAGTATTGATCATGCGTTTGCCTATCGGGATCTCAATGCAGGATTTTCTGGGGGAGAGAAAAAGCGATTGGAATTATTGCAATTATTGGTTCTTAAGCCCCATTTTGCCATTCTTGACGAGATTGATTCCGGCTTAGACGTTGATGCCATAAAAATCGTAGCAGCTGGGTTGCAGGCGGCTCGCTTGGCAAATCCGCGCATGAGCCTTCTGATAATTACCCATTATCCGCGATTGTTCACTACTATTGAGCCTGATGTGGTCCATATTATACACAATGGGACTCTTATTCAGCAGGGCCCCGCGTCTTTGGCCCATACGATTGAGCAACGAGGATATAGTGTTTAAGATTCCTAAGGGATTAAATCGTCAGATTGTGATGCACATTGCCGAGCAAAAAAATGAACCGGGTTGGATAATCGATTTCCGGCTTGCCGCACTGACTATTTTTGAAAAGTTGCCCATGCCTGCATGGGGGGCAGATTTAAATGATCTTGATACCTATGATATTCATTATTATTTAAAACCAATTGAAGGGCAGCATAATTCCTGGGAACAAGTTCCGCAGGATATTAAAACTACTTTTGAAAAATTGGGAATTCCTCAAGCTGAGCAAAAATTTCTTGCGGGCGTTGGGGCGCAATATGAATCGGAAGTGGTCTATAAAAAATTGCAACAAAAGTGGGCAGATCAGGGGGTAGTCTTTACTGATATGAGTAAAGCGATAAGCGAATATCCCGAGTTGGTAAAAAAATATTTTGCTACGGTTATACCCGCGCATGATAATAAATTTGCAGCGCTTAATAGCGCGGTTTGGAGCGGCGGAAGTTTTGTGTATGTCCCGCGTGGTGTGCGTATTGATATGCCATTGCAAGCATATTTTCGTATCAATGCACCCAGTATGGGCCAATTTGAGCGTACGCTCATTATTGCCGAACCGGGTAGCTTTGTGCATTATGTGGAAGGCTGTAGCGCCCCATTGTATCGCAAAAATTCTTTGCATAGTGCTGTAGTTGAATTGGTTGCGCTTGATAATGCGCATATTCGCTATACTACCATTCAAAATTGGTCAAACAACGTCTATAATTTGGTCACCAAGCGAGCCATTGCGCATGAGCATGCAACCATCGAATGGATAGATGGAAATTTTGGCAGTAAAGTGACGATGAAATACCCGTGCGTTATTCTCAAGGGCGCATATTCCAAAGCGCAAATTATTTCTATTGCCGTTGCGGGTAAAGGTCAACAGCAAGATGCAGGCGCAAAAGTGATTCATGCTGCGCCGCATACCCGTTCCAATATTATTTCAAAATCGATCTCAAAAAATGGTGGCAGATCAAGTTATCGAGGACTCTTAAAAATTGCCCCTTCAGCAGATAATGCCCATTCGCGCGTAAATTGCGATGCGCTTTTGCTTGATGCGCATTCGCGTTCTGATACGTATCCAACCGTGCATGTTGCCAATCAAACAGCTGATGTGGGGCATGAAGCGACCGTGAGCAAAATTAATGATGATCAAATTATCTATTTGATGAGTAGAGGTTTAGCTGAAGCAGCAGCTCGCGCGCTAATTGTTAACGGTTTTATTGATGCATTTGTAAAAGAACTGCCAATGGAATACGCAGTAGAAATAAATCGTTTGATTGCGCATGAAATGGAAGGATCGATCGGATAATGAATGCAGAAAAAATAATCATCATTAACAATTCAAACACAATTCAAGATACGCTTACGAGTGGCAACTACCAATGGAGCTTAGAAGATGGGTGCACGGTTACCATGGTCCATTTTATTGAGAGTGATAATTGCGATACAAGGGTAGTATTTACCCTTGGCCCCTCAAGCATACTGTATTACCATCCGATAGTTATTGGCGGATCACCCAGCTCATTGACAATTTCTGCTCGTTTGCACAATGGTGCAGAGCTTAAAGTGATTGGAGCCTATGCGCTTAAAAATCAGGAAAATTGTGCAATTATTACTCATCAAGAGCATGAGCAAGCAGAATCAAAAAGCGTGCTTATCATTAATGGTATTGTGGCTGACGATGCCCGAGTAAGTTATCATGGTGCAATTACGATTCAAAAAAATGCAAGCAAATCTGATGCGATACAAGAAAATAAGACTCTACTCATCGGTGCACGAGCACGCGCAATTTCTATTCCATCACTTGAAGTGAAAAATAATGATGTGCAATGCGCTCATGGCAGTGCAATAGGGCCTCTGCAAGAAGAACAATTACGCTATGCGCAATCTCGCGGGATTTCCTTTGATAATGCGAGGAGATTATTAATAACAAGTTTCTTTTGGCAAACGCTTGAAGGTATGTATGATAAAAACCTGCAAGAAACCATTGTTGGGCGATTAGTGAATAAAATTTTGGGAGCAAAAGAATAGTATGAAGAATCTACGCCAAGATTTTCCGATTCTCAATAAAAAAATTGATGGCAAGCCGCTGATTTATTTGGATAATGCCGCAACCAGCCAAAAGCCGCAATCGGTTATTGATGCGATAACAAATTTTTATACCGAGCATAACAGTAATATTCATCGGGCTATTTATGCCCTGGGCGAAGAAACAACAACCCTTTATGAGCACGCACGCCTGAAAGTTGCACAATTTATTAATGCTGAGATAGATGAAATTATATTTACTAAGGGGACCACTGAAGGCATTAATCTGGTTGCAAGCACCTGGGCCACGCAGCATATAAAGAAGGGTGATGAGATTTTGATTAGCCAGATGGAGCATCACTCAAATATGATTCCCTGGCAGCAATGCGCACAAAAAACGGGCGCTATTTTAAAATATATTCCCGTAACAACTGATGGGAAACTTAATAATCAAGCATTGCCATCATTGTTGAGTACAAAAACCAAATTAGTAGCCGTTACCCACGTTTCTAATGTGCTGGGTACCCGCAATGATATTAAACAAATAATTGACGCGGCCCATGCTGTGGGCACACGAGTATTGATCGATGCGGCACAATCAGCACCGCATGAACAGATTGATGTAAAACAATTGAATTGTGATTTTTTGGCATTTTCGGCGCACAAAATTCTCGGGCCTACCGGTTTTGGCATTTTATATATTAAAAAAGAGTTGCATGATCAGATGCCCCCCTATCAATTTGGAGGCGGCATGGTCTATGAAGCAGATTTTTTTAACGCATCATGGCAAAAATCACCGCAAAAATTCGAAGCGGGCACCCCTCCAATCGCACAGGCGGTCGCATTTTCTGCAGCGATTGAGTATATACAAAAAAATATATCATTTGAGCATTTGCAAAAACATGAAGCGGCATTATGCTCGCAATTGATTGAAGGATTGTTGCCGTTAAAAAAAGTAAGGATTTTAGGGCCAATTGAAGATTTAAAAAAATCCGGACACTTGGTGAGTTTTGTTATCGATGACATCCATGCGCACGATGTTGCGGCTCAGCTCAGCAAAAAAGGAATCTGCGTTCGGGCCGGAAATCATTGCGCGCAGCCATTGGCAAAATTGTTGCATATTCCCGGATCTGTACGCGCAAGTTTTTATGTATATAATACTACACAAGAAGTTGAGCAGCTGATTCAGGCAATTAAACAGTTACTCTCATAAATTATTTATTCTGGATATTTTCATGAACCTACGCATACATTTTCTGCTACTTGTTTTATTTGTTCCACAGGTTGTTTTTTGTGAAGATGAAAAAAAGTCTGAGGAAGGTGCTAGAGAGACGGTTTATTTAAGAGTAAAGAATGGCAATATTGATACTGAAGATGCTCTAAATTATTTACTTGAGCAGCATATTAAAAAAAATAAAACAAAAATAATATTAGTTGAAGAACAACAAAAGGCTCAAGAAAAACAACAAGAAACGTTCTCCCAAACTATGAATCAAGTCGCATTTGAGGCTGCCCCACACTTTATACCTCACGCACTTTCTTTTCTTATTAATCTCGCACGAGGAATGGCTTGCGATGCAGTGGTTTATTATTTCGTTGGGGATAATTACAAAAACGTTACCAGAGTCGGGCTTGAAGGATTGAGCCATGTAGCTCTGCAGAGTCTTTCAAGAGGTTCGCCTGATGAAAATGGCAATTTTAAATTTTATTTTGATAAAGAGTTACTTGTTGATGGTATAAACGCATCGGCGCAATATGCTTTCATGGCACATGTGGTTGATCCTTTTGTTCGCAAACAACTACAACCAAAATATCCTGAGTTGAATAAAAATATAATTGTCCCCTCCGTGGAAGGTTATGAAGGGTATGATGAGTGGCGTAAGGAACGTGCAGCTCTGGAAATGCAACATAAGGCTAATATTCTGAGTAGAATGCAGTATGTTTGGTATATTAATCAAGGTGCCGCTCTTCTTTCGAATGAAGTGTATAACCTGTCAAAAGACCAAGTGAAAAAACGATTAAAAGAAAAATACTTGCAACAATAATCATTTTGTTTTTTGCATCAAGTCAGGCAGCTTCCGCGGAAGTAAATATAAAGTCTTGCCTGAAATTAAATTTTCTTTCCTCCGTTCGCCTCGATAGAGCGCGTAGCGCGAGTGGAGAGGTCTCCATTCGGCCTACGGCTTCCATCGACCCGAACGGGTTTCAGAAGCGATCTCTTGTCTCAGCACTTCAAATATCTCTTTGCGAGCAGATACTTAAATTAATGTTCATCCAACCAAAAGATATTGCGAAAGAATGTGCAAAATATGTACTTGCGCTGGTAATCTCTTGCAATAATCGCAAGATGAAAGACTTTTACATTGATTATGGGTGTGAGGCTGCATGGACCGGTTATTATGATGGCATTGATGCGATTCCTGGTGCATTGATAAAATATACCTGCGTTGATTCCTGTTATCATCAATTGTGCAAAGGGGCGCAATTAGTGCGGTTTGATTACCCTTCTTCGATTAAGCAGCATGCAATAGTTTATGGCATTGCTCGAGTGGTTACCCCGATTTTGATCAAGCGATGCATTAGCCAGATTATTGATACTATTCTTGGAGGTTTGTATGATTGCGACCAAGAAAATGATCTCATGAATGCGCCAGCCCTTGGAGCATGGGGTTAATTTGTGGTAAGCATTTAAGGAGTATGATAAATAGCGAATCTAATCTTAAACCGCTCGAATGGTTCGACGGGCTCACCGCGAGCGGAAACTATCGTCCGCTCGCCCTGAGCTTGTCGAAGGGTGCGAGCCAATCAAAAAGGACTTGAGTATGGAGTTTCCCAAGCGAAAATTAATTATCTATGGCTTACTGGTGATTTTGGTTATAGTTTTTATTTATTTTGTAAAATTTAGCGACTATTTTACCCTCAAAAAGTTGCAGGAAAATCATCAGTGTCTAACTGCATTTGTTCAGAAAAATTATCTGCTTTCGGTGATGATATATATAGCCACCTATAGTTTACTTCTTGCCTGCGCAATGCCGGTGGTAATGCCATTAGCGCTTATCGGCGGCTTTTTATACGGTCTTTTCTGGGGGCTTTTATATGCCGAAATCAGTTGCTTAATCGGATCAATTATTTCATTTTTGGTGTTGCGTTATGTGGTTGCCCATTGGATTGCAAGTTGGCATGATGCACGCATTATCAAATTTAATGAGCAGATAAAAAAATATGGGTATAGCTATCTGTTAATGTTGCATTTTTTATCAGTGATTCCCTTGTTTGTTATAAATCTCTTGGCAGCGATGGCAAATGTATCACTCGTAACAATAATGTGGGTCACCATTATTGGAACGTTACCGCTTAATGCATTATGCGTGTTTGCCGGACGACAATTAAGTTCCATACATTCTTTTAAAGACATTTTTTCTCCAACGATTATGATACTCTTAGCGCTTTTGGCGTTAGTAGCCTTAGCACCCCTGTTAATTAGAAAAATAAAAGGATCTTTTGGTGTCTAAAAAAGTATGGTCAAAAAAACGATTGATTCTTGGAGCAGTGATACTCATTTTTATTAGTATTATATGGTCCACTGGATTGCATGAAAAGCTTACGTTTGATCAAGTGAAAAGCAATGCAGTCTGGTTGCGCGATCAGGTGGAGCATCATTATTGGTGGTCAGTGATGGTCTATTTGGGAGTTTTTATCACCGTAATTCTGTGTAGCTTGCCGGCTGCAGCGTTGATGAATATTATTGGGGGTTTTTTATTTGGCGTGGCTCAAGGAGTTTTTTATGTGATTATTGCCGCAATTATTGGCGGAACACTCTTCTTTTTTATTGTTCGCTATATCATCGGCAGTTATTTGCAATCCCGTTTTGCCGTTCAATTGCATAATTTTAACCGAATGTGGAATGATCGGGGATGGCTTTTTTTACTGATGCTACGATGTATTCCGTTGATTCCTTTTTTTATGGTAACCATGTTGGCAGGCTTAACTAACATTCGTCCGTTAACCTTTGTCTGGACCACTGCGCTTGGGGTTATTCCAACTGCGCTGATTTTTACCTATGCAGGTAGACAGTTAGGGGGAATTGGCCAAATGAGTGATGTTTTTACTGCGCCAATTTTGAGTGCGCTTATCATTTTGCTTTTGTTTGCCTTGTTGCCGATTTTAATTACCCGATATCGTAAGATTTTTTGATTGCAACCAGTTATTTACTTTTTCACGAATGCAATCAAAATCATGATATGAGGTGATCAGCCCTTTTTTCTTAGTATACCGTATCGAATAAATGCCCATTGCTTGAGCAGCGTCAATATTTTCTGGCTGATCATCAATAAAAATCGTGTCAGAGGGCTTAAGATCATATTTTTTAAGAATATATTCAAAGATTGCAGGATCTGGTTTTACCAAACCAACATCGCCAGAAATTACAATCCCATCAAAAAGATTGAAAAACTCGGGGGATTCTTCTTCTAAAAGCAGAAAAGATGCTGGGTCCCAGTTAGATAAAATATATAGGGAATGTCCGGCCTCTTTGCATTCTTGAGCAAATCGCACTCCTTCATCAATCAGTTGCCGGGTTTTGACAAAATTTTCAGGATTAAAAATGACTTCAGCCAAGGCTCGTACTAGGGCTTCTTCAGTCCAATTGATGAAGCACCCATTGCTCTTGCGCACAATTTCTAATAGATCTTCAGGAGCCAAGGTACCTTTAAGCCATTCAACCATAAGTTCTGGAATAATATGGCCATGCGCATCACGTACAATAACTGATCCAGGAGTTCTTGGTTTGATATTATCAATAAATTCAAAAAGTTTTTTATGGACACCAAACGGATTGTTCCAGGTGCTTGCGTGAAATGCGAATTTTTCAATCCCGATTGATAAGATCGTGCGAATATATCTTGTTTCAACCAAAACATCGCCCACATCAAAAATAATATTTGCCGGATAGAGTTGTATTGTTGCTGTTGCAAGAAGTGCGCCGAATGATACCCAGATAGTTTTTATATGTTTCATGACCTAAAAACAAAGCTCCATTTAGAGTTTTTGGTTTATTGGAGTTTACATTTTAATATAACCATTTTTGGGTAAAAAACGCAACAAAGGGGTTATTTTTTTAGCAAAAATAGCATATAAAGGCGATTATTCGCCTTTCTTTAATTTTCAATCAGAAATAAATTGAGGTCAAATCAAGCCTATTAATTTGACATTATCCAAGCCTCTTTTATACTACCTACATTATTTTTTACGGTGAAATTGGAAATTTTACCCAATCAATTAAAGAAATTAGTAATGAACAGCAATTGAAAATAACATAATAAATTTTTACCGATGAGGTCTCTCATGAATTCTTTCTCAGTATCTTTCAAAGCATTTGCTCTTGTTGCATTATTGAGCACTATCGGCATACATGCGATGCAAAATTCTTCTCAGGGCAACACACCTTCTGGAGTACCCGCATCTCATTCAACACATACTTTGCCGACCGAACACAAAAAAGGATTTGTTTTTACAGAGGATGTCTGTAAAGCATGGGATGATATTTCTAAGGCGGTAATTGCTCAGAAAAATAGAATTGTTGCTAAAGCAGCAGAAATGAAAACACGTGGTTGGAGCAAGTGGAATACACAAGAAAAAGCTGGCGTTGTAATCGGCGGAACTCTCGTTGCGGCAACTGCGGTATATTTGGTATATAAAGTGTATCAATCCTTTACCACTCCAAAAACAAAAAAGCCTCAAGTGAAACGAGTTGAGGCATCAGCGCGTCCCGTTGTACTAGCTCAGCCGGAACTTATGGAAGCTCCTATGATTTCTGTGCAAAAGGAAATGGTTGTAGCTGTTGAACAGCCAAAACAACCTGAAATAGTGGTTGAAGTAATTCAATCGCAAATTCCTGAAGTCGAACTGATGGTTCAACCAATCGTGCAAGTTGAGCCTGATTTTGTGGAAGTTCCTGTGATTGCGGTGCAAGAAGAAATTGTAATAATTGAGCAGCCAAAACAGTCTGAAATAGCTGTTGAAGCAATTCAGCCGGCTTTAGAGGTTCCGGTGGTAGCAATCGTTGCAGAGAATGAACCTGTTCAAGATGATCAAATCCAACTAATGATTGAACCGGTTACGCTGGCTCAGCCGGAAATCATGGAAGTTCCTGTGATTGCGGCGCACGAGGAAATGGTTATGGAAGTAGAAGGGCCAAAACACCCAGAAATTGTGGTTGAAGTAATTCAACCGGTTGTAGAAAATGAGCCTGTTCAAGCTCCACAAATTGAACTGATGGTTCAACCAGCTCAAGAAGAATTGCATCAAGCAACGCAGATACAAGAACATATTCATTCTGTTTAAATTTCAATTCTGTAAAATTCGAGCGCATAATGATTATCGAAAGGTAATAATCGTGCGCTTACTTTTTTATTACTTGTCCTCGCAATAATTTTTCTATATTTTGGTGGCAACACTATCAAAAAATTACAGGAGTTAGTCATGAAGAATTTATTCACAAAAAAAATACTGTTAATGGGAATTTTAGCAAGTCACTATTGTTCGTTTATTGCTATGGAAGCGGCCAAAAACCGTATAAAATGGGGAGAATTAACCCAAAAACAATTTAATGCGATTGATCCTAATAGTCTTAGTGTGGATGCGCTTACTGATTATAATATAGAACTCGCACGGTTCAACGCGGAGGCTCTCAAAAATCCAAAATTATCTTCGAGCAGTAGTGGATCATCGATTTCTTCAAGATCGGATTTAACGGAACTTAATAATACGCCAAACAGTGATACCATAACTCCAGTACCTGCCACCGTTTCATTGCAAATCGAACCTATTGTTCAAAATAATACCTCGCCAACGATAGATTTTAAAGCATCCGAAATGACTTTACGGCAATTACAAGAACTTGATGATCAGTCATTAACCCCTCGATCGCGCGAGAGTCTTGCTAGCCGAATAGAAGATTTAAAAACTCGCCCCCAGGGTCTACAAGAAGGAAATCTTAAAGGCGATGACGTTGACTCTAAAGCTCTGCAAAATATTGGCAGTGTAAAAGATATGGATGCACACAGTGCAGGGCATGCAGCTGATTTACCAGCACCAAGGTCTATCAACCAAGATAAGCCGGCAACTCTTGGAGAGCAATTGGCAGGATCAGATACTAAAAAAGATGGGGTGCCACACGCTCCACTGCCAACTGGAGATAGCAAATTAGTAACAATTCTTGAAGTTGCCGGAGTTGCATTAGCAATTTGGACCACTGCTGAAGTGGTACTGGCCTATAAAAATGTATCTCAAGAAGAATGGGATAATGCAAAACGGGTGCATAATAAGATAGATTTACTTGCAAGAAAAACTGTCAAAGCCATGTTTTCTCGACCAGGTCAAGGGGTAAGTTCAGCACAAAACATCCTTAAAAAAATGATGCCAGAGCGCAATAAACCGACCACTTAGCCAAACTCAAACCTTTGCAAAAATACCCGCAATGCCTATACTGAAATTAAACCCTCAGTGCGAGATTTCATGCAGTTATATAAAGAAGAACTATTAGACCATTATCGATTTCCCCGGCACAAGGGGAAGCTTATTCATCCCGATTTTACATCAGGGCAGCATAACCCCTCGTGCGGGGATCAAGTCTCTTTTGAAGCAAAATTATCGAATGGCATGATTATAGAGATTGCCTTTGATGGTGTTGGGTGTGTGATCAGCCAGGCGACCGCTTCTATGATCGCCCAGCTGGTGAAAGACAAATCCATTCATTATGTTATTGGTCTTACCCCGGCAGATATTTTGGCTTTAATTGGTATGGATTTAGGGCCGACCCGCCTCAAGTGCGCCTTGCTTTCTTTGTATGCCCTTCAAGAAGGCCTTGCTCATCATTTAAAAGGATAATGTGCTTAATCGAGTAGTACTTTTGGAACAATTGCGCGCACTATCCGATGATCTATTTCTTGATATTTCTGATGAATTTGAGATTGCCCGCCAATCATGGCAACGTATTTGCGATGACCCAACCTTTATTTATAAAATTCGCCAAATTTCAACTCCGTGGTTGGTGCCAGATTGGCATGAGCCACTTGGCAAAATAATTGCTGTTGATTCAAATTTGCCCCGTTACACGGTGCTCGCCGTTGACGGTTCTCAGGTCTATCCGGATCGTCATCAAGGCACTTCTTGTTTTTTGGTAAATATCGGTTCAGTGGTTTTGGATTATGGTAACACGTTATCTAGGCCGGTCCAGTTTACTTCAGTTCCCACCATTTATACCGGTGATGATCAAGAAGATGATCTTGCAGCCGGGCAAGATTGGGTGAATTGTCGCCGCCAAGAATTAGAATTGCAGACAGGGCTTGCCAAAAGTCTTGAGTTAAAAATACACGTTGGCCACACTCCCTTTGTTTTTTTATTTGATGGTTCATTAATATTCTGGCATTTAGAATCCAAAGAAGGAAATTTAAAGGAGCTATTCTTAAATAAGTACTTGAACTTATTGGATCAATTATATAAAAATAACATACTTTGTGCCGGATATATTAGTCTTCCCAAAAGCAAAGAGCTAGTGAATTTAATACGCGTTGAACTATGCAAATTTAAATTGGAAGGGTGCAAAGAGTTAGAGGCGGTAAATCATCTGGTGGATACGAGTATTGCCCGCTTTTTCTTGCAGCCGCATTCTCGTTCAATCGTTTTTAAAAGTAATGCAAAAATTGGTGCCAGCTATGCGCCGCATTTAGTTCCACATTTTTTTTACATGGATGTCGGCGCTGAAGTTGCACGCATAGAAATACCGGCATGGATTGCCCAGGATGAGCAAAAAACTAATCTTGTGGCGCGCATTATCTTGAATCAAAGCATCAAAGGCCGCGGATACCCGGTGGCGCTTGCTGAATCGCATGAGCAGGCGGTGGTTAAAGGCCCCGATCGGGAATTCTTTTACCATTTGATTACGAAGCTTGGCATTGAACGTAATCGGCAATTAAGTTCTTCTCAAAAGAGTATAAAAAAAAGAGGAATGGGAATTTAAACCCATTCCTCTGGCTAGATTTTACGTGGCGTCTATTTTAAGTACCGATTTAGAAAATTATTTTCTTTAATTTGTGCTGTTTTGATGAGCTCTTCTGTTAACGCCTTTTCTTCAGCTTTGAGTCGCTTTATTCTTGCTAATTCTGGTGCTAAAACCCGTGTTTTAAAAAGCGTTATGCCTGTCAGGCTATAAATCTTGGGATTTAATTGCCACTCTTTTTGTTTTTTTGTAAAAGCTTCTTCTAATTGATTCCATTCATTAAGAAAATTGCGACTCTGGTCGGTACTATTCTTGAGATTTTCGTTATTGTATTTTCCTGATAAACCAAAAAAATTATTTTTAATAACTTCTACTTCTTTTTGTATCACAGGAAGATTTTCTTGTGTTTTAAGTTGCTGATACAGTGATGGTTCTTTAAACCATGAAGGTCTTTCAAATTGCCCAATTTCTTGCTCTTTTTGTTCTATTGCTTTTTCAAGTTGAGCCATAACCTTAGCATAATCATTGGACCATTCATTTGCTTTGGCAATTTTCCATTGTGCTTGGGATTTTTTGAATTGTTCTTTTAACGTGTTACGTTGTTTTTGGATCGCAGTCAATTCTTTTTGATCTGCTGTTGAGGTTCCTTTGGCCAGTGATTGTAATGAGCTAGTAACGCCATGTTCCATTTTTCTAAAATTTTCTATCTCAAGTTTTATGGGATAGAGCTCTTGTAATCGTGAATAGTTTGACGAATAATTAAATGCTCTTTTTGCAGCTGAATACCACGTAGCTGGATTTAAATACGATATATCTGCTGAAGCTGGCATTGCCGCAGATAAAAGTGTAAACAGTAAAAATGAAATTTTAAATGAATTCATAAATACCTCCAAGTATTTGAATTATTTTGTTAGATTTTTATATCTGTAATTAATTATAGGGGAAATTGAAAATATGTCAAAGGGCTGAGTCAATTAATTCAGATTGAATTGCTTTTAGCTGACATCTGACGCGCGAGATCCATATAGAAAATTAACTAAGGGGAGAATAGAGAAAGAGTGATGTTAGTTCTTGGCCGCTTTATTAAATGGTTTTTTAAAAGTTTTTATTTGTTTTTCTAAGAGGTTAACTCTTTTGCTAATCTCTTTTTTTAAAATAGAGAGATTGCTAATGTGTGACAATTTTTCAAAACCGGGAATACTCCATATTTCTTGGCGTTGCAAAAATGTTTGATTAAGCCTATCAAGAGTTTCTTTTGTCGGTTTTCTTTTTAAATGATTTTCTAAACACTCTAGTTCCCAATACACGATTGAATACCGTTGCAAATGGTCATAGGCGATCTCCTGAAATTCTGTATCTTCAAGTTCCATGGCCTTTGAATGGGTTGTGCTGCAAATGACTGCCAGAAAAAATAGAATGGTAATTTTCATATATTATCCATCTTTAAAATTGTTTGATGGTTCGAGCCTACTCCGCCGTAGTTCTAGGCAAAGCATTTTGACTTTGACGTAGAGGCTACGAAGGCCGGATACAATTGCTGTCGCAATCACTCACCATGTGTGTTTATATTTTACATATCCTGAGTGCGGCCGGTGGCCGCGTATCGAAGGATTACCCCAGAAATTTCTTAAAAAATCCTGCAATCCCTGAGTTGCCTTGCGTGGTTGTGCCAATTTCGCGAGAATATTCCACTAGATGTTCTTTTGCTTTTTCAGAAAGTTTTTTGGGAATATCACAATTGGTGATTACCACTAAATTGCCTCTGCCTGATCCGCGCAATTTAGGGAAACCTTTACCGGCGATAATAATGCGTTCGCCGACCGGACAGCCTTTGCTTACTTTAATAGTTTCCTTGGTTCCGTCGATATTTTCAATTTCAACTTGGCTACCAAATACCAGTTGAGGATACGTGAGTACCACCGTGCATTGCAAATCATCTTCAACGCGCTTGAAATGCTTGTCTGTTTGCACGGTAACTTTTAAAAAGAGATCGCCAGATGGACCGCCATAAACTCCCGCATCACCTTTTCCTGCAATGCGTAATTCGGCACCATCAAAAATACCCCCCGGGATAGTTACGCTGAATTTATCATATACTTGTTTGCGTGACTGCCCGTTGCATGTAGGGCATGGGCTTGGAATGGTAAAACCTTGGCCACCGCAGGATGAACAGGTTTGGGAATACATAAAAAAGCCTTGGCTATAGTGCACTTGGCCTGCCCCTTTGCAGGTTGCACAGGCTTGTGGTTTAGTGCCGGCTTTTGTTCCCTTGCCTTTGCAGGTTTCGCAGGTCTCAAAATGGTAATAGCTAATTTCCTGTTTTGTCCCGGTGTAAGATTCTTTGAGGGTAATATTAATATCTTTGTGCAGGTCATGGCCGCGGCGCGGTTCTGGGCCCGTTTTTTTTCGTGCTCTGCGCTGATCACCAAAAATATCGCCAAAAATATCACCAAAGTTTGCAAAAATATCATCCATATTCATGCCACCAGGATGTTGGCCAAAGCCTCCTTGACCCATTCCGGCGTGGCCATATTGATCATAGGTTTTACGTTTTTGGGCATCTGAAAGCACTTCATATGCCTCAGCCGCTTCCTTAAAATTTTCTTCAGCTTCCTTATTTCCCGGATTGCGATCAGGGTGATATTTTAAGGCTAATTTACGGTATGCCGCTTTAATCTCATCAGTAGTGGCCGAGCGAGGAACGCCGAGCACCTCATAAAAATCTTTTTTGCTCATGATAGGATACTTTTATAAATTGATAGGTTGCATTATTTTTGAATTTATAGGTAGTATACCATAAAAATAGGAAAAAGTATGAGGTCCGCAAGCAAAAAGCTCTATCTGGCTTGGCTTATATTGCGTATCACCTATGGTATTCTTTTTATTCTGGTAGGAACTGATAAATTTTTTAATCTGCTTACCAACTGGCATCAATTTGTTGGTGATACCACTACTCGCTTCCTACCCATCGATCTTACATTTCTGCTCAAACTATTTGGGCTCGTTCAAATTTGTGCGGGGCTGCTTCTTTTTACCCGATGGATTCGATTTGGTATTTATCTTATTTTTGCTTTGCTCCTTCTTATTTTTATTAACCTATTTTCAGCCCTAACATCGCCACTTGTTATTGGCCATGATATTGCTATGATTGTGGGAATTTTTGTGTTTTGGAACTTAACTCAGATTGTAAATCCTAGATTTTAGTCTCTCATTAACATTTTTATAAAGGAGTTATTATGAATATTTCTCAAGCTGCCTATGATAAAGTAACGCAATCATGGTGGTTACTTAAAATAACCTACGGCCTGCTTTTTGTGATTGCCGGAGCTGATAAATTTATGAATTTGGTAACGGAGTGGCCAAAATATGTTTCTCCCCTGATTCTTAATTTGTTTTCTATTACTGCGCAACAATTTATTTGGGGTGTGGGAATGATAGAAATAATTATTGGGTTAGCTATTTTGCTTTTTGCAACCCGAATCGGCGCCTATATCGCAATGTCCTGGCTTCTGGTAATTGTTGCAAACTTGCTTACCATGCATGGGTATTATGATATTGCCGTGCGCGATACGGTTATGGCGATTGGTGCTTTAGTGTTGGTGTTGCTCACTGATGCGCATGAAGAATTGAGCTCATCAAAATAAATTTTAGAGAGTACTTGATGCGGCATCGGATTGTCTTGGCTTTTTCTTGGCGATATTGGTATTAAAGGTATTTAGAATACCCAAAACTTCACTGAGCCCTATGCGGGATGAACTAAACAAAATAAAAGTTGGTTGTGTGCGGGGCTCAAATTTTTTCCAAAAGCGTTGCCGATCGTTTAATTTAAATATTTTTTTTGCAACATGGTAGGCTTTGCGAACGAGCCATTCAGTAGTGGCACCAAGTCCATAAATTTTGCCGATAGTTGGGGCAGGTGAAGGCCCTGTTGAAAAGTATTGGCAACCTTCTTTGCGTAAGACATCGAACGTTTCTAATAAAATCACTTCAGAAGTAAATTTAGGGGCATCTGGGACAACTCTTAGTATGTTTTGCACCCACCCTTTGTGCGCGTCAATTCGATTAAGTACTAAAAAGCCTAAAATAATGCCATTTTTTTCTGCATAAAACCAGCGTTTGTTAGAACGATTGCTGAATAGTCCATTGTGAGCATAATGGAGTTGAAAGCCTTTGCGATTGGCAAGCCAAAGCGCACTTGCTTGTTCTAGTTTTTTTTCTAATTCTTGATCAAACCCCATATACTCTTTCACCGTAACGCCATTGCGAATTGCTTGATTGTATTTATTGCGCAGCAAGCTCGCATGAGATCCCGTGCGTGCTTTGGGATCTTGGGATGGATCGACAATAATCTCGTGGCACAGTTCGAATGCGGACCAATTTTCTTTCCGCTCGAGAATTGACTTCATAAATTTTTCGGAAGCGGCAATGTAGATAATTGTTTTATTCTGCTCATTGCAAAACTCATGAAACGCATGGGTAAGTTCTGCGATATTTTCTGGCGGGCAAACCGGATCGCAAAACGAAACAGCGCATTTTTGAGTATCGCGGTAGCCGATAATACCATCTATCGATGGAATAGAAAACTTTTTACACAACGGATCGAATAATGCAATGGAGGCAGCGCAGCCCCATTTTTGAATGTAGTCAATAAGTACATTTGAATCAATCATAAAAAACTCCCCTTCCCCTAAGTATTTTTATGAAAGCATAATTACTTTAAAAAATGCAATAAAAAAGGGTGAGCATTAACAGCTCACCCTTTGCATTCGCATATAAGCTTTATGCACATGGTTTAGTTGGACAGCCTTTTTTCTCAGGAGCTGGGCAAGATGGAGCTTCAGCTGTTCTTGGCGGCTGAGGTTTTGCAACTTGTGCAGGTTGAACTGGCTTTTGAGCTGATACTGGTTTGTTGCAACCGCATTTATCTTTTGCTTCTTCAGCTTGTGCAATGCCACAAACCAATAAACAAAGTGCTAGAGCAGATGATAAAAGTTTCATAAGATCTCCTTAGAGGTATTGAGGGTTTTTATTAACTTTCTTTAGAATATTTTTTTGTGCTTGATTCCGCAAGAGTCATGAAAAAATTTTTTTATTCTCGCATAAATCCCATATAAGTTGGACTTGCGACATTCCAACATACCATAACCGTATACAACAGTTGATACGGATCTTCTTTTATATAGGCTGGCAGGGGCGGAAATGAGCTACTTGCTTGTTCAAAAAGTGATCGTATATAACGATCAACAAATGGATCACCCGAGGTTTGTATTATTTTTAAATCTGCCATTTTGCCTTTGCGATCGAGGGTAAAATAAACACGCATTGTTGCCTCAATAGGCTCATGTAATTGGCATTTATCGCGATTAATAGCATGTGCATTTTGCAAGCACCACTGAATTTTTGACAAGTACCGTTCATATTTTAGTTGCTCGGTGCTCGGCATTTTATGAGGATCACCCCCAATTGTTTTGATAAGATTTTCCCCCTCATGTTTGAGTTGTTCTAAATAGCCGCGGGTCATTGATGCGAGCGCTTTTTGAGCCTGGCGTTTTTGAGCGGAAACTTTCTGAGTTTTTAGTGCAGACTTTGATTGTAATTCCCGTTGGTGGTGAGTGGCACCTGAGGTGTCGAATCGAACCATTGGGTCATTTGTTTTTGGTTCCTTAGATTCGTCTTGGCCATTATATTCATCACCTAAATCATCACTTGAATTTTCTTTGCTCTCAATGCCAATTTCCACATCATTTTCATCTAACATGTCCATCGAATCACCAAAGGTACTTGCTCGCGGCTTCAGTTCTGCCCACGCTTCTTCCTGTTGCGCAATTGGGGGCAAAATGGGTTGTTGCTGGATGTTTGGCTCAGAGAAAATAGTTTCAGCGGTATTTATGGTTGTTTGAGTGGTATCAAAATATATCCATTCATGTTCAGGCGAGGTATAAAAAATGAGAAGCAACGCCAGGATGGTGCCATGAAGTACTATTGAAATAAGAATAATTTTTATTTTATTGTTTTTTGAGTGCTCCATGCTCCGCCTTTTTTTCGAATGCATTCTTAAAACAGTGTAAGTTATTTAAAAGGTCAGTGCTAGCTCTTTGACCATTTTGTATTAATATTGATAGGGTAAACTGAGATACAAATAATAAATCTCCTGGGGAGTAATTTTATGAATAAAAAACTAATTTTGACCAGTTTTTTACTGATGGCCGGATCTTTGGCAAGCATGGAATCGCTTAAATTTTTGAAGACGGTTACACCCGCGCAACTCGAGCGTCAAGCAACCGCCGGAGTGGATAATCTCACACAATTTAATGAATACGCCAGAAGAATTAAGTTAGAAATCGCGCTCCAAGAAATTAATCTTCATGTTGATAACCAGGAACCAGAAACAAGCAATGTAAGCCGACTGAAAGATCATCTGCTTGCAACCTGTTCGCGGGCAGAGCTGTATGATGCAATCAAAAGTGGCAATTACGAGGCATCAAAAAAAATTCTAGCAAATTTACCAGTGCGATCCTTGCAAAATAACACCGACGGCCTTTTGCACATGGTTTGTTTTGGCAATTGGCATGAAGATGAAAAGAAAACAATAGAGATTCTTAATCTTTTGCTTCAAGCGAAACTCGATATTAATCACAAATTAGAATCTCCTCTGTCACTTTTAACGGGAACGCCATTGGATGTAGCGCTAGGAAAAAATAATCGTACTTTCCTAACTCCCCGCTTAAAAGCGCCAATTTCAATCCAAACTTTTTTGAAAGAAAAGGGAGCTCAGTGCTCTGATGAGCAAGCTCAGTACTATCAAGATGAATTAAATGAATGCAATGGAGCATGTGAAGATGATATGCCCTAAGAGCATCTTAAATTCAAGTGATGATTGTTAAATGAAGATACTAAAACGAGCATTTTACGAACGCGATACTGCATTAGTTGCGCAAGAACTGTTGGGCAAAATTATTGTGCACGTCATCGATAATAAAACAATACTCAAGGCCCGCATTGTTGAAACCGAAGCATACATGGGTATTCATGATGAAGCAAGCCATGCCTATGGCGGCAAACGGATTCGCAATGCACCGCTTTTTGGGCAGGTCGGGCACACCTATGTCTATTTTACCTATGGGATGCATTTTTGTTTGAATTTTGTTTCACGTGCTCAAGGAATTCCTGCCGGAGGAACATTAATTCGCGCGGTTGAACCGCTGGAAGGCATTGAATATATGGCACGCAAGCGCCATATGCATAATTTAAAAATGCTCACCAATGGACCAGGCAAGCTCACGCAAGCCTTGTGTATCAATCGCGATTGTAATGGCATTGATGTGACCAAAAAAGGACCACTGTTTGTGATTGATGCGCCACCGGTGCCAAAACAGGACATTGTTGCAACGGGTAGAGTTGGGATATCAAAAGCGGTTGATGAACTATTGCGATTTTATATTAAAGGCAATCAATTTGTTTCGCGCAAATAGTTGCACTTTTGTTTGATTTTAAAACCTGCCATTTTCCATAAAAAGTATGGTTTCCAGATCCCGATTTTTCAAGAAAGCGAACCATTTCATCAAAAAGGCCCTGCGAAGGGATAAACGGCACTTTTGCAGCACAAAGCCAGAGGATCATTACTCGCGAGCGCAGTACCGGGTGCAAGGCCAGTAATTTTTGAGTATCGATTAAAAAGCAGCAGTTAGTTGGACCCGTTCGCCCTGCTGTGTCCGCCGAAGCTTTATGCGAAGGCTGGGAGCCCGTCGAAGGGTGCAAGCATTTTTGCCGCTCGTGTGGTTCGACGAGCTCACCACGAGCGGAGGCATAATTTTTAGAAAAGATTATCTGTTTAAAGGCTTCTTTTGCCAACTCTTGCAAAAAATCTTCTGCCTGTTGCAACTGTTCGTGCGTTGTTTCAAAATTCATATCAAACCGTTCATCGGCCGCGCGCAGCGCAGGAATTACTGATCGGCGAATTCGATTACGCAAATAATCAGCCGATTCATTTGATGTGTCAATTGCATAGGCAATGTTATGTTCATGAAGATATTCAAGAATTTCTACTTTTTTAATATTGAGTAAGGGGCGAATATACAAGCCATCTTTTGCCTTCATGCCCGCAAGACCAGCAAGTGATGCGCCACGCATGAGGCGGATAAAGAACGTTTCTTGCTGATCATCTGCGTGATGTGCAAGCGCAATAGCATGAGCATGATATTCTTTTGCCATGCTTTCAAAAAATGTGCGGCGGGCCTTGCGGCCGATCTCTTCTTTTGAGCCATTAAATTTAATATTTAAATGTAATTCGCTCATTTTTTTGCTGATAAAAGTGATACCTAATTGCTGGCATAGCTCTTGGGATACTTGTTCATCGTAGAGAGACTCTGCGCGCCATTCATGATTGAGGTGAGCAGCAATGATAGTAAAGTTTTTTTCTTGTCGCAAAGCGGCAAGCACATGTAACAAAAAAACCGAATCCGGGCCACCTGATAAGCCAAGAATGAGGGTGCTGGTATCAGGAATGAGGTTTTTTTCTTGGATGTAGGTATAAATTTTATTGAATAGGGTGTTCATTTTTTTATGGAGTGCTTTACATTGAAAGTCTTATAGCAAATATCAGTATATATTAATTATAAGATTTTGGCTAAAATAAGACGCATTGAGAGCTCAAAAAGGACACTAAATGAATAAAAAAAACGCCTTCTTATCTGTAATAATGGGTATTTGTTTAATTGGTTCAGTCCAGGCAATGGAAACTGAAGGAAATGCGGGCATTCCGCCCCAAATTAAAGAAAAGGAAAACCCAATAATAGCAGCCGCACGGGAAAATGTGAAAATGAGAAAAAAACATCGCACAATCTGGGCTTTAATAACCACAGGAAATTTTGTAGGCGCTGGCGTATCGGCCAGTTATAATTCGCCTGAATTAACTGAAGGTTTTTTATGGGGAGCAGGAATCACCGCCGCCATGACACTGAATGCACATTTTAATGTTGAAGCAGATGAGAGGTGGTTAAAAGGAGTCTTGGCAGTACATGCAATGGCCGGAAGCACCGTGCCTTCAGAACAGCCACCGCAATAATAGTTTCACAATTTTTTAACATCAAAGGATTTTCTTATGATCAAATCATCAATTTTTTCTTTGACGCTAGCATTGTTAATTGTCCAAGGTAGTTTGGCAATGATGCCAACAGCAATAGAAAATCATAGTTTTAAAAATGCAAGAAAAGAGCTAGCTGTTGCGCGCGAGCAAATTTCTCAAGAAGATCGTAAGGCATTGCTTTGCGAAAAAATTAACTCTCGCAAGAATGATCGCAACTTTAATCTCTTCGTTTCGGCGTTGGGTTTAGTAGGTATCGGAATAGCGTATACGTATAATGATCCATTGATCACCCTATTTACTGGAAGCGTTACGGCAAGCAATATTTCAAATGCAATTACGGCACAATTTGAAATTCAAGAAAAAGAAGACAAATTAGCTTTGATTGAAAATAAGTAGTTTTGAGAGCGGCAACATTAATAAACCTTTAAACAACAAAGTTTTTATTATGAATCTAAAAATATTTTCTTTATTGGTAATGTTAAGCGTTCCTTTGGCCGGGTTGTTGCCGCCGGGGCTGAAATACACCTCTTTTGCAAATGAAAAGAGAAATGATCCAGCCGCTACTGCTCAAGAGGTTGAAAAAGAAGATATGAGACAAGGGCATCTTCTCGAGATTAAAGATAGGCAACGAGCACGCAAGTGGGACCTAATAGCAGGGCTTATGGGTGTAGTTGCTGCTGGAATATCATGTAGCTATGAACATGATACATTAGCGCTTGTGTTTGGTGGCACTGCGGGAGTGAATCTTACCAACGCTTTGCGTGCTCATCGTGATATTAAAAAACATGAGAAAGAATTATCTTAAACAAATAGTTGATAGTTTTTAGCATTAACATTAATAAACTTTTTAACATCGAAGGATTTTATTATGAATAAACTATTTTCAATAATACTTCTCTGCTTAAGTTCTGCCGTTGCTAAGGGAATGCTGTTATCAGAAGAACTAAAACAAGAATTATATATCGAACAAGCATCTTTTGCCGAGCGTATTTTGACGTATGATGAAGAAGTGGAACTGCTAGAAGAAGCAGAAGAATTAAATGATGAGCGAATGGGGCCGATTATTTGCCGCCGCTTTACGCCACAAGAAGAAGCCTTGATGCAAGCGAAGATAGCACAAGAGCAGATTAGCGAAGTAAAAAAGGTTATTGCAGCAGTCGCCGCCGAAAAAGGTGTTCAACCATTTCAAATCAGCAATGAAAAAGCCCTTGAAATGTATAAGAATGCTCTTGAAGTGGAAAAAAAAGCCGCGAAAAAACTAATTGAGGAAGGCGGCTGCCCAATCCAATAAGCTTCTGATAAAGACACAAAAATAATAAGGCACACCCAAAAAGTGTGCCTTATTATTTTAACAAATAATTTTATACATCAAGATTTTTAGCAAAATGCCCGAACTCTTCAATATATGTTCTTCTACCGCTCACATCATCGCCCATGAGCGTAGTAAACCATGAATCAGCTTCAAGCGCATCCTCAATGGTTACTTTAAGCAATTGGCGTGATAATGGGTCCATTGAAGTTTCACCCAATTGGTCAGGATTCATTTCGCCAAGACCTTTATAGCGTTGTACGTTCATGTATGGTTTACTGATCTGTTTGATTGCATTGAGCAATGCCGGAATACCTTTATCAGTAATTGAGCGTTCTTTTTCAATAACTTGGATCTTAAATTCATGGAACTGCACTTTTGCAAGAACCGCAAGTTGTGAAATTAAATTTTCAAGTTCAGCACTGCTAAAGAAATTAATGCCCAAGCGCCATTCTTTATTGAGTAATCGAAAGACGATCGAACCATGTGCAGCAGCTATCTGATCAGCGGGAATTTCTGGTAATGGCCCAACATCATGCGAGATTAAATGCTTTCTCATATGTTTGTTCAGAATTTCAATGAGATTTTCAACTCCTTGCGATGGCTTCCATGGTTCTTGCGACATGATGAGCGCAAGTTCATGGGCATGATCATAAGAGATTTTGAAGTTAGCGCTCGCTTTTTGAAGCAAGTCATCATACACATTTAATGCATCAAGTAAGGCATGCCATTCAATTTGCGTGAGCTCTTTGCTATTTACAAACAAAGTAGTTTGCTCTTGCGCCCAATCAAATAAGAACTGTTTAAAAGCTTTATCATCTTTAAGATATTGTTCTTTTTTACCAATTTTTGCTTTATACAATGGCGGTTGTGCAATATATAAATATCCTTTTTCGATGAGCGGTTGCATGTATCGGAAGAAGAACGTGAGTAATAATGTGCGAATGTGCGAACCATCCACATCAGCATCGGTCATTAAAATAATTTTATGATACCGTGCTTTATTCGCATCAAATTCTTCTTTGCCAATGCCGCATCCAATGGCAGCAATGAGCGCTTTGATTTCTTCATTGGAAAGAATTTTATCCAAGCGCGCTTTTTCAACGTTTAAAATTTTACCGCGCAAGGGCAAAATTGCTTGTGTGTTTCTATCGCGAGCGCCCTTTGCTGAGCCGCCTGCAGAATCACCCTCAACAATGAACAGTTCAGTGTCTGCGGGATTTTCATTTGAGCAATCAGCAAGTTTGCCGGGCAATATAACTGATTCTAAAACCGTTTTTCGTCGCGTTAAATCGCGTGCTTTTTTAGCCGCTTCGCGTGCACGGCGTGCAATTTCCGCTTTTTGCAAAATTTTGCGGGCAATAGTTGGATTTTCTTCAAAGAAGTGTTTCAAGATAGGCAAAGGTCCATGAATCAACAATGCCTTTAAGATCATTGTTACCAAGTTTGGTTTTAGTTTGACCTTCAAATTGTGGTTCTGGAACTTTTAAGCTGATAACGCAGACTAAGTCCTTCACGCACGTCTTCACTAGAAAAGCCTTCATCTTTTTTAATAATGTTAAATTCAAGTGCTTTTTTATTACAAATTTTGGTGAGCGCAGATTTAAAGCCAGCAACATGAGTTCCGCCTTCAATGGTGTTAATATTATTCACAAAAGAGAAAAGTTGTTCGCCATACCCATCATTATATTGCATGGCAATTTCAAGCACGTTGGTATTATCATCTTCTCTAAAATGGATAACTTCAGGGAATAAAGGCTCTTTTTTTGCATTAATGCTTTGCACAAATGAAACAATCCCGCCTTCAAAATAGAATTCATGGCTTTTATTATTCGCTTCATCGGTAATGGTTATTTTTAATCCGCGATTCAAGAAGGCTAATTCGCGCAAGCGGGCTGAAAGCGTATCAAAACTAAAGGTGGTAGTTTCTTGAAAGATTTCCGGATCAGGCCAGAAACGGATGAGCGTTCCCCGTTTTTCAGTTTCGCCAATAACTTTTAATCGGCCTTGAGGAATGCCGCGCTCATACACTTGAAAGTGAATTTTACCATCTTGGAAGATGGTCATTTCCAATCGTTTTGAGAGGGCGTTTACTACCGAAATACCAACCCCGTGCAAACCACCAGAATATCGATATGATTCTTTATCAAATTTGCCGCCAGCATGGAGCTTGGTGAGTACCACTTCCGCTGCTGAAATGCCTTCAGTCGGGTGAATGTCAGTGGGAATACCGCGGCCATTATCTTCAACTGAGCATGAACCATCGGCATTAAGAGAAATTTTTATGGTGTCACAATGGCCAGCAAGCGCTTCATCCACTGAGTTATCAACAACTTCATACACTAGATGGTGCAAACCGGCAACGCCGGTTGAGCCAATATACATGGCCGGACGTTTTCTAACCCCTTCAAGTCCTTCTAAGACTCGGATGGAAGAGGCTTTATAATCTCGATTTGAGGGATTATTGGTCATTTGGATCTCCTGGTATTTTTTTCTTACCATAAGGCGTGCAGGCACCTGGTGTAAATAAGTTCAATAAAATGGTATACTAAAGCCATAGTTGTTAATTTTTTGGATATTTTTAGTATAACAAAATACAAAAATTTTACTATTTTTAACCGTTCGTCCCGATAGAGCATGCAAGTGCGGATTTAGGAGAACGAACGGGAGTAATTTCATGCAGAACCACCAATTTTACATGCAGAAAGCTTTGGCCCTTGCCCGTCGTGCTTTTGCCGCTGATGAAGTGCCCATAGGGGCTCTTATTGTCGATCGCTCTGGCGCGATTATTGCCCGGGCCTTCAACCTGCCTGAATGTAAAATGACGCAAACCGCCCATGCAGAACTTTTAGCTTTGGCAAAAGCGGGTAAAAAAATTGGTGATTGGCGCCTTGAAGGATGCTGGTTATACGTGACTTTAGAACCGTGTGCTATGTGTATGAATGCAATTATTCTTTCTCGGGTTGAAGGGATTGTCTTTGGGGCTGAATCTCCCTTGTTTGGCTACCAGAAAGTTGACAAACATACCCCTTCTTGGCTATACAAAAGAGACAATCTTGCTATTATTGGCGGGATTTGCGAGGAAGAATCTCGCACGCTTCTCCAAGATTTTTTTAAGCAAAAAAGGAAGATGAACAGTGAATGAGGCAAAAAAGACCCAAAAAGAATTTGGGCGAATCAAACATGAGCTACAAGCTCGAAAAATTGAACTTGAGCAAGACTTGGTTCAATATCAATCTACTGCAGAAAAATTTTCGGATGATCAGGTGCAAGATCCGGGTGATCAGGCGCTCACCTCAACCATGGAGAGTCTTCGCAGCTCACTGCAAGATACGCGTATTGATGAAATCAATCGCATCACAAAAGCACTTAAAATGATCGATGAGGGAACGTATGGAATCTGCGTGGATTGTGAGCTGCCAATCTCTGAGAAACGGCTCAAATTATACCCGGATGCCACCCGCTGCTTGGCATGCCAAGAGGCATTTGAAGAAGGCAAAACTCCGCAGGAATAACTTTTTATTTCGAAATTTTTAAAATCTGTTATATTTTTTTGAATCTGGCTGAGGCTTAAAATTAAAAATACACACCCTGAGTAGCCTCCGTGGGAGGCATATCGAAGGGGCGGGCTAAGTACTACTCAGCCTGCCCGCCGAGCTTGCCGAGTCGGAAGACCCGGATAAGCAGAGGCTGGGGGATGTGTATGGGTTGACGTGCCGGCAATATTTAACTATTAAGGTAGATAAATTCAGTTTTAAAATTTGCGCCGATGTAGCTCAGTGGTAGAGCAACTGATTCGTAATCAGTAGGTCGTCAGTTCAAATCTGATCATCGGCTCATTAAATTGACATTTTGCCTATCCCGAGTATTCTAGGAAATGATGTATATTTCAGCAAAAGTAAGGTTATTAGGTCCATAAATTATGATCAAAGCAAAAACCACTGCTACTACCGCTAAAACTACCAAAACTCCAAAAGCTAAGGTTCGTTCAGTTGCTCCTTTAGCGCATGGCGTCGGTAGACGTAAGTCTTCTGTTGCCCGCGTTTGGCTCCGTGCCGGTAAGGGTGCCATTGTAATCAATGGCAAAGATTTCAAAGAATATTTTGATACTGAAGTTACTCGTTTGAGAGCTTCAACTCCATTCAGAGTTCTTCCTGTTGAATCTCAATTTGATATCGAAGCAAACGTTATCGGAGGCGGTATTTGCTCTCAAGCTGATGCAGTTAAATTAGGAATTGCACGCGCGATGGTAATCGTTGACGAAAGATTGCGTCCGGCTTTGCGTCAGCATGATCTTTTAACCGTTGATTCTCGCGTTAAAGAGCGTAAGAAATACGGTCAAAAAGCTGCACGCCGCAAATTCCAATTCGTAAAACGTTAATAGTTGTCTCGTTTGGTTCGATTTTAGTCTTCGCAGAGCCTCTTGGCTCTCGTGCGGGAGTAAACGTGTCCTTGTGAGTTTATCCTGCGTTTTGCTCCGGACTTCGAACCATTCAAGGATGTGGCAAGTCACGTTACAAAAAGGTGGGATCTGTGTGCGGCATTGTTGGCTACATAGGTAAAAATTACAGCCGAACCTTTGTAATGGAGGGGTTAAGTAGACTTGAATATCGCGGATATGATTCGGCTGGATTTGCATGCCTTAATCCTAATGATAACAGATTTCTCTATGCAAAAACTCCCGGTAGACTTCCAAATCTTTTGCGTCAATTTGATCAACATCCTATAGATGGCCATTTAGGCATTGGTCATACGCGATGGTCTACTCATGGCGTGCCATCCCAAGAAAATGCACATCCTCATTTTGATTGCCAAAAAACTATCTCTCTTGTCCATAATGGTATCATAGAAAATCATCATGCCTTGCGCTTGCAATTGCAGGAGGCGGGGCATATTTTTCATTCTCAAACTGATACTGAAGTGGTTGCCCATTTATTAGAATCACTACTTTCTGCACACCAAACATTTAAAGGTGCATTGATTGATTTAGTGAGCCAAATCGAAGGGGCATACGCATTGGTGGTGTTGCTTCAAGATTTTCCTGATCAGATGGTGCTCGTAAGAAAGCGTTCACCATTATGCATTGGTGTGGGCGATAATGAAATGTATATTGCTTCCGATCCTATGGCATTTGCCGGAAAAACAAAAAAAGTAATTTTTGTGCCCGATCAAGCGTTTGCGATTGTAAAAAAAGATATGATCGAGTTATATGATTTTAAGGGCAAAGCATTGCAGTTGCCGGTGCAAGAGCTTGAACTTGATTGGGATGATCAAGAAAAAAAAGGGCATGAGCATCATATGCTCAAAGAAATTTATGATCAAAAAAATGCGATTTATGGAACGATTGCATTTTTGAGATCTATCAGCAATCGTATTTGGGATCATATTGGTCTTTCCAAAGAACAGATCAAACAGCTTGATAAAATGATACTTGTTGGCTGCGGGACTTCATGGCATGCTGCGGGTATTGCAAAATTTTATTTTGAACAGATTTGTTTATTGCCCACGCGTGTCTGCTTGGCTTCTGAATTTAGATACGAATCTTTTTTTGCTGAAAAAAATAGCGCCTATATTTTTATTTCTCAATCGGGTGAAACTGCCGATACGCTTGAATCTTTACGTCTGGTAAATAGCATGGATTTGCCAACCATTGCGCTCACTAATGTTCCTTCAAGCACGTTGGTGCGTGAAGCAGATGGATTTTTGCTCACGCAAGCGGGTCAAGAGATTGCTGTTGCTTCAACGAAAGCTTTTTCAACGCAAATTGCCGCGCTTTATTGGCTTGCACATCGGTTGGCCTTAGAAAAGGGCATTATAAATGGAGCGCACATGCAGCAAGCGGAAGAAGATATTTTAGTGGTTGCTGAGGTACTAGAAAATAGTATTGAAAACTATAAACGTGATATCATGCAACGGCTGGGTAAATTTTATGCGCACTATAAAAAAGCAATTTTCCTGGGCCGTCATATTAGTTACCCATTTGCATTAGAAGCAGCATTAAAACTCAAAGAAATTTCGTATATTTTTGCGCAATGCTACCCAGCAGGCGAATTAAAACATGGGCCTCTTGCATTAGTCGATGCGCATACACCAGTATTCATTTTCTCACATCCGGATCCACTGATTTATCAAAAATTATTATCAAATGCGCAGGAAGTAAAAGCGCGCAATGGGCATTTAGTTGCGTTTATTTTCGAGGGGCAAGATGAATTGCAAAAACTTGCGGATCAAGCGTTTGTGATCCCCCGCATAAAACCTTTGCTGGGACCACTGGCAATGACCGGGCTAATGCAATTTTTTGTCTATCAAGTTGCTAAAGAACTAGGGTGCCCAATTGATAAGCCACGAAATTTGGCAAAATCAGTTACAGTTGAATAAATTTATTTTCATTAATTAAGCAGGCAAGCATTTTTTCGGTTATTTGGTTAGTTCTTCGTAAGTCATTGATAAAAAAATGATATTCTGCGCGGTTGCACTTTGCATTCAAGTCGTCTAGCCTTTTGTTTAAATATTTTATTTGTCGCAAGCCAGCTTCTATCAATAATTTTAAATGGTCGTAAGTTTGTTCGAAGGAATACCCCGGATTAGATCGAGTAACATCGCAAGTTTGAGTTATATTTTCCAGAAAATAAATTATATAGCTTGGAAAAATCGCAACTTCTGAAACATATGAAAATCCATTCTGTTTCGTATTTATATTTCTGGATAAATCGGTCATATGTAATGTGAATTTAATCAATGCTTTGAAAGAACTGTCGTGTTTAAGAAAATTGGATTGATCTAATTCCGCGCCTCGATTTACTTGATCGATAAGCATTTTATGCATTGTGAGTTGTAAAGAATTCCCAGAAAAACTTTCGTATTTTTCTGGATTTATTCTTTCATTATCTAAAAGATCATGAATAGAATCTTTTAACTCCAAATATTTTTTTTCATTGCACGCGCGTTTACCTTCGACAATTTCAATGGATTCTGGATAGATATAGAGTGTGATATCATTTACTGTCGGTAAAGGAGTTTGCATCGTTCGAATAAAATTTGGAGGCAGCTCTTCTTTACAAATTTTTTGTATCGATCCAACCATTTTTGGACTTCTAATAATTTGAGCAAGCGTTTGCAATAATGATGCATGTCGTGATACTAGCGCCAGTTCCATTATATCAGGAGTAGGAGTATTAAGATTAAAAAAGTTTAGTAATGAAAATATGAGGGCTTTGATAGGTATCATTTGTAAATAGCTTTCTATTTAAAAATTAATTTTTTTCTACTAATAAGTTTAAAATTCTATAATTTTCAGTAAAATCAAGCATAATTTTGATATACCTAGTCACATCTAAATCTACTATACCATTTTCAAAAATCTTTAGATGCGGATCTCCTAAAGCGCCAAAGGATATTGATGAAATGTCTCCTCCCTCTCTAATGATGTGAAGGTTAAAATAAATGTCGTCTATTTTAACAACCAAGAAATTGACAAGATCATCATCAATGAATGCACCATTCAAGATAATGTTAACTGCAGCTTTGGTGCTTATTATGTCATGTTCAGATATGTCAAATACTGAGAAATTTGGTTTAAAATATTGAAAGTGCAAACTATCGTAACCTTTTTGAAGAAGTTTTTCGATGTTGCTAGAGCTATAATCCATATTGATTATAGCTTCTAAACTATATACTCTGCTCATTTCTATAACTATCCTTTTTTAGTCCTTCTCAATATGCATTTCCACAATTGGAGAATTTCCGATCACTTCCAAAAAAAATTTAAGATATCTTGAAATATCCAATTTATATTCTTCCCATGAGCCTAATAACCATGGGTATTTAAAATTTATTAACATGAGAGAAATATGGCCGATATCAATAGCGTTTAAATTAACAAACATTGATTCATATTTTAAGGTTATTACATGCATATTAGGGTCAGGAATGCCGTTATATAGAGCATCGATAGCCTCATTAATATTTATTTGTTTATAATCCATTGGGTCTAATTCATCTATATTAGTTAAAAAAATGTACAACCAATTTTTTCAGCATTTTTTAAAAATTGATGGAGGTTTTCTTTGGTGTATTTTAGATCTAAATCCGCAGTTATCGAATAACCTAAGCTCATAATTATCCTTCGTAAAAAATGATATTAATTTTAAGCATTGAGCCAGCATTTATTCTTTTTCAACATTGAGTGTGAGAATTTTATATGGTTCAATTAATTTGAGTAAAAGCTGAATATACCCAAAGATATCTAGATCTTCTGTGCAAGAATAATCGAATTTGCGCATCCAAGGATAATAATGAAAGCCGCTAAAGCTAATTTCAAGACCTTGTGGGTTTGAAAGTATATATAATGTGAAATAAGTATTTTCAAAATTAACTTGAATGCTGTTGGCTTGGCCTTCATTTTGCTCAAGGATTAGTCCACAAGTTTGATTTATTGTCAATTTTTTTAAATGCAATGGATTTTCAACATGAAAGTCAGACAGATAATATTGAAATCCTAGCCTTTTGCCCCGATTTAAAATTTCCTGAATATTTTCAAGATTCAAATCAAAATCAATAACAGTGTTTATTGAATAAATTTTACTCATTCTCAATATTATTTTTTTACTGATAATCTAATCTATATAATCAGCATCTAATTTTAGAATCCCAAAATCATGAGCTAACTTGAGTGTGATGATAATATAAAATTCAAAATCAATAGTTGCATCAGAATTTTCAAAAGATTTTTCTTTCATATAAGCAAAAGCTCCTAAAGAAACTTGCAAATAACCACTATCATTATAAAAAGAGATATGTGAAAAATGTCCTTTTGAAATCTCAGAATACAATGCATGATTAGCATCAGGATCATTTTTTAATTGGATATATTTGTAAAAAGCTTCTTCTGGTGTAAGAACCGGAGACTCTTCATATCTATGTCCAAAAATATAATCGTAATATGTAAAGCCGATATCCCCGCCTTTTTTAATTATTTTTAATATATTTGCTTTGTTATAATGAATTCCCAATGTTACATTGACTAAGTAATTTCTACTCATATTTAGCCCTCAACAAAATGTATTTTATTTTTTTTGAACCACTGCTTAAAATTTTCAGGAATTGAATTTTTTGAATGTATTTCAAAACTAAGACCTAATTCCTTTGCTATCGAATTTTGATCACCAAAAGAGCTTTTCATGGTGCCGATTTTATTGATATCTAAGCTATCCCAATTAATATTTTTACATTCGATAAGTTTTGAAAAAGTGATGATGTCGAATTCGCGAGTTTTAATTTTTTTTCCAAATTCAACAATTTGTTCACCTCGATTTGTAAGTTCAAGTGCTTTTTCTATTTCATAAACTGGACCCTTTAGAGACATTTTCGAATCAGCCTCAATTTTTCCATTGATTAATACTTGTCTTAATGGACCATTTTCTCCCAGTGCCCCTTTAGTATGAGCAAACTGCTCTACAGCTTTAGAGAGCATTTCAGGATTAATTATTCCGGGATTATAATTTACAGGATTGAAATTTTTGATGAGTGCTTCATTCCCAGGGCTTAGAATTTCTTTTGCAATCACGGCCGGTTGAACGTTCGAATTTCTCGTTTTTTGGATCGCACCCGTTGTAACTGCTGAGGTGTTTATATTTTGTATCGGCAGTGTTTTTGTTACTGTTTCCTCTACTTTTACTAGTGGAGATACATCTGGTAGATCCCAGTTTTTAGTTTCTGATGAAGTAACAGTAGCTTCAATTTGAGTGATTTCAGCATCTACTATGAATCGTTGAGCGGTTTGTGATTTGGTTAACGGGTTAGGGCTTTGGGTTATTTGTTCTGCTTCGAAGGCAAGTGCGCGAACACCTTGTTGCATTATTTGTTCTGCACTATACAATAGAGCGGCTTCAATGCCATATTGCGTGACCTGTTTGGCAACTTTTCGAGGGCCCATTTGGTAGGTATTTGTAGCAAATGATAAAAACTTGTCTTTTATGGTAGAGCATCCGTCGCGCAAAGCGTGAGTGATAGTAGCCGGATGAAAAATTTTGCTAAGATTCCATTCTGATTTTTGCGTTGATTGTTCAACTAATAACTGTCTGAATTCTTGCTGAAAATTTGCTGTGCTTTCTATAAGATCCTGTAATCGTACGGGCATCTCTTTAAAACCTTCGGCAATACCTTCAGTTGTTTCTACGATAAGGTAACCAGCACTATTGCAAGCTTTGTCTACGTAATCAAATGTCTTGTATGCCAAAGTAGTAAGATCAATTGCATGGACATAATCACGACCTTTTATAAAGCTATGGGTTAAGAAGTTTGATTGCACACCAAATTCGTAGACTTTTCTAAGGGTCTGATTCATCTGCGCAGCATAAAGTTCTGCTCCTTTTTCTAGATTGGTTCGATCTATCTTAAAAAGTTCAAATTGGAGTGGATTTCCCTCAAATTGTTCATATCTTTCATAAGGTATCCCATGCGCAATGCAATACATCTTGGATGTAGTGTCCAACAACTTGTTATACTGAATATGCCTATTTTCAAGGTATGGATCATTTTTGTACAGTTCTATAATCTTGCGATTGCGATCATGGAATGCTTCCTTCATGGAAGGATCAATTGATTTATAAGATTCGCAAATTAAGCCGTTATCTAAAAGAACATAATTTACGTGGCCATCGCGAAAAACGCCGGCTAAATATTGCTCGCATGCCTGGTTTTTTTCTTCCATCATTCGAGTATAGATTTGTGATATTTTAACTACTCGTCCATAATCTCTGGATCCTGGCACTAACGAATCGCGAATGCTTGCAATAAAATTCATACTCTGAGTTTTTATCCGTTCTTGACTAGATGTTCCTGGGATAGAGAAATCAGGAAGATTTCCAGCAATATGATCCCTAAATCTTTGAAGATAATATTCTGTATAGTAATTTTTATTGCCGAATGAGTGTGGCCCTTCGGGATCAAAATTATATTTCTCAACAATCTGATATGCTTTTTCAAAATTTCCTTGGTCGCAAAAATTTTTAAGCTCCAAAAGATTTTTAAAATGAGACCTATGAGCAAGATCGGCAAAAACGGGAGAAAGCTCCCCGCTTTTACGATATTCTTGAGGGAAAACTATATTATGAGGATTTTTAAATTGCTTTGTTGAGTTTAATGCGTCATGGGCGCACTGAATTAAAGCATTTTCTGAATACCACTGCCCCAATTTTTGTTTGAAAACAGTTTCAATCTCATGCCACTGTCTCAGTTGTTTATCGGTTAATTGTGTCCTGATTCTTCCGTCTGAATCGAATAATAGTGGTTTTAAATTAATTTGGTATTCGGTTAATAATTGTTGCGCTTGAGGATTTGTAAATGATGAGATACAAAACGTTATTATTGAATCAACCATTTTTGCAAGAGAAGTACCAGCATCAATATTCTTTGTACCATGAATCAGATCTAAAAAATTGCTCCATCTGCGCCCGAGCCAGGCAGAGCTTTCAATTTTGCTTGGACAATAAAAGGTTGAGAAAGTGCAAATCGTTTCTAAATCAGAATTTAAAGACTTGAGATTTGCTTCAAATAGGGGCAAGAGATCTCTTCGCTTTAGTTCATTTGCTAGTGTTATCCATTGTGATTCTAAAAAAGATGGTTGCATGAGCCCATTAAGCATTGACGCGGCATTTTCTTGCCCCGCAGAAAATAAGTATGAGTCCGCAGAAAATGAATCCCAATCGCTCGGTGTATTATAACTAAATACTATTGATGTCCGATTATTTTCAGAAAGGGGTGCATGCCAGCCAAAATTGTTTGCCCCAATTATACATTGGGAATAAATGCTGCAAAAAAATAATAAGATTCGACTTATATTCATGAGGTCTCATTTGCTACTTGATTTATTGTGAGGGGCTTCATGATAATGTTTGAGTTCATCTAAACCCTCATTGAAAATTTTGAAAGCGCCATTTTCATATTCTGAATTAGAAAACTGCACGCTCCCCGTAACAGTATCCATAAAGGAGCTTGTTACCTGCTTGTGGGGAAGCCATTCTCTATTAGCGTAAAAAGGTAGTACCAGATTCATTTTTTGAAATTTGTGAGCTTCGACAGTTCTATCATCAGCACGATTAGCAATTGCTATATTTGCAGCAAGAGCCTTATTTGCTTGTTCTGCAGTTTGATCCATGCCTTTTTGTTGCAATTTCATCGAATCCCAAGCATTTTTTGTTGACATGATCAGACTTGCAACATTCACAAATAGACTCGCAATTTGCAACGTATATTGGAGCGGCTTTTCATAATCTTTCCAACTCCACTGTTTCAAAATCGATCTGCTTTGGGTGATTTGCTTAAATGCATGCTCAAAATCGTCTGTTTCGACTATGTGCGGAAAGCCTCGTAAGTATGAGCGTGATATCGCAATATGCACCATTTTTTCCAGTTCGCGGTTTGAAAGTGATTTGGTTTTCTTTGCTAGCGAGTATAAATAAGCATCATCACAATCAAATGCAGTTTCAAGAAGATGGAATAGAATAATTTTTTTTCTAATTTCCGGTGACGTGTTGAGCGGAATTTCTACGGTGTCTCCCGCAAATCGAGTTTGCAATGGCTCAGGCATTCCATTTACTTCATTAGTAATGCCGATTAAAAATATATTGTCATAATAGCTGCACATATCAAGGATTTCCCAAATTTGTTTAGGAATTTTTTGTTCCGGGTCTTTCTCATTTTCAGATTGTTTGATGATATAATCAATTTCATCAATAATGATGACGCACGACTGATTGAGATAGGGTTCAATCGCGCTGCGCAAATTTGCAGAAACAGAATTTATGTACTCATTGCCAAGCAGCCCTGCGTTAATCACGATATATGGTTTGCCAATTGATCCGGCAAATACTTGTGCAAGAGTTGTTTTACCACTTCCTGAAGGGCCATAGAGCAAGAGGCGCTTTGGCTTTACTCGTTGGGGGCACAATGGGTTCCTGATTATAGAAATTTTATCCAGAATTTCTTGTGGTGCAGTATCCAAGATAAGATTACAAAATTGAAGTGTAAAAATTTCAGTTTTGACCGGCGCAATGAAAGTTGGAGAATGAGGAAGCTTTTCTGGCTTGATTATTTCTAGATTCGAAGATTCATTTTGAGGCACATCTTTATTTTCAGTAAATGATTTGAGAGTAGATAAAATTAAAATGGCCGCGAGAACTGACTGATATTTCATAAGATGTCCTTCTGATGATGCAATGCACAAATTTGATCAATCATAGGATAGGAAACTCGAGCAGTCAACTTTTTGCATTTCTGGCTCTGTTCTTGATTTTACATAGATTAGGATTTACGATTAGTATTCCAAAAGCTTTATTACTAATTGCATAGCGAGCTCATATGATTATCAAAAACATACTTTTATTATTATTAATATTCAATTCAAGTGTTACCCTGTGCATGAAGCGAACGGCTGATGGGGCTGGTTTGGAAGGGGAAAGGGAATCTAAGAGTCAAAAGGTCGTTTTACATGTGAAGAATATCTTAACCAATAGATTGCTAGAAGCTGCAAGAGTGGGTGATGTATCTACGGTTAAAACGCTTATTGAGACTCAATCTGCTGAAATAGATGCAGAGGATTCGGCAGGTTATACAGCTCTTATTTGTGCTGCCATGAATGAAAGTTCTTTTGTTAATTCGGGCGGAATTCGACCTGCTATTTGGGCTGGACCTGTTGGTTCGAGCAACGACTACTATGAGATTGCAAGATTTTTGCTTGAGAAGAAAGCTGTGGTAAATAAGCAAGACAAGGCGGGCAATACTCCTATACTGCATGCAACAAGAGCAGCAAATTTTGAAATTGCGAATCTGCTTCTTGAAAATGGCGCTGACGTACAGGCTGCAAATGTAAGTAAGTGGGATGCGCTGACAGTTGCTGCTTATAATAGACGAAAAAATCTTGTAACCCTTTTTTTGGAACACAAAGTCAAAACAATTCCGAGCGAATTTACATTACAAGCATTAGACGGTAAAGAAACGTATTTTGATGTGCTGCCGCGAGATTTTAAACAATCGTTTATTAATAGCCCGTGGTGGCACTCTGCATATTCGGTAGAAGATTTAAAAAAAACCTTGGATGCATTACCCGAAAAATGTCCTTCAGGAAAAAATCAAAAAGAATATGATGAGACGAAAAAGCTTATTCTGGATAAAATTGAAGCAAGAAAGTAGCCTCAGTTTTAGAATGTGGGTTTAAGAATTTTCTTCTCTTAAATTCTCCGGATTAAACCAAGGTTTACCTTTAAATTTTTCTAATAATGAAGTTAACGTTACACGACTTTTCATTTTAAAAAAAATTTTTTCGTGATCATAACCTGAACTCAATACCGCACACTCTTTTATTTCATTTATTTCTTCTTTTATCTCATTAAACTTTGTTTCAGCAGCTTTATCTTTGACCGGACGATCGATGATTAGTGTCCAACGTTGGGGGGCAAGAGTCTTAGGGCTATTCATGCCCTGTAAAGAAATGATCATAAAAGAAGTTAATGCGAGAGGGAGTATCGAAAATTTGTTGTAAGGCATATTATTTTGTTTCAATTTTGATTATAAACAGGGAGTTTGCCCACAAATTATAAGGGGTTTAACATTTTGCTTCAACAATTTAATAATTTAATCACTTTTCATTCTTGGTAATTTTTACTTCAACTAAATCAAGTTTTTTATTAGAAACAAAAATACCATTAATAAACTCAACCGCTTGTTGGCGGGTATTCAAATCAAGATTTTCACATTTTTTCTGAGCCGTCGAGAGCAAATTAATAAGCGTAATTGTCTCACGGAATTGATTATCGGCCAGCAATGTTGCTTTCGCGCGCTCGGTCCAATTTTTAATCTTATCTTCCTTGCTTGTTCGCCCTGCGGTCGAAGGGTCTTCTTCTTTTTTCTTGTCTGTCAGCGTGATGTGATTCGGCAATGCTTGTTCTCTGCCATAAAATTTTGCAATCCACTGTGATTGCTTCGCTTGGCGGCATGCATCGTTCAATTTCAAAATCGGTAGTAATTCCCTCAGCTTGAATTGAGGTATCATTGGGCAAGAAATACAGTGATGTGGTAATTTTAATAGCGCAATTATTACTGATAGGGATCACTTCTTGCACCGAGCCTTTGCCAAATGTTTTGGTGCCCACTAAGAATACCATAGGATTGTGAATTTTCTTTTTCTTGCCATTAAGGTTGATAGATATCCGCATGGATTTTTAGAGCACCGGCAAGAATTTCTGCAGCAGATGCGGTATAATTATTAATCAAGATAAATATCGGTGTATTGGTGGCAATCGGATTTCGTGGTTGTGCGGTATTCTTCGGTGACTTTGCCATGTTTATCTTTCGTGGTTACTACTAAGCTTCCTTTATCAAGAAAAAGGCCCGCAATATCAATGGCGGAATTAAGGAGCCCTCCGGAATTATTACGTAAATCAAGAATGAGCCCTTTATATTCCTTTTCATGTGCTTTAGTCAGCAGCTGTTCAATTTGACGTGCTGAAGTATCAGTGAACATATTGAGTGAAAGATAATAAATATCTTGATCTTGCAAGTAAAAGCAGAGTGAATTTTGTTCTTTGATCACATCGCGCGTGATATCAAAAGATAAAATTTCAGGGGCATTTTCTCGCATTACTTTTACATGCACTTTAGTATTACGTTCTCCTTTGAGCATTGCCGTTGCTTCATCAGTGGACATGCCCTCAAGCGCTTTTCCTTCAATTTCTACAATTTTATCGAATGGTTTTAAACCGGCTTTATCAGCAGGGCCATCAGGAATGGTATCAATAATAATCAGATGTTTATCTTTTGAATTACGCGTATTATCAATCACCACGCCAATACCAAAAAATTCTCCACTGGTTGCTTCAAGCATATTTTTATAGGTTTTTGGATCAAGAAGATTTGAATGTGGATCGATGCAGCTTAAGAATGTATCAATTGATTTGATCATGCATTGTTCTGCATTGCATACTTTATAATGCTTTTGATTCGTGAGCTGAAATACTTCTGCAAAGGTGCGGGACCAGTTATACACAATCTCATCAAAATTTTGAGGTTGGTCTTTTTTCTTGTCCGTCATGCCCTTGGCGTCGACGGATTCTTTTGCTTGTATGAATGCGCTTGCTGCTAGAATGAGTAAAAATTTTTTCATTTTTTTCTCCGTTATTTTTCATCACTACCAAAGGTAAATGCGTATAATGCCACATTTTTTGGAACATGCAGTGTTAGTACATGCCGACCATTATCACCTTTCAGATCAACGATATCATACATGCGTGATTCTTTAACAGGAATCTTTCCGTTTTCATTCATATCCTCGGTGTAATACTTCTTATCAATCGGTTTTCCATCAAGTAATACTTCTATGAGCGCTTGCGAGGGTGATTCCATTACCAAATACACTCGATTAGCAATAAAATTGATATCCAAGCGGGCATCATCAGATTGTGCCGTAATATATTCATCAGCAACAAGCCATGAACCATGTAGCCCCACTTGATCATCGGCTAAGCGGCCTTTATAATCATATGGAGTGGTAACATTTCTTTGCAAGGTAATACTCGGATGATATTGTGCGGCACGTGCAATGCCTAAATAAGTTTCTGGAGTTTGTGCCATGCGTGGAGCGCGCGATTCTTAGCAGCAATTTCTGGCAGTCCCAGGAGTGTACGAATCGCATTTTCTGTTTGATATAGGCTCCTTCTCCAAAATGAACTTGATAATCTTCCATTTTTATCTATTAAATAATGGGCGGGCCAATAACGATTATGATATGCTTGCCAGTTGAAAAATGGTTATCGAGTCCAACCGGATACGTAAGTCCAAATCGCTTAATGGCATCTTGCACATTAGAAGGATTTTTTTCAAATTCAAATTCAGGCGTATGGATGCCGACGATAATAAATCCTTTGTCTTTATATTTTTGCGTACCAATCTTTTAAATAGGGAAGTGTGCGCACACAATTGATGCAGCTATAGGTCCAAAAATCAACCAAGTACTACTTTATTTTTAAGTTGTTCGATTGTGAGCGGTGCGGTATTAAACCATTGTGATATGCCTACAAAGTCAGGAGCTAGAGCGCCGGGTATTGAGCTTGAAAATGCATTCATGTTTGGTTCCTTCTTAATTTTTCTAATTCTTTTTTTACCGTTGCATTTGAATCGATCGTGATCATAGGAAAATATTTTATTGCAATTTGTTGGAGCACCACATCAAAATGGAAGGCAATTGCTAGTGCACCCAGATATCATGAGATGCGCCAAATATTTTTCTAATAAGTTCCGTATAGGGAGCAAGTGTCGTGGTTGAGGAGGTAATTTTATTACCCCCATACATAATTAAAAACATGGGCAGTGCCGTTCCTATGCTATATGTCAGTGTGGTGAGCACGGTTGCCCACGTAACGGCATTAGTAGCAACAAGCGTGGTAATAGTCGCCAGAATTGGCCCAGCGCAGGGAGTCCAAATGAGACCAAGCGCAACGCCCAATAAAAATCCCGACCAAAACCCGGTGCCTAAATTTGACGCTTGTTCTTGTACTTGTAATCCAATATTGGCAATTCCGGATGTTTTTGCTGCGAACCAATTGCCAATACTTGGGAAAAGCATCGAGAGACCAAAAAAAGTGATTAATGCAATGGCGCAATAGCGCAAAGCATCGGCAGAAATACCCGTTAGATTGATAATGGTGGTCAGTGCGAGTGTAAAAAACGAGAAACTGAGAATGAGCCCCACAATGATGCCAAATGAACGATAGCGGCCCTCGGCTATTCCCGCAGAAAGTAATATGGGCAGTACCGGAAGCACACACGGGGAAAGAACGGTGACAATGCCGGCAAGAAATGCAAATATGAGAAGAATATACATTCATGATCCTTGTTTAAAATGAAATGCTAGGCAAAACACATCCCCAGCCTCTGCTTATCCGGGTCTTCCGACTCGGCAAGCTCCGGCGGGCAGGCTGAGTGGGGCATACCTGTCCTCCGTAGCCTAGGCGTAGGAGGATCGAAGGATCGGCAAGCTTTGCCAATGGTTCGATACGATTGCTAAAGCAATCACTCACCATGTGTGAATAATGAGTTAATATCATTTTTCTCCATCGAAAGTGAATAATTAGAAACAAAATCGCAAAAATATTTGATTTTTTATCTAATTATGTACCACACTTAAGAGGTGTTACCATCAAAGGAGAACAATGAGAATAGCCAAGCAGCATGTCGCGCGAATCTTTCTTTGCAGTGAAATAATGATATTCACGGGATTTTATGTATTTGGAACCAATGGAATTATGGCGCTCAGGCATATGAAAAAAGATATTGCGTTGCTTGATCAACAGGTAATACAACTAAAAAATGATGTTACTCATTTGCAATCAACCATTGTCTTGCAAAAAAAACATCCTTTTTTTCAAGAAAAAATTGCACGCGAGCAGTTGCAAATGGCCCGCGTTGATGAAGAAATATATTTGATTAATAAATAAAAAAGAAAGAATTTTACATGTTTACATTACCAAAATTACCCTATAGTTTTGATGCGCTTGAACCATATATTGATGCGCAAACAATGGAAATTCATTACACCAAGCACCATCAAGCCTATGTTGATAATCTTAATGTGGCATTAAAAAATTATCCGGCATTACAGCAAAAGTCTTTGGAAGAACTCATTGCATCATACGCATCATTGCCTGAAGATATTGCAACTGCAGTTCGCAACAATGCCGGCGGACATTTTAACCATTCGCTTTTTTGGTCGCTTATGAAAAAAGGTGGTGGTGGGCAACCCAAAGGCAAAGTAGCCGATGCAATAAAACAAAAATACGGTTCATTTGAATATTTCCAGAATGATTTTAATACTGCTGCAAAAAAAGTATTTGGCAGTGGGTGGGCATGGCTTGCCATAGATAAAGACGGGCAGTTAGTAGGAGTTTCAACCCCAAACCAAGATGCGACATTAATGGCCAAGTTACAACCAATTTTTGGTCTTGATGTGTGGGAACATGCCTACTATTTAAAATACCAAAATCGCCGTCCTGATTATATTAATGCATGGTGGAATGTGATCAACTGGGATCAGGTTGAAGAGAACTATCGATCAGTTATTTCATAATCGATGTGGTGGGAAATTGCTCAGTCGCATCAGGCATGATAGTTATTTTATTATTAATAGGCTTTGCTTGAGTGATTGCGTGTTCAAGTTGGTCATCGGCAATAGGTATTTTTGAAATAAGATACTGCTCAGTATTTGTTTGGGTATTTAAATATTTTCGTAATTGTAATCCTTTGTTTTTAACCTGCTTTTTTAGGATCATTTCTTCAAGAAAGTCCACAAGGTTGGCATTTGAATGGGGATTTCTAGCAATAGCAACTCTTTTTTCTTTTGGTAAATGAGTAAGAAGTTGTGGCTGGTGAGTAGCAAATGCATTCAAGATAGCAATTTGAAGGTTTTCAGAATTTACGGGTTCTTGTTTAAATAACAACCATAGTTGCTTGTCAAAATCTGTTGCCTGACTAGCCCTTATTGCGTCTCTGACCAGATTAGTTGCATATATATTAAGAAAATCCTGAGATAAATTTTTACTAATCACCTTTTGCTTCCATTCGCTTATTGTTTTTTGAAGTTGGGGTGTATTATCGGTAAGCGCATCTAAAACTGGGCGATTTAAAGCGGTAGCACTTAATTCTTTTAAGCTTCTTGGTTGATATCCAAGACGAGTTCTTTTTGATACCCCTTCAATAGGCTCAAGCTCAACGGTAAGTTCTCTTTTCATAGCTGAGCTTGAAAGTTCAGTTGCAATTAGAAAAATTGCTAGTATTACGTTTGCTTTCATCTGAAGTATCTCCATTATTATATTTCACACTGTAATTATTGTATCGAGTGTATGTAGGTTTTGTCAAGATTGTAATCTTCTCCTATAATGAGTCATCAGATTCAAAGTTATATCAATAAGGAGTAGTATGTCTGTTTTATTAACGGGATTAAAAATTGCAATTTTAGTAACGTCCGGTTTTGAACAATCTGAAATGATAAGACCTAGACAAGCACTTGTAAATGAAGGTGCGATTGTCCATATAATTGCCCTAGACCAAGATAAGGTAAAGGGTTGGCATTGGGATTTTCCTAAAGAGGGAGACGCATTTGCCATTGATGTGCCTTTAGATAAAGCAAATGCTAATGATTACGATGCATTACTACTACCAGGTGGTCTGACAAGCCCAGACGATTTGCGGTTGAATGATAAGGCGATTAAATTTGTGGCTGGTTTTGCAAACAAGCCTATTGCAGCGATTTGCCATGGTCCATGGCTATTAATTGACGCCAATTTAATGCGCGGCAAACGAGTAACATCATGGCCTTCGATAAAAAATGATTTAAAGAATGTGGGTGGAATTTGGGAAGATAAAGAGGTAGTTCGCGATGGCAATCTGATTACCAGTCGTATGCCCGATGATATACCTGCTTTTAACAAAGCAATGATCTCGCTTTTTGGTGAGACTTCTTCGAAAAAAAATAAGTAAGAAAGAATGTGATTAATTGGGAGCAAATAGAACTATAGCTCAGTGATTGAATAATTAAAGCATATGCTGTATTCTATTGGATACAATAAGAAATAGCTGAGGAGTCCAGTGGAATATAAGATAGATACCTACAAAAAGCCTAACAAGCAATGTCCATTCGATTTGTGGCTTGAGGAACAAGATATTGGTGTTAGATCAATGATCAGGGCAAAATTGGATAGAATAAGCTTGGGCAACTTTAGTACCTGTGAACCTGTCAGAGAAGGCGTAAATGAGGTTAAGATTGATAAGGGTCCAGGCTATCGCATATATTATGGAACTATAGGAATTAAATTACTTTTAATATTATGTGCTGGAATTAAAAAAACTCAAAAAAAAGATATAGCACAAGCTATAGAATACCTGAAAGAATTTAAAGCCAGAGGTAAAAAACATGGCAAGAAGTAAAAGCTATCGTTCATCGCTTATTAAAGCATTAGAAGATCCTAAGGAAGCGGCGGCTTATTTTGATGCAATATTGGAAGAATGCAAAACTTGCGATGAAGAAGAAGCGCAAAAGTTGATTCTTTTAGCTCTTAAAAATATAGCAGAAGCTCAAGGCGGTTTATCGATTCTCGCAAAAAAGACTGGTTTGGGACGTGAATCATTATACAAAACACTTTCGCCCAAGGGTAATCCCAGATTAAGTACTGTTTTATCGGTTACCCATGCTTTATTGGCTCGAAAATAACCGTATATTTCTGGAAAAAATATATGGTTATGAGATAATAAACCTTATTTAACTTTTATTTGTCCAATTAAAGGTCTTCTATGCAGTTTAAAATAAATCCACGAATTTTTAGTGAATACCCAGGAGCTTCTGTTGGGGTTGTTGTTGCAAAAGGCATCAATAATTCTAAAGAACAAAAAGAGGTAATGGATTTATTGAAACAGCAGCAAGATGCAGTACTTAAGCAGATTCATGCTGACCAATTGGCAGTGCATGCTCATATTGCTCCCTGGCGCCAGGCATATACTAAATTTGGTGCAAAACCAAAAGATCATCTTTCTTCGATCGAAAATTTATTAAGAAGGATGATTAAACGTCAGCCATTTAGATCAATCAATACGCTCGTTGACCTTTATAACGTGGTTTCTCTTAAATATATGCTTCCTGCCGGCGGTGAAGATTTAGATACCATTAAAGGAGATATCGAGTTAACATTTGCCGGGAAAAATGAGCCGTCAGTATTTCTCTTGGGAGAAAAAGAAGCCAAAGCTCCCAATGAAGGAGAAGTATTTTATAAAGATGAAAATGGTGCTATTTGCCGTCGCTGGAATTGGAAAGAGGCTGATCGTACTAAGATTACTCCCGAAACTCATAATGCCTTTTTTGTTTTAGAGATTCTTCCGCCAGTTAAACGTGAATTTCTTGAAGCGGCAGTCAATGAGCTTGCATTATTAATTCATCAATTTTGTGATGGACAAGTTTCAGTTGCGATTCTTGATCAACAGCATCCAAGTATCACCCTGAAAAAAAATAGTGAATATATTGCTCAGAATCCGATCAAAAAAATTGAAGTAGCAGAGTCTCCTTATCAAATAGGAATTCAAAAAGCTCCTGCTTTTAAAACCGAGACCGTTCTTGATGATAGCGCGGAGCATCAAATTCGTTTAGAAAAATTAAAAGCATTAGAAAAAGAGCATATTAAACCATGGCCTGAAGCAAAAGAAATTTCTGCGACCTGCGCCCAAGTTCATCACGAGTTTGATCCGTTAATGCTGGATGCCAGCGGGCATGGTAAAGCGTATGCCGTTGCGGGCCGCATTCGTATCATTCGCCATCATGGAAAAGCTTCATTTGTAGTCATTCAAGATCAAAGTGGGCAGTTGCAACTGTATATCAAGCAAGATGATATCGGGCAAAAAGCATACGAACAGTTCAAACATTTAATTGATGTTGGTGATATTGTTTGGGCTCATGGCAGCTCATTTAAAACAAAAATGGGTGAGATTACCATTAAAGTAGATCAGCTTGAACTGCTCAGCAAATGTTTATTTCCAATGCCTGAAAAATTTCATGGCCTTCATGATATTGAGACCATTTATCGGCAGCGTTATCTTGATTTAATCACGAATCAAGCAAGCCGGGAGCGGTTTGCAAAACGTTCAGGAGTTATTCGCTCTTTCCGGGGGTATCTTGATAATCATGGATTTATGGAAGTAGAGACACCAATGCTTCATCCAATTCCCGGCGGTGCAGCGGCAAAACCGTTTATTACTCATCATAATGCGTTGGGCAATGATTTTTATTTGCGCATTGCACCGGAACTGTATTTAAAAAGATTAGTGGTTGGTGGTTTTGAACAAGTGTATGAAATCAACCGCAACTTTAGAAATGAGGGTATTTCAACGCGCCATAATCCTGAATTTACCATGCTTGAAATGTATTGGGCTCATCATGATTATCATTTTATTATGCAGTTTGTGCAAAATATGATGCGTGATGCGGTGCAAAAAGTATGTGGCAGTTTGCAGGTTCCATTTAATGATTTTACCATTGATTTTGAAAAACCCTTTAAAATCACAACCATTAAAGATGCGGTTCTTGAATATGGTAAATATACCCAAAATGATATTGCGCCAGAAATGATTGATGCGCGCTTGAAAGATCATGAGATTAAAATGGCAAATTCAAATGCTTCATGGGGTGAAAAAGTATATGCATTATTTGAGAAAATTGCCGAACATCGTTTGATTCAGCCAACATTTGTAACGGAATTTCCCATTGAAGTTTCTCCACTTGCAAAACGAGATGAAAAAAATCCTCACTTTGCTGCTCGTTTTGAACTATTCATCGCAGGCATGGAAATTAGTAACGGTTTTAACGAGCTTAATGATCCCTTTGATCAGGCGTCGCGATTTAAGCAGCAAGCGGGCGCGCGAGCAGGCGGTGATGCTGAAGCGCATCATTATGATGCTGAATATATTCATGCGCTGGAATACGGTTTGCCCCCAACTGTTGGTGTTGGCATCGGCATTGATCGATTTGCAATGCTGGTGAGCAATGCGCATTCAATCAAAGATGTTATTTTATTTCCGACGCTCAAGAAGCGGGAATAAGTACTCCGATGAATACTAAACGAATAGCAGCTTTAGTACTATTGCTTTGCGCGAGCGCTGCGATGGGTATGAAGCGAAAAGCTGCCGAATCTGCTTTGCCCAAGCGAGCCGGAAAACGATCAAAGCCCATCCTGGCGCCTCTTACACTCGTTAATGCTTCGCTACACAAGACCACATGGGCAGCAGATCTGCCGCGTATTAAAGCGCTCGTTGATGAAGACAATGCTGATGTCAACTCAATAAATCCTTCAATCGGGACTACTCCTCTTATGATTGCTGCATGCAATCCTACCAGCACCACCATTATAAAGTTTTTTTTGGATAAGGGGGCCAATCCGAATGTAAAAGATTTCTGTGGCTATACTGCTTTTGCAAAAGCAGCAGGATCCTATGATGGTTTAGCTAATGTAAAGCTCTTGCTGAACCATGGTATAGAAAATATCGGTGTGCCTACGCAAGAAGAAATTAATGAATTACGCAAAATGAAAAATACTTATTTTTCACTGTTTTCTCCCGATCTTGTTACGTGGTTTGGCCAGCGGTATGGAGAGCATTATACAATGCCAAATGCGATGCGCACAGAAGATGTTTTAGCAGAACTTAATGCGGTTGAGAATAAGAAAAAAATAATTTCTGAGTGGAAGGGGTTAGCAATAACGTATGAGCTGGCAAAGAGACGAGATTATGAATCTAAAAAGACTAGCGAATTTTTATCAACTTTGCCGCAAAGCATACGTTGTTCAGAGGCAGTAGCAGTTTTAAAAAAATGAAATAATAGATCTCTTCTGAAACTATATTTATCCCCTCCGTTCGCCTCGATAGAGGGCCGCAGGGCCGAGTGGAGAGGTCTCCATTCAGCCTTGCAGGCTTCCATCGACCCGAACGGGTTCGGAAGAGATCTAATAATCTTGAATATGCATTCTTTTGAGTTTATCTTACTTAGTCATCAGGTATAAACCTTGACTTTAACACGTACCCTTTTCTAGCTTTAAGTTAAATTATAACTTTTGCAAAAAGGGAGAAGGGTATGAAGTTTCATCCCATTCAACTGCTGCTGGTCTTGGCTAGTAGTGCCTCGTTATTTGCGGATCGCATTACCGTCCATAATAGAACGCCGCGTGATTTGTATATTGCTATTTATTATATTGGTACCGATTTTCCCTTTATGGAAAAACCGGTAGCCACGATAGCCACACCGATACAATTTGTAGAAGCAGATTCATCAATCAATGTCGAACGTCCTCCTCGAAAAGTTATAGCCGATGGAACTATGGTTGGCTTAGGACCTTTTAATCGTGAATTAGTATTTGTGGAAGATAAAAATCTCCTAACCCCTCAACTTACTAAAGATCAAATATATAAGGTATTACATTCAAAAAACGTTGGGAATTTACAGGGGGATGTTTTTTATATTGGCGATCGCGATGGAGTCTTTGAAGGATTTACCACGGTCGAATGGAATATTGTTCAGGCGACCATTATTAAGGCGCGCGAAGCAGTAATAGAAAAACTTCCGGCTATTAAAGAGAATCCGTATAAAAATACCGGGGCAAAGGTACGAGTTGGTAATCAACTCCCCAATGAAGAAAAGCAGTATATTTCTGAACGGCTTGCGCGGGTCAAAAATTGCAGTGAAAAATTGGTAAATCAAAGTCTTGATGGCAAAAAAATTCCTAAAGTTGCACTGGTGTTTAGCGGCGGCGGATATCGCGCGATGCTCTATACCACCGGCGCACTTTTGGGGGCACGCAATGCTGGTATGCTTGACTGCGCAAGTTATATGGTCGGGCTTTCAGGGTCCACCTGGGCGATTGGGGGTTGGGTGTTAAGTGGTAAGCCAATCGACCAATATCATGATTGGTTGGTGAGAAATATTCATTATGGACTTACTAATATTTCTACTACTGATGCGCGGTTAATTGGTGAAAGTTTATTAACAAAATATTTCTTTGACGAACCATTTGATATTGTTGATCTTTATGGGCCACTCGTTGCAAATGAGTTATTTGCAGAAAAAGGAGAGCTCAAACAGCGTATGACCTTATCAAGTCAAATGGAAAAGGTAAAAGCACTGCAACTACCGTTTCCAATCTATACGGCCATCGCAGCTGAATCTTTAGCATCTGAAAGTAAATGGTATGAATTTACCCCATTAGAAATTGGTGCAACGTGGTTAGGGCCGCAGGGGATGTATGTACCAAGCTGGGCATTTGGCAGAAAATTCAAAAATGGTTCTTCCGTTAATTTTGCTCCTGAACAAAATTTTGGCGTATTGATGGGAACATTTGGACTTGCCATTGGTATTACTATTACTCGATTAATTCAAGAAATTGGTCTTAAAGATAAATTCCAAACAATATTTGTAAAAAATATTATTGATCGAATTTTATTAGAAGCGGGTGAAAAGCGCTTAACTTCATCTGATTTTTCAAATTATACCTATCAATTGAGTGGAAGCATCTATGCAGATAATCCAAAACTTAAATTAGTTGATGCGGGTATTCACATAAACTTGCCCTATTCGCCACTGATGGGTGATCGTCCTGAACGGGTTGTGGATATTGTTATTTTTGTTGATGCATCGGGTGATAATCTTGGTAACGATTTAAAATTAACCGCAGAATTTGCCCGAAAAAATGGGTTCAAATTTCCCCCTATCGATTATGCTACGGTTACTAAACGAGTGCCAACGATGTTTAAGGATGATACTGATCCTGCAGTGCCCATCGTGATTTACGTTCCTCGAATTGTAGATCAGCAATTAATGCGAGAAAAGCGTTCTCAATCAGAATTTAAAGAAAATATACTCAAGATTGAAAATTTTAACGTTGAAGAATGTATTAAGTCAGGACATTGCGCAACCTTTAATTTTAAAAATACTGAAGCGCAAGCGCGCGCAATGACCGGTCTTGGAATGATTAATATGATGGCCGCTAAAGATTTATTCGCGCAGGCGGTTGCACTCAAAGCCGGTGTATCTCTTGATGCAAAACAAGTAGCTCCGGTAAAACCGCACATGGCTCCTACTCCTGCAGCAGTTTCAGCTGCAGCCGCAGCGTAGAAGGAGGATAGTATGAACATATTAAAAATGGCTTCAGAAACCAATCTGACCGTTCGCCTCGATAGAGGCTCCGAAGGAGCCGAGTGGAGAGGTCTTCCTGATCATCTCGAGCACGCGAAGCGCGACGAGAGGCGACCCGAACGGAGGGTGGGCGCTCAAAAAGTATTTATTTTACTGGTTTTCAATATTTCACTCTGTGCCGATACCATAACAATTAATAATACCACGCCGCGCGATGTCTATGCCGCGATCTATTATCAGCAAATAAAAATTCCTTTTATGGCCCAACCAGATGCGCAATTAGCTACTGGGGTGCAGTGTGTTGATGCGCAACAATCAGCCACCCTTAATAGGCCGGATCGATGGTTTGGATATGATCGGGAATTAGTATTTGTAGAAGATCCTTCATTGCTCACGGGCACATTATCAAACGATCTTCTTCATCAGTATCATTCAAAAAATGTGGGTAATTTGCAAGGAAGCACTTTTTATTTAGGTGATGATGAAGGTGATATTTACGCCTACACCGTACTCGAATGGGATGCAGTGCAAGTGCCATTGCAGTATGCACAACAAGAATTATTCAATATGGTGCCTGCCATTGCACATAATCCGTATAAAAATCAGATTGCATATGTGCGGCAAGGAAATAATTTATGCGACCAAGAAAAAGCATATTTGAATAAGCGTATGCCGCGCGTTGCAAAAGCACTGATGCAATTTACCGGAAAACCACTCGGAGTAAAAATTCCTACCATCGCATTGGTGTGTAGTGGCGGTGGCTATCGCGCAATGCTCTATACTACCGGTGCATTAAAAGGAATTGCTGAGCTTCAATTACTTGATGCGATTACCTATGCGGTAGGATTATCTGGGTCAACCTGGGCGATAGGGCCCTGGATCTCAAGCGGAAAATCAATTAATGACTTTCATGATTGGCTTATTAATAACATTGGTTTTGATATGCAAAATTGCGATGAAGATGATTTTACCTTAATCGGTGATACGATACTTACTAAATATTGCGCGGGCCAACCAACAGGATTTGTTGATCTGTATGGTGCTTGTGTTGCTAATGATCTTCTTGATATTTTTACTGATAATAAAATTGAAGCACATATTTCTGATCAAAGTAAGTTCATCACCGATGGCAGTTTGCCACTACCAATTTACACTGCAATTAGCGCTGAAGATAGTGCCGATGAAGATTTATGGTATGAATTTACACCCTATGAAGTTGGTGCATCATGGTTGAATTCATACGTGCCCACATGGGCTTTTGGCAGGAAATTCAAAAATGGTACGTGCGTAACCTATGCGCCCGAGCAACCAATGGGAACTCTATTAGGAACCTTCGGGCTTGCCGTGGGTATTACCTTTAAACGTATGTTCCAAGAAGCGAATATCCAAGATACTATGAAAATCGCGATATTAAAGAAATTAGTTGCAAGGCTGATGGCTCGCTATGGAGATGATAGGCCAATCTCAGCTGAATATCTTAATTTTATAGCGGGCATTCCGGATGCGCAATTTAATACATTACCCATTTTACATTTAGTTGATGCGGGAATTAATTTTAATTTACCATTTCCTCCGATTAGTGGGCAACGGCCGGCGCGCAAAGCTAATATTATTATTTTTATTGATGCGTCATCCGGAACAGTTGGCGATGAGCTTGCCAATGTTGAGAATTATGCGCGAGCACACCAACTGCCGTTTCCTGGTATTGATTATTCGATTGTTGGTAAACAGGCGGTGAGTATTTTCAAGAGTGATACTGATCCAAATGTACCGGTAGTCATCTATATTCCTCGAATAGTAGATCAGCAATTACTTGAAAATCATAAAAATGATATGCCGGATCTTTATACGATCTTGCATGATTTTGATATTGAAAAGTGCATCGCGCAAGAAGCGTGTAATACATTTAATTTTCAATATTCTCCTCAAGACGCCAGAAAGGTTACTGCATTAGGAGAATTTAATATGCTCATGGCGCGCGATGCGATCATGCAAGCGCTTTCATTGTGTTCAGGTAAAATAACCGTATAAAATACTTGTGAACAAAAATAAACTGATTTAGAGTGGTTGGCATATGAATGCATAAAAAAGAAGCTTTTCATGTGTAACCAAAAATAGTATTTCTTTCAAAAAAAAGGTGAAAGTCATGAAAGAATTTATCAAAAATAAGAGAACAATTTTACCGCTTGTGGGCATTGGTATGCTCCTATGCGCACGTCCTGCTTTAGCCAATCTTGAATGCGGCCATTTTGATGTGCAGGTACAAGCAGGGGTTGATCCAATTGTATGGACGAGCAAGCAGCCATTTGGAATTATCGCCAGTGGCATCAATGCAACTGTGCCATTGCAATCATTAGCACAAGCACGCTTTAGTTCATTGTTTAAAACCCCATGGATTGTTGGTGGCCAAGTGGGATATGCCTATGATGATTATGTTCGAGTGTATCTTGAAGCAAATTATATTCAATCGCGTGGTAAGAAAAATCACAGCGTTACGCTTACGGGCTTACCAACCCCAACTCATCTTCTTTTCAATTTTGGAAAATATCGCATTTTTGATATGTATGCCGGTGCGCGCTACTATTTTGATGGGTGCTGGTGCCAGCAGGCTAGTTTCTTTATCGGTGCAAAAATTGGATTTGCGCATCATTTTAAAACATCACTTGATCTTGCCGTTACTCAAAATAGTGTGCGTCTGACGTGTACCCCTCATTTTGCTAATGCATATACCAGCAACACTATCATTAGTGCTGGCGGCAATCTGGGCATTGATTATCAATGGTGTTCATGTGTATCGCTGGTGTTGACCGGTGAAATTGTTGCTTCATGTGGCCCAAGACAAAATGATCTGAATATTGCGCAGCTTGAACTGGGAGCAAATCCAAATGTGGGCTTAGCGGCAGTCACTGATATTCTTCCGGCATTTGGGGGAACTGAGCTTCGTTTTCCGGTGACTCTTGGCATTCGATATACGTTTTAATCTCATATAAGAAAAAAGGATTTATATGAAGAATAGATTTTTAATTTTTGTACTGCTTCTCAGTTCACTTTCATTCCAAGCCCATGCAGCATGTGTTATTGGGATTGATTTAGCAGATGACTGTGTTACGCCCAACGGTGCAAATCCACGGCCATTCCCTAATGATGGGCAAAATTATCCGGTTATTTCATCAGTAGTGGTTAATCCGACTACTCATTTTGTTACCATTACCGGAACTCTTGATAGTGTTGCCAGCAGCCAATTTTTGATTCAGCTATTTACTAATCAGACCAACGTTCGTGAAGGGGAAGTATATTTTAACCAATTTAATGTTACTACCGATGCCAATGGGCACATTGCTTTCACCGTCACTTTTGACCCAATTTCGGGCAACTATTTGACTGCTACCGCAACACAACTGGTAAATTCATTCCCTACAAACACCTCAGAATTTTCTGCGCCAGTACTTATTACTACTGCTTCAACAGTGATGAATCAATTTTATACCACGATGCAAAATACACCACTCTCAGTACCAGCGCCGGGTGTACTGGTAGGATCAACCGGATCGGGACTTTCAGCGATATTAGTAACACCACCGCTTAATGGAACAGTAGTACTCAATGCCGATGGTTCATTTGTGTATACACCGAATTTTGGATTTGTTGGCAATGATCAATTCGCGTTCCAGGCAACTGATGGGGTTTCTACTTCCAATATCGCAACAGCGTTTATTACCGTACTTCCACCTGTTGCGCCATCTATTTGCTCAACCATTGCGTGATTATGCCGGGTGTTCCGAAATGAAGAAAATTATCGCACTGATGCTCATGTTTCATGGGGGATATCTTTGTGCGCGTCAGCGTATTATTTTTCTCATATCGCCACCCCGCTGTGCATCAACCTCGTGCGTGCGTTCCTGGGAAAATCGGGGCGATATTGCAATTTTGCATGAAATCTCCATGAAAGCGTTCGAGCTTGAAAGAGGAAGCCCCGCTCATGCCATTAATAAAATGTATCGTGCTGATGCGCCAACTACCTATCAAGAGGTAAAAGATCTGATATTCAGTTCTGCCCAAGAACAGGATGTATTGGTAAAAGAAATCAGTTATTCAATAATTCGCCTTTTCAATCATTTTCCCGAGCTCTTATCTGATCCTCAGATCTTTTGTATTTTTTTACTGCGCGATCCGTATGATGCACTGGTTTCATTTTACAAAAAGCGTCAGCATGTTCCATTAGATCAGGCTTGTGATTTTGGCTATAGAAAATGTTATGAATTACTACAGCTTCTCAAAGAAAAGGCACTCAATAAACCGCTTATTATCTTTGCTGAAGATCTTGCTGATCATGCGCGTGAAATTTGGAGCGCCGTATGCGCTCATGTTGGTATGCCTTTTACTGAGCGCCAGCTTGAATGGCAAGCCGCTGGGCTTAAGCATAGCGCATTCCAAGCTTGGCATGAAATGAAGTCATGTAAAGAATTTGTGTATCATTGGCATGGCGATGCACTCAAAAGCACTCATTTTGGGGCGTTAACCCATTATGAAAAAAAGTGTGATTTCTTGGGTGAGCCTCTTTTTGAACAAGTTAACCATGTGCGCTTGCGCCCCATGTATAGGCAGCTTTATTTTGCAAGCATGCCGTATTATACATTGCTCTCTAATGAAGATGAGTATTTTGTACTCAAAAAAGAAGACGTTTTGGTTACATAAAAAAAAGGAGCTCTTATGCCCCCTCAATTCTCTAAAATAATGCTTGCATTATTCATCTGCACGCATGCATTGCATGCCCAGCTCATTGTGGTCAATTCAACGGGTGATGATCCGGCTGTAAATCCTACAACCAGCCCCTTGACTGCAGGGGGGATGATCACTCTTCGCTCCGCTATTCAGTTTGCCAATGCAAATGCTGATCCGAGTAATATAATCAACTTCAATATTCCTACAAGTGATCTGGGATATTCAACCGTACCGATTCCTCATTGGACTATTGCGCCGTTCAGTGCATTGGATCAAATTTTAAAACCGCTTACTATTGATGGTTATGCTGGTTCCCCCGGTGGCGCAACGCCCAATACTGATCCGCTTATTAGTAATGCGGTCATAACAATTGAATTAACGGGTATCAATATTCCTGCAAATACGTTCAGTCCTGGTTTAGTAGGAGAAAATTGTGTTTTTAAAGGTTTGTGTATCAATAGCTTTACCTCCTCATTAAGTTTTGCAGGCCCATCCCCTGCTATAGTGTTGGTTAGTAACTCTCAAATTACCGGAAATTTTATCGGCACTGATATTACTGGCATGACTGCGCTAGAAAATAATCAAGCAATTGCATGTTTCGTTCCTTTCAATGCCATAAATTGTATTGTTGGTACATCAAATCCCGCTGATCGCAACATCTTAGTGGGAGACTTGGTTGGAGCAGGAGTGGTATCTTTATCTGGATTAGGAAATCCCATATTTACCTATAGCAGGTTTAACGCTATACAAAATAATATAATTGGACTTGCTAAGGATGGTATAACTCCTATAGGAATTAATCATGTAGGAGTTAGTATTAGTGGTGACGGCGCATCGCGCAATATTATTGGGGGCAGTTTGGCTCAACGCAATATAATTGCCAATACTATAGATGTGGGCATTAACATTTCTTCAGTTCTTAATACGGTGCAGAATAATTATGTGGGAATGGATGTTACTGGTAGAAAAGCCATCAGTGTGGGTGCGTATGGGATATCTATTAATGCGTCTGCTAATCTCATTGAGGATAATGTTATTACTAGTGCAACCGTTGCAAATATTCTTGTTATTAACAACAATGAAGATCCCTTAACGGGAGAAGTGATTAATCCTCCAATCCAGAATCAAATTGTTAATAATTACATTGGTACTGATGCAACGGGGTACAATAGTTTAAGTCCAGATGCGGTTGGCATCCAAGTCTATTCAACGCAAGACGCTGCGCTTGAGGTATATTATCCGTTTCTGACCATCAGCAACAATCTTGTTTCTGGCAATAGAATAGGAATCGCTACTAATACCCCTGCCAATCCTGTTACTATTGATACGCTATCGATTGTTGGCAACAAAATTGGAAGTGATATTTCCGGAAAAAATCCGCTTCCCAATTTAGAAGCCGGTATAATGGTTACCAATAGCCAGCACATCGATATTGGCTCACTTGAGGCGAGTCAATCAAATTTGATTGCGTTTAATGGGGGGCCAGGCATTCTCATTGATGAAGGTTCCACACAAAATTCTATTTTGGGAAATACTATTACCTCAAATGCTACGTATGGAGTCTTGATAGAAGGCCAATCATTGAGCAATAGTATCGGAGCAAATCAAATTATAAACAATGCAATTTTTGATGTGTTCGTTCATCAGCAATCTCATGATAATGTGATACAAGGCAATACGATCTCGGGTGCCAATAAAGGAGTGGTAATTGGTGATAATGCTACTGATTTGAGTATTAATAATGCCGTTCTTTTTAATGCTATTGCAGCGTAAAGGATAAATTAATGAAACGTCTCTATCTAATGCTGGTGTTGATAAGCATGATATGCACTCTGCGTGCTGAACTTCTTATTGTTAATGATATCAGCGATTTGCCAGCAGTTGATCCAAGCGTGAGTGCACTTACCAGTAGTGGCACCATCACGCTGCGTTCAGCAATACAACGATCGAATTTTAATGGCGGCAGCAACACGATCAATTTCAGTATTGCCGGCACGGGGCCTTTTATCATAACCCCTGCATCACCATATGATACTATTACTAATAGCTTGACTATCGATGGTTATACTCAACCAGGCGCTCTGCCAAATACTAATACTCCCCAAGATGGTGGCCTTAATGCCATTATTATGATTGAGATCCAAGGGCAAAATATTCTTAATTCCTTTGGTCAACCCGCTTTTGAGACTACCTGTTTTATTACCGTTGCTGATGGATGCATTTTCAAAGGTTTGGCAATCAATCAATTTTTTGGGACTGGAATTGCTATTTTTGCAGAAGATACCATAATAAGCGGCTGCTTTATTGGTACGGATGCCAGCGGCACACAACAACCAGGAGGACAATTTAGAATTTTAAAGGGTATTAATGGTGTTATAAATCGGTATTGCAGAATTGGAGGAATACAGCCGGCTGATCGAAATATCATTCTTGGCTTTTATGATTGCATTACTATCGACCAAGTAAATGATTTTATGCCTCCTATTGGCCTTGCCGAAATTCAGGGAAATCTTTTTAACACCGATATCACCGGTACACAGTTGTTAAGCAATGCCCAATATGCCATAGCTGTTACAAGTAGCGGAAGAAGAAACTTTACTTACATGATTGGTGGCCCAGATGCAGGGGCCCGCAATCTTATAAGTGGCTCAAGCCGTGCCGGAATACTCATGTACATCACCGGTGGAACCCAGTGCGTTATTGAAAATAATTATATTGGCACTGATATTACCGGTATGCAATCTCTTGCCAACACGAATGGTATTTCAACCAGCAGTATTTTGAAATGTAATACCCATTCATATATTCGTAACAATCTTATATCGGGCAACAGAGCAGATGGGATTGTGATTGCAACTACTGAAGTTCCCTTTTATATAACCGGGAACATACTAGGTCTTAATGCTACTCAGGATGCCCCACTGCCGAATGGAAAAGATGGTATTTTTCTTTTTAATGCCAAAAAGATATTTATAGGAGATGGTACTCCGGCCGGTGCAAATGTAATTGCAGGCAATGGGCGTGATGGAATATGGATTGGAGCTAACAGTTGGTATAATACGATCCAGGGAAATTATATTGGAATAAGCAGCAACGATATTGAGGCTGGCAACAATAGATATGGGATTCGTATTGGTGGTGATATTGAGCCAGCGCATCGTAATAGTATTGGTGGCATAACTAATAATGAACGCAATACTATTAGTTTTAATAATCTTCATGGTATTCATATTAGTCGCATAAGTGATGGCACCCAGGTTCTTAATAATCTTTTAGTAAAAAATGGACAAGTTGGTATATGGGATTCTAATACATCACGCCAAAGTCTCATTCAAGGTAATACCATTAGCGGCAGCCCCCAAGGAGTGGTGGTTGGCGCTGATGTTACTGATGAATCTCAAGCGGCTATTATTTCAAATATGATTGCATCGTGATTAAGAAAAGGAACGTGAATATGGTAAAAAAAATTGTTCTCATAACGCTGAGTGCGAGCGCCTCTATCCTTGCTGATCCTCAAACTATCGGCACTAATGTTGCTATTGTCTCGCAAGATACTATTGTTGATTATTATGATACTATAGCAAGGCCTGATATTGCTGCCTCTGTCGGTCCTCAGGATGTTTGCGTGGTAACTAACCAAAATCTTGCAAGTATTTTTAAAGATGGAAGTCCCGGCTCTTACGATACTTTTTCGGCGGAACTAGCGCCATTTTTTTACGATTTTAATAATCCCTTTTCTTCGGCAAAGGGAGAATTTATCGGCGACCCTCAACTTCTTTTTGACTTTTTCACCCAACGGTGGTTTTATACAAATTTAAGAACAATTTCGGTAAGTAATGGTCCCATTCTTAATGAATCAACCGATTGGAAAAAATATGATTTCGATTACTCGTTTGCTGCAATTGGACTTGTCCCTGATTACGATCAGACTGGTATTGATGAACATGCGCTTATTATAGGAGTTCAAAACTTCTTTGGAAGAAATCCTGGTCCATATGTTATTATTGTACAAAAAATGTCGCTCTTGGCAGATGGCCCACTTGTTGCAAATGCTTTTAAAGTTGGTAGCACTGGGAACATAAATCCAGTGGGTGTAACAAATTTTGATAGTAATCCCACGTATAGTTATGCTATTGCAATCCCTACCGGACCCAATTTTACGCCCCCAGCATCACAATTACAAATTTTTCAATTTTCCAATACAAATACATCCAACCCAAGCTTGCAAAACATTATAAATGTTGAAATACCCGAGGCGCAAGGCCCGGGTGTATATGGAATGTTTAATATTTGCTCGTTTGCTGGAAGTTGGCAGCAAGTGCCTCAACCCTATGATCTTTATGGTTGTTTTGGTTCTGCAATGGAGTCATTGGTTATGGCCCCTGCTCATATCCGTGATAATCAATTATATTTCTGTCAAATGCTTCTTGAAGGTACCTATTCTGCTGCATTTATAGCACGGTGGTATCAAGTTGATCTGACTGATCCGAATAATCCATGCGTTGTACAATTTGGTGATGTTATAACCCCTGCTGAAATAAATCCAATCTATAACACTCCAAACTCATATTATCCAACGATAATGACCAATACAATAAGCAGAATAGTGCCTGCTGCAGAATCCGGATGTCCGCGTGATGTGCCTACTCATAATTTAATTATTGGCTTTTCAAGCGGCAGACAAAATCCTACTCAATGGCTATTCGGTTTTTATTCTTACGGATTACCTGCTGATGGTGATTTTTATAATGCTGCAACCATTGGACGTTTAGCTACTGATCCGCTTGGGCAAGTTCGGCAACCATTTACTCATGTAACTGATAGAGCAGATGGATTTGATGCTTCGTTTTATGGAGATTATTCTTTCAGCGCTCTTGATCCGATTGACCAGACTACAATATGGCAATTCATGCAAACGTGCCTTTCATCAGGCGGAACATTTGCTATCCAAGCAACCCAGCTTCTAAACTAAGAATAAAAGAAACAGAAAGAGTACTTATGAAAAAATTATGTATATTTCTCGGATTATTAGCAATAGAAGGCCTTCTCAATGCAAAGTATCCTTATCAACTTTCAAATCCTGCCATAGCAGGAGAGGAGAATGCAAAAGGTTCAAACGGTACTTCTCCCAATGCGCTTAATTTGCAGAGCATTCAATATATGGTTCTTTCAGATGATAGTGATTTTATATATCTTGATCCTGGTATGATGGATCTGCTTTTTAAAATGCGCCAATTTTTTCCTACCTTTGATGCTTCATGCCCGGATGCAGTTGCGCTTTTAGATGCGTTGGCTCAAGGTTATAATTCAGCGCCTCATGATGAGGGAGAAATGGGCGTTAAGCAAGCGCTTGATCTGGTTACTGCTACACCCATAACGCCTACATTTAATCAAATCATGAGTGCATATCTTATTGAACAGCTGACTTATTATTACAATAATTTACATAATGAAAGAAACAAGAATAATCGTATGCATATGAAGAAGTTGCAGAGCATGAGACAACGACGATGAATAATGAGCGTGCTTGATAATTGATAGTAAAACACGATTGGTATCACTTAAAACAATTTTTCAAAAAAGGAAGCGGTATGCGCAGTTTTTTGTTTAAATATATACTTGCATTATTCATGGGCACATCGCTCATGCAAGCGCAGCTCATTGTGGTCAATTCAACAGGTGATGAAGATGCGGTGAGTCCTGCAACAAGCCCACTCACGAGCCTTGGCACTATCACCCTTGCTTCAGCCATTCAGTTTGCCAATGCAAATGCTGATCCAAGCAATGTTATTAATTTTAATATTCCAACCAGTGATCCGGGATATTCAACCGTGCCGATTGCCCATTGGACCATTGCACCTTTTAACGAATATCTCATTACTAAACCTTTAACTATTGATGGGTATGCCGGTTCTCCTGCAGGAGCAGCACCCAATACCGATCCATTACGTAGCAATGCAATCATAACGATTGAAATATCGGGAATCAATAGGATTCCTGCTCCCATAGATGCCGGCTTCTATATAAATTTGTCCGGCAACCTTCAAGGAGAAACGCTCGTGCAAGGATTATGCATCAACAGCTTTATGAGCGCGAATGGTGCATTCTATTTATTTGGATCACAAGGTGCGCCCAATAATATCATGATATAGCGACCCGCTTTAAATAAGATACGAATGTGCTAAACTTTCTTCAAATTTAAGGAGAAAAATGGCACTCAGTATTGATTTAAGAAAACGAGTAATAGCAGCAATAGAAGATGGAATGCGCATAACGGATGTCGCAAAATCATTTCGAGTTGGTAGAAAATCGATTTATCGTTGGCTCGATTTACGCAAAGAAACTGCGAGCCTTGCGCCAAAATCTGGCTATCAGAAAGGACATAGCCACAAAATTACCGACTGGGAAAAATTTAAAAAGTTTGCCCATGAATATCAACATCTCACTGCACCAAAAATGATTATTGAATGGAAAAAAATTACCAACGTAAATATGTCAGAAAGCGTCATGCAAAGAGCGCTTAAAAAAATTGGTTACACTTCAAAAAAAAACTTTTGGATACACCGAAGCCAACGCAGAAAAACGTAAACAATTTTTAGAAGAAATCAAAAATATTGATCCTTCAAATATTGTTTATTCTGATGAAACGGGAATTGATGACAACGAAGTTCCAAACACTGGATGGGCACCACGAGGAGAGCGCTGTCATGCGGAAAAAAAGGCTGAGAGAAAAACGCGTTACAACATAACTGCAGCACTTAATTTGAACCAATTAATTGCCCCATTTTTATTTGAGGGATATTCGACGGCAAGCACTTATGAAACTTATGTTGAGCAAGTTTTGGTTCCCGCTTTGAAGCCGGGAATGGTTGTTGTAATAGATAATGCTCGATTTCACAAATCTAAAAAAGTGGCCGAACTTATTGAAGCAGCTGGCTGTAGAATCATTTTTTTACCGCCATATTCTCCAGATTTTAATCCGATAGAACATTGGTGGGCTGCTGTAAAAAATAAGATTAGGGCCGCAGCTGAGGGAGCGAAAGATTTTTATGAGGCTGCCGTCAAAACATTAGGAATTATGTGTCATGCTTAATAAATGTTGCTATAAGTGGTAATTTTATAGGAACTGATATTACCGGGATGCTTGCATTAGAAAACGTAACAGCAATATCCAGACAGTCAAGCAATGTTAACATCATTATTGGGGGCCAAAGCCCTGCGGATCGCAACATTCTTGTTGGGGATTTAGCATCCAAGGGGATCATATCTTTTTCAGCTCCGGGCGTGCCAGATTTTCCATTCGAATTTGCATATAATGCAATCCAAGGAAATATCCTCGGTTTAGCAAAAGATGGGGTAACGCCTATTGGGATCAATAATAAAGGGATCACCTTGCTTGGATCGCACTGTTCTATTGGAGGTCCTTTGGTAAGTGATCGGAATGTTATTGCCAATATTATTCAAAATGCTATTGAAGTGCAGGGGCTTGCGTTTGCGGTTTATAATACCATTCAAAATAATTATATTGATACGGATGTGACGGGGCTTCTTGCACGAGCAGCAGGGAATAATGGTATTGTGGTGAACGCAGCAGCAACACTCATTGATAGTAATCTCATAACAAATGCAACCAATGCGAATATCCTGGTAACCAATACTCAAACTGAGTTTCCACGGCAGGTAATGATTACCAATAATAGTATCGGCACTGATGCGCCGGGCCTTGCATCATTAAGTCCGTTGGCAACGGGGATACTGTTTAATCCCGTGCAAATGATTCAAACGATTGATACATTATATGGATTTTTTACGATAAGCAATAACCTTATTTCAGGCAATGCTACGGGTATTGCCATTAACACTGCTAGCAATCTTGTTGCCTTGAGTACCGGGCTGATTTCCGGAAATACTATTGGTGCTGATGGCAGCGGTAATAATCCGCTTCCTAACCTGCAAGCAGGTATTATAGTCACTAATAGCGACCATATAACTATTGGAGGCACTCCCGAACTTGGCAATAGTATTGCGTTTAATGGTGGGCCTGGCATTCTTCTTGCGCAAGCAGCATCATACAATACGATTGCAGGCAATACCATTACCAGTAATACCAACACCGGCCTAACCATTGCAGGGCAATCATTCAAAAATATTATAGGTGGCGCTAATACCATAACAGGCAACGGATCATTTCAAATTTTAATTCATCAACAATCGAATGATAATCTCACGCAAGGTAATACCATAGCCGGAAGTGTACCGGATATAGTTATTGGAGATAATGCCTTGGATCTTTGTATAAATAATGCGGTACTTTCTAATTCCATATCCATTCAATAGGAGCAATACAATGAATCAGTGGTATAAAATTTTGATTGCATCAAGCATACTTATGGGATTGCTGAACGCGGAAGTTCTTATTGTCAATGATACCAGCGATTTGCCGGCAGTTGATCCAACCGTGAGTGCACTTACCAGTAGCGGTACCATCACCATTCGTTCAGCAATACAACGATCGAATTTTAATGGGGGGAGCAATACGATCAATTTCAGTATTCCTGGCACTGGCCCATTTATCATAACCCCTGCATCCCAATATGATGTTATTACTAATAGTTTAACTATTGATGGATATTCGCAGCCTGGCGCTCTGCCAAATACTAACACTCCCCAGGATGGCGGACTTAATGCCATCATTATGATTGAAATTCAGGGGCAGAATATACTCAACCAATATAATCAGCCAGCTTTTGCAACTGTTTGTTTTAATTGCTTTGCCGATTCTTGTGTTTTTAAAGGATTGGCAATCAATCAGTTTTTTGGCAATGGAATTCAAATAAGGGGAAATGATTGGCATATTGGTGGTTGTTTTATTGGTACTGATGCAAGCGGCACAATCGCTCCGGGGGGCGCATTTCAAATAGTTACTGGTGCTTTTTTGCAGGGTGCTGGCAGTGTAGGCGGGGTTGATCCGGCAGAGCGCAACCTGATACTCGGCTCTTTCAGTTGTATAACTACTGAAAGCACCGGAGGAACAATTACCATCATGGGCAACCTTTTTAATACTGATAAAACCGGAACTCTACTGCTCAGCGCAAGTGAAACTGCGCTCAATCTACAAGCTACAACTTTACTATTTGGAGGAACGGTGATAGTAGGAGGATCAGATCCGCGCGCTCGCAATCTCATAAGCGGGGCAGGATTGGTAGGAGTCTATGCCCGTTTTAGTTCGTTAATTCTTTTTGCTGAAAATAATTATATTGGAACGGATATCACCGGAACCCAATCATTGGCTAACACCAATGGTATTGTAATCGATGCCTTGGGCAATTACACCAAAGCATACATTGCCGGCAATATAATAGCCGGCAATCGTGCCGATGGCATTGTAATCAAAGAATCATTTGCCAGCAGTACTATCCTGGGTAATAGTATCGGGCTGAATGCGCTGGGAGATCCGCTGGGCAATGGCAAAGATGGCATTTTTCTCTTTAATACCCGTGCTATTACTATCGGTGATGGTACGCCTGCAGGAGCAAATAGTATCTCGGCTAATGGTAGAAATGGCATATGGGTCGGGGCTAATGCTTTTTATACGCATATTATTGGAAATTATATTGGAACGAATAGTGCAATGACTCCTTTGGGCAATATGCGCAATGGTATTCGCATTGGGGGTGATATGCAACCAGCGCATACCACCTATATTGGTGGGTTTAACTCAGGAGAACAGAACGTTATTGCATATAATGGTAATCATGGCATTCACATTCGGCAACAAAGTGATGGTACACAAATTTTGAATAATCAACTTCTGGAAAACCAGGGCAATGGCATACGCGATACCAATACCGCACGCCAAACGCTCATTCAGGGTAATCGTATACAAGCAAGCCAAAAAGGCATTGTTATTGGCCAAGATGCTTCCGATCTTTCTCAGGGGGCAATCATATCAAATAGTATTAGTTAATAAAAAAAGGACCTTTTCCATGAATATAAGACGCATATTAGTTTTTTTTATTGGATTTGCCTGCAATCCCAACATTCTTATAAGCGCCCCACAATCAATCGGTATTAATACGCCGATAATTTCACAGAGCCGTATTCCAACAAGCTTTGTAGATTTTAGACCCGATATTGCCGGAGCAGTTGGCCCCGGTAATGATGTCTGCGTGGTTACCAATGATAATGTGGTGAGTATAACCAAACAAGGTAATCCAGGCGCTTACGATACGTTTGCGCAAGAATTGTCCCCTTTCTTTTATACCTTTGAGAACAATCAAATAGCCTCATATGCGGATAGAGCAGCCAGCACTGATCCTCAGTTCCTCTTTGATCCTTTTAGCAATCGTTGGTTTTATACTTCACTTGGAACCATTGCCGTGAATAATAGCCCAACTCTTGAAAACTCTCATTGGAACAGTTACAGCTATATACCGTATCTTATTAACCCCATCGGTAATGTCGCCACATTAAGACCAGATTATGATCAAACTGGCATTGATCAAAATGCGATAGTTATAGGAAATGCAATCGGCATTATACTATTTCAAAAAGCATCATTGCTTAATGGTGGCCCGATAGTGGCCAATAAATTTAATGCTTTATTCGGCGGAAACCCGGTCGGAGTAACCAATTTTGATACTAACCCACTCTATAGCTATGCTATTGAGATGACTCCTTTTGGCGTTAGTCCGCTTGCCATTTTTAGATTTGCCAATGCTGATACACCATCTCCCACACTGAGCACCATTATGCTTGATTTACCCGCTGGGGATGTAAATGTTCCTTATTTTTGTTATGCAGCGAGTTTGGATCAAATTCCACAACCCTATGAATTTTATGGTTCCTGTTTTCAGGCCATAATTGATTCACGAGTTATGTCTCCTGCTCATATTCGTGATAACCAGTTGTATTTTTGCGAAAATATAAGTACTAGTATTCCTGTGCCCACGGGCGCAACCAGCATCCGATGGTATCAGGTAGATTTAACTGATCCGGATAATCCATGCGTGGTTCAATTTGGGACTATAACAATCCCCGATGCAACTATGCCGGTTGCTAACACGAATAATTTTTTCTATCCAACCCTCATGACCAATACCACCAGCCGTATTGTGCCCGCAGCAGAATCAGGATGCCCGCGCGATGTGCCTACTCATAATATGACTATCGGATTTTCAGTTGGCCGGCCCAATGGATTTCAGCAAAATTTTGCATTTTTTTATTACGGTGCAGTGCCATCAACCGGGGAATTTTATAATGCAGCAACAAGCGGCCGATTAGCTACCGATCCACTGGGGCAAATTACCCTGCCAATAACCTATCTCACCAATTCTCAAAATGGAATTGATAAAGAATTTTATGGCGATTTTTCTTCCAGTGCGCTTGATCCTGCTGATCAAAAAACAATTTGGCAGTTTGTGCAATGGTGCGATGCTCCGGCAATCTATGCTATTCAAGCAACGCAGTTACTTGACCCTGTTTAGCCTGAGAAAGAACTAATGCTATGCTGAGATTACTTTGTATCGCGAGTATATTCCCGCTTATTGCCATCGCAGCACCTCATACCATTGTCTTTCTTATTTGCCCCCCTCGTTCGGCTTCAACCGCATGCGTGCGCTCATGGGAAAATCGGGGTGATTTTACAATTCTTCATGAGATATCTATGAGAGCATTTGATGCAGATAGAAAATGCCCCACCAATTTTCTAGATAGAATATATCGATCAGATGCGCCGGCCGACTATCAAGAGGTCATAGAATTGATTATGAGCACCGCGCAAGAAAGTAATGTATTTGTAAAAGAGATCAGTTATTCGGCAATCAGGCTTTTTAACTATTACCCTGAGTTGCTGGCAGACCCCAGAGTCTTCTGCATTTTCCTGGTGCGAGATCCGTATGATGCTCTCGTCTCTTTTTTTAAAAAGCGGCAACATATGCCAATGGATCTTCATTGTGATTTTGGCTATCGAACATGCTATGAGCTTTTTGAACGGGTAAAATATGAGGGAGCTCATCCACCGCTGATAATTTTTGCGGAAGATTTGCATGAACATGGGCAAGAAATTTGGCAAACGGTATGCAATCATCTGGGTATACCGTTTACCAAAAACCATTTAGAATGGCCGCAAAAAGAATTAAGCTGTGTATCATTTAAAAATTGGCATGAAATTAAAAAATATAAAGAGTTTGTTTATCACTGGCATGATGCGGCACTCAAAAGTACCCATTTTACGCCAATGACTCATTATAAAAAAAGCTTCGATGAACAGGGTCTGCCCGTGTTTGAGCAGATCAATTATGTGCAATTGCGGCCATTGTATCAAGCGGTTTATAGCACGAGCATGCCGTATTACCAGTTGCTTAAAAATGAACAGGATTATCATGTATTATCTACGCTGCCTTCTTAATTAAAATTTCTTTGCGATCGCATTGAGCATGAGTATAGTATTTATTTTTCTGCAATTTTGGTTATCTTTAGAACTTGTCTATAAAAAAATAAATACATAAGTTTAGGATTTGCATGGCCACAATGAGAGGGGCAAAGTATCTTTGGAAATTGCCTCAGGGTGACCCTCATAGCGATTTGGCAGATTGCTGCTTCATATAATCTTTCATATCCCATTGCGCAATTATTACTTTCGCGTGGATATACAGATAAAGAAGCAATTGATTCATTTTTATTCAGTTCCTTTGAAAAAGACGTGAGCCATACTTCACGCATGAAGGATGCGCAAAAAGCGGTTGATCGGATTTTGCACGCAATTGCCAATAAAGAAAAAATTCTTATTTGCGGGCGATTATGATGTTGATGGCATTACTTCATCAGCACTCATGATGATTTGCTTATTGCCACTGGGCGCAGATGTTAATTTTTTTTTGCCTCATCGGGTGCGCGATGGCTATGGTATTTCTACTAAAATAGTTGAACGTGCGGCACAAAATAATTATACATTAATTATTACCGTTGATAATGGAATTACCGCATTTGAACCCGCGCAGAAAGCAAAAGAGCTTGGGCATTGATCTAATTATTACCGATCACCATAAGCCGCATGATCATGTGCCTGATGCATATTGCGATTGTGAATCCTAATCAAGCACGATTGTGCTTATCCTTTTAAATCGCTTGCGGGCGTGGGGGTTACGTTTAAATTACTTTCATTATTATATGAAATGAAAGGCATTGCAATTGCCCGCCAAAGCGTATGAACTATTATTGCTGGGGACAATTGCCGATGTGGTGCCGCTTATTGGGTGAAAATCGGTTTTGGGTGCGTTATGGGCTTAATTATATTAATAACACTGAAAGCTTATCATTTAAAATGCTCAAGCAAAATGGCAAAGTGACTAAAGCCGCAAGCTTTCTGCAACTGATATTGGATTTTCTATTGCGCCGCAAATTAATGCATTGGGAAGATTGGAAGATCCGCGCCAAGGAGTTAAATTTCTGATCGGCTCTGATCAGGCGATAGTAAAAGAAGTTGGTGCGGTATTGCTTGAACTTAATCAAGCACGCAAAGAAATTGAGCGATCCATCGTTGCAAGTATTGAAGCTGAAATTGCATGCAAAAAAATTGATCTTGAGAACAGAACAGATTATTATTGCTGCAAGTGATGATTGGACTCCGGGAGTTATTGGATTGGTTGCATCACGATTTGTGGGTGCCTATGGCAAACCTACATTATTATTTCATTTAACCAAAGATGGAAAAGCAAAAGGATCATGCCGATCAATTCCTGAATTTAATATGTTTAAGGCACTTACTGACATGCGCTGATTTGATCGAGCAATTTGGTGGCCATCCAATGGCAGCGGGGTTAAGTTTGCCAGCAAAAAATCTCCGTTACTCAAAGAAGCGGTTGCAAGAATTATTGCTCGCAGCACGTTGCAAAAGAAGATTTACAGCCAAAAGTTACCCTTGATGCGGAAGTTAAATTGCCTGATCTCACTAAAAAATTTATTGATGATTTGGATCATCTGGAACCATTTGGCAATCAGAATGGACATCCAGGTTTTTTATGTAAAAGATGCGGTGCTGGTGCAAAAGCCAATATTACTTAAAGATGCGCATGTGAAATGCTCAATGTTTGCTGATGGGGTGATTAAGCCGGTTATCTTTTTTAATCGTCCTGAACTTTTTGATCAATTAATGAATGTTGGCCAAGATTCTTTTGACTTGGCGGTGCAAGTGAGCGAAAATCATTGGAATGGAAAAATTTCAATTGAGTTGCAAGGGATTGATATTGCATTTAAATCCTAACCCGTTCGCCTCGATGGAGCGCGTAGCGCGAATGGAGAGGTATTATCGCATTGCGTAAGAAAAATAAAATAGATTTTATTGATTATGCCCCCTCCATTCGCTCCTAGTGGAGCTCCATCGGGGCGAACGGGATGGGCATTGATATTGCATTTAAGAGGACCGCATGATTATCACCATTGATGGGCCAACTGCAAGTGGCAAAACAACGATTGCCCGTATGCTTGCGCAAAAATTAGGATACTATTATCTATCATCAGGATTGCTTTTTCGTGGGCTTGCCTATACGCTTGTGCATGATTTTTTATATAATCCCGAACAATTGAAAAATCCGCGAGAGGGTGATATTAAGCAGGCGCTTAATAATTTTGAATATTGCTATGATGCGCAAAACAACGAGCAATTATTTGTTAATAAAATAAATATTACGCAAGAGCTGCGCAGCCAAGCAATAAGCCAATATGCTTCAATTATTGGTACTAATATGATGGTGCGCGATGCGCTTGCTGCATTACAACATCAGATTGCTGAACATCATAATCTTATTGCAGAGGGTAGGGATATGGGATCGGCCATTTTTCCCCATGCCTCTATAAAATTTTTTCTGACCGCTTCATTAGAAGTGCGTGCGCAACGCTGGCAAAAAGATCAATGGGCAAAGGGTAAAGAGATTTCTTTAGATCACGCAACGCATGAAATTAAAATACGAGATGAGCGGGATACTACTCGAATTATAGCGCCATTGGTTATCCCAGACGGCGCCATAATTATTGATGACTCAGATCTTGATCAGCAGCAGGTGCTCGAGAAAATGGTACAAGAAATTAAAGTATTGCAACGCTAGCATTGTTTACACACATCCTGAGTAGAAACCGAAGGTTTCGTATCGAAGGATTGGCCGATGGTTCGATACGATTGCTACGCAATCACTCACCGTGTGTGTTCAATCTGATCGTTTTTTAATTTTAAAATTCATTCTCGAGCTCTACAATTTCTTCATCGTCATCAGCATCTTCATCTTGATCAGCATGATTTTTTTGGTATGAGCGATTACTTTTTCGTGGTTCCTTGACCACGCAAGAATCGTCGCATGGTTTACAAGGCTTGCATGGGTTGCATGGTTTGCATTTTTCAAAGCAACCACCCCAACAGCAGCCAGGTACTATGCAGAGTAGTACGGTGAGGCATACTGCTCTTATCAGATGGCCAATATATTTAAAATTCATCACGAAACTCCTTTTTTTTGATGGTACACTTTTTAAGTGTAAGGAGTGTGGTAAACGGGAAGCAATAAAAGGTTGGTTGCAATAAATAGAGAGCCTTGGTAATGCCGGATAGGCATCCCAAGACTCCCGTTGATTTATAGCACTTATGCAGCGCTATATTTTTCGTTAGTTAATGCGGTTACCTTGTTCATCGAAGCAACCTTGGTAAATAGGTAATGCTTCATGAATTTCTTCCTTGCCTTCGCAAGGGACATATTCAAGGTGGCAAACTTGCTTGTAGAAACCAGGGTGGTCGCAAGTTTTACGGATTTTAACCGGCTCTGGTTGTAACTTACAACCAGTGTTGCAAGTTGCTCTTGGAGCACAAGATTTTTTGCAGCATCCTGCAAAAGCGGTTAAAGAAACGAACGTTAACATAACGACAGCGATACGCGCTGCATTAATGAAGGTCTTCATACCTTCTCCTTTAGTTAAAGGGTTATAGAAATACACTTTCTACTATCATAATAAGCAATTGTATCAATAAATTTCAATAGTTTTAATACGAATAGAAACAATCAATTTGCGAAATCATTTATAGGAGCGCTTAGAGAGCAATAAAAAAGTTTCAAAAAGGGCAGTTTTTGAGTGATTTTGGGGGGGAAATGGGGCTAAAAGGTATATAAATTAGGCTTTAGGTCCTTTTGAGTAATAAGAAAGGGCCTAGTATTGCTACTAAGCCCTTATTTCTATATCGTTTGATCGAGTTATTACTTGCTGTATGAAGACGGAACTTCAACGTCGATCTTAACATCTTGGGTGAATGCGGTTCCGTTAGAGCGGGAAACAACTGCTCCGCCGCCATTGATTGCTCTGCCTTGCTCATCGAAGCAACCTTGGTAGATAGGGTACGCTTCATGAACTTCTTCCTTACCTTCGCAAGGGATATATTCAAGGTGGCATACTTGTTTATAAAAACCAGGGTGGTCGCACGTTTTACGAATTTTTACCGGCTCAGGTTGTAATTTACAGCCAGTATTGCATTTTGCTCGTGGAGCGCATTCTTTTTTGCAGCATCCGCCAAAGCCTAATGCAGTTAACGAAACAAATAATAATGTTACGACAGCGATACGCGCTGCATTGATGAAGGTTTTCATACCTTCTCCTTTGAATAAAGGGTTAAACAAATAATTACTAATATGATTATAAATAAAAGGAATGAAATTTTGCAATCATTTAATTCAATTAGTAATTTAATAAATGGATTTGTGCCGATTTTATAAAGGTTTTTTGTAAAATAAATCTCACGAAATATAAAGAAAAAAAATATTTGCCACGATGGGGCACTCAACGAATCGACTAAAGCGAGGCAATAAAAAGGGCCTAACAGTTGCCTGTTAAGCCCTTATATCGAAAATAATTAAGCTTACTGAGCCATCATTCGGCGAGTAGCTCTTTTTCCGTTGCCAGTTTTGCTATAGCTAGCCGGCACTTGAACTTGAATATCCACATCTTGGACGCGTGCAGATTCATCGCTGGTCATAGAAACGCCATTGGTGATCGTATTGCCTTGTTCATCGAAGCAACCTTTATAGATTGGCATCGCGGTATATTCTTCAACCTTACCTTCGCAAGGGACATACTCAAGGTGGCACACTTGCTTATAGAAACCAGGGTGATCGCATGTTTTACGGATTTTTACCGGCTCTGGTTGTAATTTGCAACCAGCATTGCATTTTGCTTTTGGAGCACATTCTTTTTTGCAGCAATCAGCCAAAGATGTTAAAGAAACGAACAATAACGTAACCACAAGGATACGCATTGCATTCATGAAGGTCTTCATACCTTCTCCTTTAATAATGGGTTAAATAGAAAAACACTTCTATTAACATCCTAAGAAAACGAGAAGGCCAAATGCAATGATTTATTCAAATAGGATTTATTTTTTTAAAAAAGCCGCTAACCTATTGCGTTTTTGTCTTTTGCTTTCAATTGGCTGTCGTTAAAAAAATGATAAAATAGAAATTATAAATATTTATTCATCCTGAGCTTGTCGAAGGATGGGGCTAATGTTTCAGCAACAAGAACAAAGCATTGTCTAAAAGTTTGTGAATATTGATCGTTGCTTCGATGGGCTTAGCATGAATAAATTGGCTTGCATAACTATTCATCCTGACCCTTCGGCAAGCTCAGGAGTAAACGCCCAGCCTGTCCGCCGTAGCTCGAAGAGCGAAGGCTGGATCGAAGGATCATCAGACTTTCTAAGTTAAATAAATATTGCAAAGATTATCGGCGTGCCTGTATTTGTCAATGGTTCGACAGGCTCACCATGAATGGGCTCGAATTGCGATTCATCCTGACCTCTCGACTTCGCTCGAGACTAAAGGCCTTAAGCTTGCTGCGCCCGGCGTAGCTTTTTGGCGAAGGCTGGGTCGAAGGATCATCATATAATAATTAATTTAGAAATTATTGATTAGAAAGTCTCACTAGCTCTTTCCAATCACCATTAATTAATGCTTCTTTTTTTTTGCGTGACCAACCCTTGAGTTTTTGTTCCATAGCATACGCATCATTTTCGGAAGGGAATTCTTGCTGAAAAATAAGCATAACTGGTAGCCTTAATGCGGTGTAAATTCCACCTTGCTGGTTTCTATGTTCGGCTAATCTTTTCTCAAGATTATGCGTTCTGCCGACATAATATGAGTCATCTGAGCATTTTAGTATGTATACAAAGTAATTCATATCATATTTCATATATTGTAAATCCTTCGACAAGCTCAGGATGAATAATAGTATTGTTTACTGTCCTTTAGCCCCACCGTGATCTCAATTCACCCTGAGTTTGTCGAAGGGTTGATCAATTATAGAAGTAAATATTACAAAGCTTTGTTTAATACTTTATGAATACACAGCTATTTCTTGCTGCCCTTTTTGCGTGAGCTTTTTGCTTTGGGAGCATGTAATGGAGATTTTTTGAAAGAAGCCTCCAAAACCTCATCCATGGTAGTTGTATAGACAATATTCAAATCTTTTAAATCGATTTCCTTGTTAATTTCTTGTATGTCATCAAAGTTTTCTTGTGGAACAATAACTTTTTTAACATTGTGCTGTTTTGCGGCGAGTAATTTTTCTTTTAATCCACCCACTGCAAGCACGCGCCCTTGGAGGGTAATTTCACCGGTCATAGCAAGGTCTGGCAAAACCGGATTTTTGGTTAATGCCGAAACCATAGAGGTACAAATTCCAATACCGGCAGAAGGACCATCTTTAGGGGTTGCCCCTTCAGGAATATGAATATGAATGTCTTTATTAGAATAAAAAGATTCTTTAAGCCCTAATTTTGCTGCGCGAGCGCGAATATAACTGAGTGCCGCATGTGCCGATTCTTGCATGATATCGCCAAGTTGCCCAGTAAGGGTAAGTCCACCTTTTCCGGGTAAAACGGTTGTTTCAATTTCAAGCACATCCCCACCCATTTCCGTCCAGGCAAGGCCAGTAATGATGCCAATTTTATCTTTTTGGACATTCAGACTGGTCTTTTTAAACCGTGGATTACCAAGCCATTCTTTGATGAGTGCTTCAGTAATAGCAACATTTTTTTGCTCTTTATCTTTCAGAAGCGCTTGAATTGTTTTACGCATAAGTTTTGCAAGTGTACGTTCGAGTTGGCGTACCCCCGCTTCTTTAGTGTAATGTGAAATGATGAGTTGCAGCATCTGATCATTGATCATAAATTGCTTATCAGTAAGACCATATTCCTCAAGATTTTTAGGAATAAGAAAGTCTTTGGCAATCGCAATCTTTTCAGCTTCGGTATATCCCGAAAGTGAAATTATTTCCATGCGATCAAATAAAGGATAGGGAATGCCTTCAAGCGTATTGGCCGTGGTGATAAACATTACTTGAGAAAGATCATATTCAAGATCTAAAAAGTGATCCACAAATGTTTTGTTTTGTTCCGGATCGAGTACTTCGAGTAATGCAGATGCCGGATCACCATGCAAATCGCGGCTCATTTTATCAATTTCATCAAGCAAAATAACTGGATTAACCGTTTTTGCTTTCTTCATCGCTTGGATAATTTTACCGGGTAATGCGCCGATATACGTGCGGCGATGACCACGAATTTCAGCTTCATCTTTAATTCCGCCCAATGAAATCCGAACAAATTCTCTGCTTAAGCTATCAGCAATTGAGGATGCTAATGAAGTTTTACCTACTCCCGGAGGTCCTACAAAACAAATAATAGGAGCTCTATGAATATTTTTTGAGAATTTTTTAGCGGCAAGAAATTCAATAATTCGTTCTTTTGCCTTGAGAAGCCCTGCATGGTGTTTATTTAAAATTTTTTCTGCTTGAGCAAGACTAATGGTATCTTTGCTCGCTTTTGTCCAGGGTAGTGAGATGATCCAATCAATATAATTTCTGCTTACTACCGCCTCAGATGAAAGGGGAGGCATTTGTTCAAGACGGCGTAATTCTTTATCAACCTTTTCTTGCGCTTCTTCGGTGAGCCCAAGGGTTTTAGACTTCTGGCGCAATTGAGCTATTTCTGCCGTTTGATCTTCGCGTCCAAGCTCTTTTTGAATGGCCTTTATTTGTTCGGTTAGGTAATACTCTTTTTGGCTTTTTTCTACCGATGTTTGAATGCGTCCGCGGATGCGTTGTTCCGTTTCAAGAATCTCAATCTCTTTATTGATTAAAGAGCACAGGGTAAACATTCGTTGCTTAAGATCAGGAGTTTCAAGGATCGCTTGCCGGTCATCGAAAGAGAGATTTTTAATTTGAACCGCGATCGTATCAGTAATATGATCCATCTCGGCAGGAGTTTTTACATTTGCCGTCAAATCGGCAGGAATTTTTTCATTCAGCTTTGCATATTCGGTGTAAAGAGTCTTAAGTTGGCGCCATAACGCTTCAAGTTCTGTGGTAGGTTCAGAGCTGGTGGTGGGAATATCTTCGCAATAAACTGCAAGGAATCCAAGGCTGTGATCAGCTTTCAGCATTTTTGAGCGGCAAATTCCTTCGGCCAGTAATTTAAGAGAGCCATTGGGCATTCTCATTACTTGTAAGATGGAAGACCGGGTTCCGAAGGCGAAAACATCATGTTCGGTTGGGGTTTCAATTTTTGCATTTTTTTGAGCGGTAATGAAAATTGATTGGTTATTCTTAAGAGCAAATTCAACCGCATCAATTGAAGATTGTCTCCCAACAATGATTGGAATAATGCTTTTGGGAAGGATTACGACGTTTTTAAGGGGAAGAAGGGCAAGTTGAGTGCCTTGTTCTTCCATATGAGCAATTTGTTGTTCCATAAGTAGGCCCCAGGTAAATTTTTGAATCTTCTAAAACTATATCAAAAATAAGATTTTTAGCCACTTTATTTTAACTATTCTGAGTCTAACCCGCTCAGATTTTTGGATTTTGAAGAATATAGTTTTTAGAGAGGGGGGTACACATCCTGTTTGAAATATTCTGAGCTTCTGGGTATGGTATTAGGTGAAAAAAGCGAATTTTATCGGTATATAAAATTTTTCAGAAAGGGCTTCTGGGTAATAGTATTGGGAAATTACCATTACATTTGTTTTTACAAATGATTAATCTTTTGTTACTATCGTAACGTTGTTTGTAGTCGTTTTATTATTACTTTATTTCTTCTTGTTAAAGGGTTACACACTATGCAAGCGAAAGCTTCTAATCCCATTACTTCCTTTTTAAAAGCCTGGTTTGGCGATTTCCAAAGGGAAGAGCTCAAAAAGTTTCTGAAATTGGGGGCTATATTTGCTCTCGTTATCGGAGTGTATTGGACATTGCGACCGCTTAAAGATTCCATCTTTAGCACAATCGTAGGAGTAACCTACCAGCCAATGGCTAAGTGGGTTTCCCTTATCGTATTATTCCCGCTCGTGATCATTTACAGCAAATTAGTTGATAAATTTTCTCGCGAAAAGTTGTTCTACGTGATCGGTGGCGCTTATATTCTGGGCGTTATTATTTTTGGACTATTGTTTTATCATGGCACCATTGGTCTTGCAAATACCACGGTTGATTCAACCCGTCTTGTTGGTTGGATGTGGTATGTATTTGTAGAAAGCTATGGTTCAATCGTTGTTGCATTGTTCTGGGCATTTGCTGCGGATTTGGTGAGTCCAAATTCAGCAAAGCGTGGCTTCCCATTGGTAGTAATGTTTGGCCAATTGGGTGCAATTATGGGACCTAAGTTCCTCACTCCATTGGGTAAAAATGTCTTCGGAACCAGCGCTCCAACCGTTTTAATTTGCGGTATTTTAATCGCGATTATGATGTTGGGCGTATACCTCTTCATGAGAACAACTCCAAAGAGCGAAATGGTCGGCTACCATAGCCATGATAAAGGCGCAGCAAAAGAAGTTGAGCCTGGATTCTTGGAAGGTTTAACCTTAATGCTCAAGCAGCCATATTTGCTTGGAATTTTCGCAGTAATCGGTATTTATGAAATTATTATTACTATCATCGATTACAACTTCAAGTTCTTGGTATGCAATGAATATGCTACTGAAACAGCGCGTTCAGCATATCTTGGCGATTATGCGGTGTGGGTAAACGTAGTATCATTCCTTTGCTTGCTCTTTGGCATTAGCAACATTCAGCGTCGTCTTGGCATTAAAGTATCATTGGTATTGATGCCATTTATCGTTCTTGCGATGGTATTGAGCTTTAAGGCATATCCGGTAGTGCATGTTCTTTTCTGGATCATGGTTATTGCTAAAGCAGTTAACTATGCGTTGAACGGTCCTGCATTAAAGACGCTTTATGTGCCTACCAGCCATGATGTGAAATATAAATCTCAAGCATGGATTGAAACGTTCGGTTCGCGTGGTTCAAAAGCTGCCGGATCAGGTGTTAACATGCTTCAATCAACCTTTACTAAAAAGATGGGTGCTGAAGCTGGCTTAACCGCTTTCATTGCATTCTCATCCTATCTTTCCTTCGGATTGATAGCTGCGTGGCTCTTAGTAGCGCTCTATCTTGGTAAAACCTATGAAAAAGCGGTTGAACAAGATAAAGTTGTTTGTTAAGACTGCATAATATGATATCTTAATAAAAGAGCCTTCCTGTGTTTTGCAAGAAGGCTCTTTTTCTAAATGGGGTCTTGATAAAGTGGAGTGGTAGCGAAGACTGGGTAAATTACTAATGCATGTTGAGCGGGTTCTCCGCTCGGTGAAGGGGAAATCTCTATGAGGTTGAGGGTTGCCAATCTCTTTAAGTCATTATTTAATGTTGAGCCGCACGAACGTCTTAAGTTACTGCTTTTAACGCTTACTTTTTTTTGTGTCATAGCTTCATATACCATTATAAAAGAATTAAAAGACTCCATTTTTGTTGTGGTAGTCGGCAAATCATATATTCCGTACGCAAAATATGCCTCAATGATTGTGCTGGTTCCGGCAATTTTGCTTTATTCGCTTTTGGTTGATCGTTTACGCCGCTATCACCTTTTATATGTGTATAGTATTTTCTATGGAATCTTGGGTTTGGTATTTGCGTTTCTTCTAAGCCATCCAGTCATAGGGCTCTCCAATACTGATTCAAGCCCGCATCGTATTTTTGGTTGGCTTTTTTATTTCTTCGTTGAAGGCTATTCGCCGTTCATGGTAAGCGTATTTTGGGCGTTTGCCAATTCAGTGACTGATCCGACTGAAGCCAAAAAAAATTATGGATTAATGGTATCTGGATCAAAATTGGGGGGAATGGTAAGCGCAGGGTTGGCGTGGGCCATTTTGAGCCACTCAAATCCCTTAGCTGCTTATATAAGTTCTGATATTGCCCGTCACCAATTATTGCTTGCGTATTCTTCAGTGATGGTGTTGGCGGTACCGTTTGCTATTATGATGCTTATGAGAAATGTTTCTGGTAAGTATATGCATGGCTATGAAGCTGCTTATAAAGTTGAAAAAGAGCGCAGTAAAACCGGAGAAGAAAAGACTGGTCTTTTTGCAGGACTTTCCATGTTTATTAAATACCCCTATTTGTTGGGTATTTTCTGCATGGTCTTTTTCTATGAGATTATTAATACGGTGCTCAATTATCAAAAGGTTGGTATTGCGCAAGCTAATTCATCATCGGTCGCTGATATTAGTAGCTTCTTGTTCCAAGTTATTTTTTGGACCCATTTGATCGGATTTTTAATATCATTGTTGGGTACTAAAACCTTAATGAATAGGCTCGGCGAACGCCTGTGCCTTCTTTTGATTCCGGTTGCTACTGGCTTACTCCTCTTTTATTTCATGTTTAACTATACCCCCTTTGGTTTGCTTTCGATTCTCATTATTATGCGAGCTATTAACTATGGCTTTAGCTATCCGGTTCGAGAGAGCCTGTATATTCCAACGGTCAAAGAGATTAAATTTAAGTCAAAATCTTGGATTGATGCGTTTGGCAGTAAGTTTGCCAAAACCACCGGTTCCACCTTCAACGTTTTTGCCGAGTATCTGGGGGAAGCCCTTATTTTTACTGCGTACGGCATCTTCTTTGCGGGGGTTATTGGTATTTGGGTTGTGGCGGCTATTCTACTTGGCAAGACGATTTGAAAAGGCGGTTGCTAAGAATGAGGTTATTGGGGCGGAAAAAGAATAACTTATGGCCTGATTTTATTGCATTTCAGGCCCATTTTGTTACACTGATGGCTAATAATTATTATTGTTCACTGTCTCTTAATCAGGGTGGCAAGCAGCCTCATAGGCTGCGCCTAAGAGTGCAGTATTCATAACCCTCAAGGAAATATATCATGGCAGATCAATCACGATCCTTTTTTGAATCATTAATCAAATCCGGTATTCACTGGGGACACCAAAAATCCCGTCGCAATCCTAAAATGGATGCGTATATTTGGGGAAGTAAAAATGGTGTGAGCTTGGTTGATGTTTCTAAAACCGCACATCAATTAGAAAAAGCAGCAAAATTCTTAGAATCAGTTGCCAGCGAAGGCAAACAAATTCTATGGGTGGGCACTAAAAAGCCTGCGCAAGATGTTATTTTGGCAGTGGCAAATTCATTGAATATGCCATATGTTACCCATCGTTGGATTGGTGGTACTTTGAGCAACTATTCTCAAGTAACCAAATCAAGAACCAAGTTATTGCATTATGAAGATGTTTTAGCGCGCGCTGAAAAATTTCCATTTTACACTAAAAAAGAATTAAACGTAATTCAAAAGGCAGTTGAACGCCTTAAGAAAAACGTTGGCGGTATTCGTTCGCTTACCTGGCCAGTCGGAGCAATTGTATTAATTGATATTCTCAAAGAGCGTTCAGCATTAAAAGAAGCGGCTCGCATGGGAGTTCCGGTGGTAGCGCTTGTTGACACTAATGCAGATCCATCATTGGTTGATTATGTAATTCCTGGCAATGATGATGCGCCACGTGCTATTGAATTAGTAGCTAAAAAATTAGCTGAAGGCGCTGCCAAAGGCCTTGAGGTTGCAGAAACTAAGCAAATTGAAAAAGATGCTGCTGAATTCATGCCAAAAGAACAAGTTGACCTTACTTTCATTGAAGTTGGCGGTGAAGAAGAAGAAGGCGGAAAACGTCGTGTGACTCGTTCTGTGGGCGCAGGTCCTCGTAAAAAAGGATTTGAAGAAGAAGCGAGCAGAAACCGAGCTCGCCGTCCAATGAGCCGCCCGGTGAAAAAGGCAGGACAAGAGTAACGGAACTCTTGGGCCACTAGATTTCCTTTGGAGAGATGTCTGAGTGGTCGAAAGAGCACGATTGGAAATCGTGTATGTCTTGAAAAAGGCATCGAGGGTTCGAATCCCTCTCTCTCCATAAAAATAAGGGAAGTAAATAAAGGTAAGTTGCAGAATCTGTCAGGTCCGAAAGGAAGCAGCAGGGGTGATGTAATCTTGTATTTATTTCCCTGTTTCACATTAAAAATTTATACCGGCATTGGTGCCATTATGAATATTCAAAATCTCAATCTTGCTCGCAAATGGCGATCTAAAAATTTTGATCAGATTGTTGGTCAGGATTTGCCGGTTAAAATGCTCAAAAATAGTCTCTATTTAAATCATTATTTTCCGGTATATCTTTTTTCAGGTCAAAAAGGATGTGGAAAAACAAGTACTGCGCGTGTTTTTGCAGCCGCAGTAAATTGTGAACAACTTTCTCAGTTTCAAAAAGATCCAAAAAATTCGATTGTTCCTTGTTTGGCTTGCGATTCGTGCCGAGCTTTAATGGCCGGAAGACATCCTGATTTCATTGAAATCGATGCCGCATCAAATACGGGTGTTGATAATGTTCGCCAGATTATTGATTCTTCGGCATTATTGCCATTAATGGGGCGCAAAAAAATTTATTTAATCGATGAAGCGCATATGCTTAGCAAGGCAGCATTTAATGCCTTTCTAAAATTGATGGAGGAGCCGCCAGCAAGTGTTATTTTTATTTTAGCAACTACTGATACGCAAAAAATTATTGATACCGTGCGCTCGCGCTGTTTTCAGCTCTTTTTTAGGCCGGTTGAAGAAGCGCCTTTGCTTGATCATTTAATGAATGTTTGTGCTACTGAGCACATTGCATGTGATACTCAGGCATTGCAATTGATTATCCAGGAAACAGGTGGATCGATTCGTGATGCGCTTAATTTACTTGAGCAGGTTCGTTTTTCAGGTGATCGCGTTACTAAAGAAGCGGTATATCAAGTACTAGGCCATCTTGATGATCAGCGTTTACTTAATCTGTTTGAGATTATTCTCTATAAAACCCCGCAGGATTTCTTGCAGTTTTCGCAAGTGCACATGCTTGAAAAATTTTCTGCTGAATTTTTGTGGCAACGAATTACTGAATTATTACGCGCGTGCATCTGGATAAAAAATGGAGTTGCTCCTCGGCATTTTGCTGAATATGTGGCACAATTACAATTTTTAGCACGCGGCAAATCATTGCCATACGTAAGTTCTTTGCTTGAACTTTTTTATACTAATGAAGCAATGTTTCGTAAAACTACGGCGCAATATGCCTTTCTTGAAGTGATTTTGCTGCGCATTTGCCAAAAAAATGAAAGTAACAGCAACTCAAGTACGCCGGTTATGGCCGTAACGGCCACTGCTTCTGATAGCGCTGAGTTAGAAGCAATTAACGAAGGTGAAGAATCAGAAGATGCTGAAGATCCTGAGCCTGCCTATGATAATGAGAATGAGGCGCTTTGGGGAAAGCTTGTTGAAAAAATTGAAGTATTGCATGATCCTTTATTGAGCTCGATCTTTAAACAAGGTTCACTTACTGCCTACGATGCATCTTCAGGAATTCTTACGATCGAGTTTCCTAAAGAGTTAACCTTCTTTAGTGATATTATTGAAACAACCAAGGTTCAATGGCAACCGTTATTCCAAGCAATTTTAAGTAAGAAAGCAGAAATTGCAGCATCATTTACTAAGGTAAATACGGTAGCTGCACAGCCTCAAGTAATAACTCCCAAGAGTCAGCCGGTAGTTAAATCAGTTGAACCGCGTCAAACAACTCAAGCAAAACCTCAAGCTCCGGCGCAGTATAAACAATCATCCTATAATTATCGTGCCGGCCGCACAATAATTAATAATGAGCCGCGTATCGATGTTTCTGATGCATCAGTATGGCCACAAGCGCAATTATTAGCTAAATATTTTCCTGGTACCTTTACACAAGTAAGAGAACAAGTATGAAATTGCCACGGGTAGTCATCGTTGGAAGAATGAACGTTGGTAAATCGACACTTTTTAATCGATTGTCAGTGAATGCCAAGAGCATGACCTTCGATTATGAAGGAGTTACTCGCGATGTTATTAAAGATACCGTTGAATGGAAAGATCGCCGGTTTGAATTGATCGATACCGGTGGTATTAGCCTGCGCAAATCGCAAGATCCAATCCAAGAGCAAGTGAGGCAACGCGCAATGCGCATGATGGAAGAAGCAGATCTTCTTTTGTTTGTGTGTGATGGCACAGTTGGGTTAACTCATGAGGATCAGGAAATTGCAAAAGCATGCCGCAAGGCGAATAAAAAAATTATTTTGGTAGTTAATAAGGCTGATAATCGTGCCACGCAAGAGCATGAGCATGAGTTTGCTCGTACCGGTTTTAAGCCAATCATATTCATGTCCGCGCTTCATGGTTCTTCAACGGGTGATTTGCTCGATGCAATGTGTGATGCACTGCCAACAACTTCCGATCGTGTTGAAGAAAAAGAATCTTCATGCAAAATTGTCATCTTGGGTAAACCTAATGTCGGCAAATCTTCCCTTATGAATTTATTAGTGCAGGAAGAACGGGCTATTGTAAGTCCTGTTGCCGGTACTACCCGCGAAGCGGTTGCAGAAAAAATTATGTTTTATCATCAAGATCTTCTACTTACCGATACGCCCGGCGTTCGCCGCAAGCGCACCATTGATGAAAAATTAGAATCAATGATGGTCAAAAGCGCATTTCGTGCCGTTGAAGATGCTGATGTGGTCTTATTGCTCATTGATGCATCAAGCCATGCGATTGCCGATCAAGAATTAAAACTCGCATTTTATGTTTTTGAGCATTATAAATCATTAATCATTCTTTTTAACAAAGAAGATCTTTCTGATGAAAGTATCAAAAAAGATATGGATTTTAGTTTAAGTGTGTATGAATATTTCTTGAAAAAAATTCCGCAACTCTATATTTCCTGCAAATCAGGAAAAAATGTGGGTAAAGTGCTTCCACTTGCAAAACAGGTATATGAACGCGCTAATCAACAGTTTTCTGATGATGATATTACGATGCTTTTCAAAGAAGCGTTAAAGCACAAACCTCTTTATCATCAAAGTATGATTATCAATGTCAAACGTGCAAAACAGATTGCATCAAATCCGATTACAATCGTCATTATTTCGGAAAAACCAGAATGGTTTGGTCCATCACAGCTTGGCTTCTTTGATAACGTATTACGTTCAAAATATGATCTTAAAGGTGCGCCTATTAAGTTTTTAACACGAAAGCCTTCATAAGATTACTGAGGCCATGCGATATTTTTTCTTTTTTTAATAAGAGCTTCAGCTTTCTTAACTTCTTTATCTGTTAACATGGCAAAGAACTTTTTTCTCTTGGCAGGAGAAAGTGTGCCATCATTTTGTATGATCATTTTCATGAGTAAATCAAGTTGCTTGTCGGGCATATCGATGATCTCTTGCAGCGCTTTTTTGAGTTGATCATATTCAACAATGAAATCAAGTTCATTTTTAAAATCGGTATTGATTGTTTGTTCAATACAAGAAAAGAGATATTCGGCATAGCGCGTGTAATCAAGATAGGCATACAATGAGGCATCATTATTTTTTACGGTTATAATTCCTTCATTATCTATCTCATATTCTAAAATATCCATCAAGGGACGCGAAAAAGCTTCTAATATTTGATCATATTTTTTGCGATCGCTTACCATAATCGCCGATACGGGAAAGATAATGCCAGATGGGGTAAAGAATGTTCTTGAAAGAATATAATGAATGAGAAAACGATGCAACCGACCATTGCCATCTTCAAATGGATGGATAAAAACGAATCCAAAAGCGATTGTTGCAGCAATAATTACCGGATTAATATTGGAAGCAATCATTCGTTCAAGTGATGCAAGTAAATCATTCATGAGATGCGGTACATCTTTTGCTGTAGGCGAAATATAATGGATGATGGAATAATGAGCCCGAACCATTTGTCCGATATAGTTTTGGCTTTTTCTATAATCTGATTCTGCAAAGCGCGGTTCTACAATAATGTGTTGCGCTTGAATTAACTCTTTTTTGGCGAGTTGGCCCAACGTTTCTGATTTATGCAATAATTTGGCAAACTGTATTGCCCGCGATTTATTTGGTTCTTCGTGCTCTATATGCCAAGAAGATAATGTTTCTTTAATGTACAAGTATGAGGCAGCCCGTTGAATAATAACTGGCTCATAGTTGGCAAGCAGTTTCTTTGCAAAACGATCCAAATGTTTTTTTTCAAATGCGTGCAAGAGGGGTGTGCGGCGTACAAAAGGGCAAAAATGAGTATATCCCAAAAGATTATCATTAATGCGTTGCCGTTTAATTTTAATAGATTGAGCAGTATAATATTCATCCGGATCTAAAATATCAATATAATTGCCGGTGGCAAGATCAGGCAACGGAAGTTGTTTTTGCATAAGGAATTCAAAGAGATACCAAAGCTTACGCTGCGATTTGCCTTGTTTTTTCTGATTGATATACGCTACTATTTCTTGCGTGGTTAGCTGTTTAAAGACGAGTTTGATAATGCTCAGATCGATGCCCTCATGTTTGAGTGCAAACTCGAGATTTAAAAATGGATCCTGTGGATTGGATAGGGCATATTCTTTGGGGTAAATAGTAATTTCCTGATTATGTTCTGTGTAGGAGCGTTTTGCACCCGTCATTGATATAAATGATGCGCAATAATGAGGAATGGCATGAAGTTTGAAAATAGTGATGAGAGCCTGATAGCCTGCAGGATAGAGCGATGGTTGCATGAATTTCTCCGATTTCTCCAAAAATGCTTATACTTTTCCAAAAATGTATATTTTGAGCCTTGATTCTCCAAAAATTAATAGTAGGAAAGTTTGACATGAGTCGTCAATGTAATTAGTATCTTAGGCAATTATTACTTTCAGGAGAAGCAATGAATATTCAAATTACTTTTCAAAACTGTGATTCTTCACCAGTAATGGAAAAACATATCCATGAACAACTTGCAAAAATTGTCCATTTTCTCGAAAAAGAGCCGACGCCAGTCTATATTGAGATTTTTGTAAAACCCGGCAGAGTGCATGCCCATCATGGCATTGATTTTGTTCTAAAATCACCCAATTACACGCTAGACGTGCATGATGAGGGCCCTAAAATTTATCAAGTGCTTGATAATGTTATCGATGCAATGTATGCCCAACTGCGCAAAAAGAAAGACAAGCATGTTGAAGATCGCAAAATGGTCGGCCGGCATGATGAGTTTAAAAAACAGCGTTAAAAGCTTGATAAAATAATTCTAAAGGCGCAAATTACTGCGCCTTTCTTAATTCATCAATAAATTCTTGTTCAGATTTACCATATAATTCCGGCCCCCATTGCTTGATAACTTCTTGTGATTCTGGGTTGATTAATAAAATGGTAGGGAAGCCAAGAACTCGATACCGTTCAATAATTTTTGCGTTTGCTGAATTTGAGCCATCAATTTTTACTGGTACTGCAATAGTATCAATTGCTCCACGCACTGACTCAGAGGCAAAAAGGGTTTTATCAATCGCTTTACAGATTGAACAAAATGGGGCACCAATATCAATAAATACTAATTTATTTTTAAATCGTGCTTCCTGGGCAACTGTTTCATAATCAGTTTTCCAGGTATTTTGTTCATGGGCAGATGTAACTGGGTGTGATTGGAATGCTTTACCGAGTAAATAACCGGAAGTAACGCATAATAAAACTCCCAAAATTAAATAGATGTTGCGCCATGCACGATTATATGCCTTTTTACTATAATTAATGAATATGAGCCCGATTGCCATACAAAATGCTGCAATTATCCACTGCATGATATGCCACGGGATAATATAATTAAGAAAATATAAGCACATTGCCAGCATCAGATAACCAAATATTTTTTTTATCTCAACCATCCACATGCCTGCTCGCGGAAGTAATGAAAGCGAACTGGAAAACGTACCGATAATTAAAAGAGGGACACTTAAGCCAATGCCAAACACAAAGAGCAAAAGAAATCCAAGTATCCAACTATTCAAGGTGGTTACTAAACAAAGAAGGCAAATAAGTCCCGGCGATAAGCAGGGCGATGCAACGATTCCACTAATTGCGCCAAACGTGAATGCAGAAATAAACGAACCGCCATGTACTTTTTGGTCGCGCGGTTGCAAGAAACGGGGAATATACATTTCATATACGCCGATCATTGCTAATGCTAAATAGATCAAAAGTGCCACGAGTGGAATAATAAATACCGGATGGTTCATGAATTGGCCCATTGCTTGGCCGGCAAAAGCGGCAAGAAGACCTAAGATTGCAAAGGTAGTGGCGATACCAAAGGTATAACTGAGCGCAAGCAGAAAACTGCTCAATAAAGATTTACTTGATTGAGTTTGTAAAATTCCTGCAGTGATTGGAATCATAGGATAAATGCAGGGAGTTAGACTCATTAAAAGGCCAAGCAAGAATACGAGTAAAACTCGAATCGATAATGAATCAGTGTTGGTCATGGTATTTGATATCCATGAAAGCCAGGAAGTATCAGTAATCATAAGTTCCTAATAGGGGTTTTTGAAATTGATTTTTGACTTATTAAAGCTAAAATGAGTATATACTTTTCTTTTTTTTTTCGAAGTCAAAAAATTTTGGGAATATGGGTTTAAGCCTTAACCTCAATCAATTTAATATCACTCCTGACTGAGCTCACAATAATTTGCGCTTCGCCTGAACCGAGCGTGCCGTCTATTTCTTTTTGTAGCTTTTTCCATGCAGTGCGATTTAATTGGGTGGTATGCGGTTTGAGCGTGATATAATGATCTGAGGTTATAATGCCATATTTGGTAGAAGCTTGCAGATCGGCATTTACATCGGGCGGCAAATGGAGCACAATCGATCCGGAATTGGAAGCAAGTTTAATTGAGCTTGTTGATGGTACTTCTTTAGCAAAGAGCTCGATGCTGCCGTAATTTGTATGAGCGACTATGGAGTTTTGTGCATCATAGATAGCAATATTTCCACTATTAGTTTGCGCCTTTATACGACCTTCAGGATGGTAAAAGGTGATTGAACCTTTTTGCATAGTAATCGCATCCACCGTATTTTGCGGATTTACAATCTCAATTGGTCCTTTATCGGTGCTTGCTTTAACGGGTGAGTGTGATTGGCATATTTTAATTGAACCATCGTTGGTATGAGCATGAACCGCTAGTTTTTGCGGGACTACCAGATCAAAATCGATCATGCCATCGATTAACTGATTATCATAATTTGCTTCAATAAGAACTTCTTGGCCATGAACGGCATAGTTGAAGGTTACTTTTGGAAGATCTTCTTTTTCGTACGATTTTTTTGTTGCTTTTAAAAAGATTTTATCATGATTAGCATCCGTCTTTATGGTAATATTTCCTGCTTTATTTTTCACCGTGAGTAAAGATGCCTTTTGGGGAGCATGTTCTTCAAAAATTACTTCTTGCTCCATTTTGCTCGGTATAAAGCTGGTATATAATTTCTTGAATGAGAATGCAGTAATTGTGCTCGGGCTTACAATAATGCTACAAATACATAAGATAAGATAATGCGTACGCATGGAAAACTCCTTTTTATGATACATGTAAAGAATCTTTTGATTCTTATAATGTTAAGCTTACAAAATTAGAGTTTTATATTCAAAGTTTTTACCCGAGCCCTTGAGTCATATAGATTAAGTGTAAAAAAACGCTATAATATGAATTAAAACAATATTTTAATAAAAATTAAAATTTTCTAACTGAGACATCTTATGATTATACAAAAATATCTATATCGTTCAGCGATAGTCTGCGTGCTTTCTTTTAGTCCTGTTGTTTGTATGAAGATAGAAAATGCTTTTAAGCAAAAAGACCTATACGCTGCTGGGCTTTTGCTTGATAAGAAATCTACCTTAACGCCCCAAGATTTTACTAAAATCATTGCCACTATTGATGATCCAAAAGAAAAATATACGCGTGCTCAAAAGGATGGAATTCGAATTCTTCAGTTTCTGGCTCGCAATAAAAAACTTAATGCAATAGATAATCTTGTAATGGCAAATGATGCCCAAAACCTTGAAGCAATTGTGCGTGCAGATCAGGAATTAGCACAACCAATCCTAAAAAAGCTTCTCGACAGATCTCAACCTCGCCCTCCTCTGCATAAGGAATTAGAGACATTTACTACAATATGGCTCATTTCTCCTGGGCATGTAAAGCAATCATTTCGTAATTCTCTGTTGCATGCTGCTTTTTTAAACAAAGTAAATAATGTTTCTCCAAACTATGATCTTAGTCTTTTGCGAATCATAACAAATAAGAATCCAGATTATCGAGTGTCTTCGCATGAATTAAAAGAGGCTCTTGCTGTAACAACCCCTGCTTACGTTAACTTTCTGCTTGAAAGCAATCCGGCTTTGCTTAATCGTTCAATGTCTCCTGAACAGCCGATTTCGCAAACTCCTTTGTTCTGGGCAGCAAAAAACGGCCGTCCGGATTTGGTGGAGGTTTTTCTAGAAAAACGAGCTCGGCTACCCAAACTTAAGGAACCAGAATTTCTACCAGTCTCGATAAAAAACAGGCTTGCAGAATACAAAAACACTTACAAAGAATTAGTAGGTCTACAAGAAGCTCAAGAACAAGTAGAAAATTCGCTTGTTAAATACTTGCAATTAAGCAAGCTGTACGAGGCCCGTAACAGCAATAAGGTTGACATTACAATAGACGGGCTCAAAAAGAAATCTGAACAATTTTCGCCAGGATTACAATCGGTTCTCGATTGCCTTCGCAAATCGAACATCGCGCCACAAGATTTATGGGGACTCAGCAATCCTGTTTTGCATGACGTTAATATGCTTAAAAAAATTAATGCAGATCTTGTAGTGCGTATTAAGGAATATTCAGACTATATTGAAAATAATAGTACCTGCGGAATTTGCTCTGACCATTATCGTTTTAAAAAATTTGTTATTACGTGCTCTAATAAACATACCATATGTATTTCTTGCTTTAATAATCCTTTGATACAAACATGTCCATTCTGCAGAGAATCTATTCCGTTTGAGAAGTTAAAAATATGCCAAGGATGTAACAATAAGCATGACCACACTAAATTTTACTACTGCAATGATTGCTCAACAAGTAATGTTATGTGCCCAGATTGTAACATTTTACCATGTTGCAAGAGAGCAAAAAAGGCTACTCTTTCTGAAGAACACATAAAAATGGTTGAAAAAGCAGGACTGGGACACATTGAGTCTTATTTAAAAACAATTGGGCCAAAAATAGAGGCCACTGAGGATGAGAGACAGAAGAAAATTAATGCCGTAATTAGGGCGCTGGAAGATCGATTTTTGCTACTAGAGGAAGAGTCCGAGGCATTTGTTAAAAAAATTGAAGAATCTAATAAAAGAATAGAAGGTTATAAATCTCAACTAGAAAAAATTGGACACAGTGGATATGAAGGGGAAGAAAAACATATAATAAAAAAGCTCTATGATGAAGCAATTGCGGAAAAATATGATTTTATTCATCACAAGAATAATGTCATGGTAGAAATAGGGCAGCTATGCCAAGATCATAGTGATATTATAACAGAGCTGGATGCAGAACAGTATAAACAATTTACTGAAGAGCTTTTAATGATTCAAGCCATTAAACAAATGGCAGAACTTACTGATCTTGATCTTGAAGAAAATGGACGCATGTGCGAACAACAGGCAGCACAACAAAGGGCTGAGCAAGAAAGAAGTGATTTTGAGCTCGCTCAACGTGTTCAAGAATCATTGAATGATGAGATAGTTTCAAATGATAATCCCAATAATAATGACAATGGTTAATAATTAAAAAATTAGTTTTGAGGCTTCTGACAAATGAGACTAGTAAAAATTGAATTAGATCTTCCAGTCATTGTTAAAAAAATAGTTGAAGAAATTGATAAGAATGGGGGCAGGGTATTATTGGTGGGTGGCGCGGTGCGCGATCTACTGCTTGGTTTGCAAACTAAAGATCTTGATATTGAAGTGCATAGTTTAACTATTGATCAATTGCACCAAATTTTGAAACAATTTGGAGAAGTGAGTTTAGTAGGAAAAGCGTTTGGCGTTTTGCGATTGCATGGCCTCGATATTGATTGGTCATTGCCACGAGCAGATAGTGCCGGTAGGCATCCAAAAGTAATTATCGATCCGCACATGAGTATTACAGATGCGTTTAAACGTCGAGATCTAACCATCAATGCGATGGGAATCGATTTAAAAACTCATGAGCTTATTGATCCGTGGGGCGGCCAAGAGGATATAAAAAAAGGAATTTTGCGTGCACCAGATGCAACATTATTTGTCGAGGACCCCCTGCGTTTATTTAGAGTGATGCAATTTATTGGCAGATTTAACATGCAGCCAGATAAGCAACTCAATCAAATTTGCGTAACCATGAGCCTCAAAGGTATTTCAGTTGAGCGTATTGAATCTGAGTTTGATAAATTATTGTTAAAATCAAAACGCCCCTCTTTAGGAATTCGTTGGTTATTAGAAATTGGCCGATTGCATGAAATATTTCCTGAGTTGGCTGCAACCATTGGCGTTCAACAAGAATTTGATTGGCACCCAGAAGGCGATGTTTTCGAGCATAGCATGCAAAGCATTGATGCTGCGGCTGCCTTATCATACGATTCTGATCAAGAGAAATTAATCGCACTGTATGCAACGCTGTGCCATGATTTGGGTAAGGTGACCACAACTGAAAAAATTGATGGCAGATGGCGGAGCTTTGGGCATGAAGATGCAGGAGTCCCGCTTGCAAAGAGTATGCTTAAGCGGTTAACACGCCGCATTGAGCTTATTGATGCGGTAGCAAAACTTGTAAAGCATCATATGGATCCAGGCCAATTTATTGAAAATGGTGCAAAAGCACCCGCATATAAACGGCTTGCAAGAAAACTTGCGCCGGAAGTTACCATACAATTACTTGCTCAAGTTGCGCTTGCTGATAAACGCGGGCGCAATCCTTCATCATCAGTACCCTTGACCACTGATGTTCCGGAGATAAAAGAATTTTTGAAAAATGCAGAACATTTGGCGGTGGTCTATAAACCAGAAGACCCAGTTCTTTTGGGCCGTGATTTGGCTGGCATTATTGAACCGGGACCAAAAATGGGCGCATTACTCAAACGCGCGTATGAAATTCAAATTGATGAAGGAATTAAAGATAAACAAGAATTACTCAAGAGAATCTTGTAGGTTAGCGGCCGCTCTGTTAAAATTTAGTGTATTAATAAAAAGATATAAAAAAAGGTTTTTTTATGGCACAAATGTTTACCGGAAATGCACTTTGGCATCTGATCATGCAATCAGATGCGGTAAGTAAAGGCGTATTGCTGATTCTTTTGGTTCTATCAATAATTTCATGGGCTTTATTTTTTTATAAATGGATGGTTTTGCGAAAAAAGAAGCAAGAATTAAAAGAAGCTCTTACACAATTAAATGCAGTGCAAACCTTTGATGATCTGCGCGCGGTTGGATTTCGGCTTAATAATACCGTTGGCGGCATATCAATAAACCGTAATTTAATGTTTTTAAAATCACTGTTTGAAACTGCCAAAACGCAAGGACGCATTGGATTAACGGGTGATGAACGTGAATTGTTGCGCGAACATTCGTATCAGATTGTTGATGATATCGTGGCGCAAGAAGAATCGAATTTGCCATTTCTTTCAGCACTGCGGCAGTTTCTCCCTTGCTTGGACTATTTGGAACGGTTTGGGGTTTAGTACATGCATTCGTGAGTATCAGTCAAAAGCAAAGTGCTGATATTGCAACCGTTGCCCCAGGCATTGCAGAAGCATTAATTACCACACTGGCAGGTTTGATGGTCGCAATTCCTGCATTGGTAATGTTTGTGTATTTAAATACGATGGTAAAAGATATTGAACAAAAATCGATGAATTTAGCCGATCGCTTTATTTTGATTGCGCATCGCTTGATGCATCAGTAGGAGGCGATTATGTCCCGTTTTTTACGCAAGCATAAACGGTTGTCAGGTACAGGAATTCCTGAAATTACGCTCACTCCTCTTAATTGATACTTGCTCTTACGCTTGCTTATTATTTTCATGGTTACATCACCAATGATAAATAATTGGATTAAAGTTGATTTACCCCAAGGCAAAGTGCAGGAAGTGCAGGGAATGCAAGAAGATCTTAGTGGTGCATGTTGATAAACAAAAGCATCTTATTTTTAAATGGGATCCGGTTAAAGCAAGATCAGTTTATTACGCAACTCAAGAAAAAAATTGGCAGTCAAGAAATAAAACCGTATTTGTTAAAGGTGATGGGGATGTTGCATATAAAGATGTTATTGGAATAGTAGAAGAAATAAAATGGTGGGGGGAATTGATCGTGTTGCATTGGCAAGTGACAAAATGGCTTAGTAATTGTTCATTAAAAACAAAAATTACCGGCGCATCAATTTTTGGCCATTTATGCGTATTATTTTCTTTGTTCATTTTATATCGCGGTAACGAGCAATATCATATCTTGGTTACCGGAAGTATGATTGATTCTGATGTTCCTATTGTATTTTTGCCGATGCATAAATCGCTTAAACAAAATGGCGGTTCTGCAAAAAGTAGTTCTGCGAGTGCATCTGTTTTAAAAAATTCTGATACTCACGCAATTACTTCAGCAAAAAAAGGTACGATCGCCGTAGCGCCAGCTGAGGTGAAATCAAAGAAAAATCCTTCGAGACGCATCAAGGGTGCTCCTCAGGATGAAAAGGTAAAGAAAAATAAAGCAAAAAAAAGTATTAAAGAAAAGATCCTTCGACAAGCTCAGGATGAATTAAATAAAAAAAAGATCGAAGAAAAACCGAAGCCAGTTGAGCCAGAGAAAGCGATAGAAACTCCTCAGATCACGAATCAAATGCAAACAGAAGCTATTCATGCTGAGCCCGTCGAAGCACAAAATGTGTTATATGTTGGCCAACAAGAAATGGATGCCCTGCAAATGCACGATTATATTCAACAAGAAATGGCCCAGCATTGGTCGCCGCCTTCAGGAATGAGAAAAAACATCAGCTGTACCATTAAAGTAATGATAGGATTTGATGGAACCATTAGCAACATTGATGTTGAACAATCATCAGGAGTTCTTATTTTCGATGGTGCAGCTAAACGTGCAGCAACACAATTAACGCCACCCCAATGGGCGTATGGTAAAGAAATAGTACTTACTTTTAAACCGTGAATGAGCATGAATATTATAATCGCTAACAATAATTTTTTTATTTTCACCGCTCGTGGTGAATTTAAAAAAATTCTATTTTTTTTATTTTCATTTTTTATAAATACGAGTACTTATACTAATCCTCTTAACATCGCCGTTTCAGCGCTTCAAAATGAAAAAACAAAAATTATACTAGCTATGATCGGCAAAAAAGATGAGCAGACCATAACTATCAGCAATCTGCTCAAAAAGGCATTAGAGTTTAAAGATCAGTGTGCGGTCACGGTTGAATTTTTGCCTTCAATTCTCAATAAACAAGAAGCATTCGCTTATAAAGATAAGTCTTACAATTATATTTTATTTGTTGAAAACACTTCAGATCATTATGCGTGGCATCTATTTGATATTGATGATGCGCAGATGAAAAAAAGTAAAAAAGTCGCTAAAAATGCTTCGGTGCTTCGCGCATCAGTGTATGCGCTTGCAGATTCAATTTGGCACACATTAACCGGAGAGCCAGGAATTTTTTCTGCTAAACTTGCATATACCAAAGAAATACCAGCAAAAAAAGGCCTGCATTATTCATATATTTATGTTGCTGATTATGATGGAAGCAATGAACAATTATTAGTGCAAACGCCGACCATTAACGTTGCACCCCGTTGGAACAAAGATGTAAATCGACCGCTTCTTTTTTATTCGGAAAATACCAATACCAATATGCGTATGATGGCAGTTGATATGCATAAAAGAAAAATTGTCGCTTCAAATTTTGATGGACTTAACATGTTGCCAGATTTTTCCCCCGATGGTTCAGCGGTAGTCTATTGTGCAACACGCGGTTCTGGCAGTTGCCAAATTTATTATTGGTCCCATAAGAAAATTAAAAAGTTAACTAATAATGAGGGCAATAACTTTTCTCCTGTTTTTTCTGAGGATGGCAAGACGATCTATTTTAGTTCGGATTTTGAAACGAGCAGACCGCAAATTTATGCAATTGATATGACATCAGGCCACCTAACGCGTATTACCCATGATGGGTATTGTGTATCCCCCAGTTATTGTGCGGCGCGCAATCAATTAGCCTATGCAAAAATGGTAAATGGGGTGATGCAATTATTTACGTATAATTTTGCAACTCAAGAGCACACGCAACTTACTTTTGATAGTGCGCAAAAAGAAGAATGTGCATGGTCAGCTTGTGGCAATTTCTTACTATGCCCGGTTGATACGGGTAATAAGAGCAGAATTGCGATGTTTAATGTAAATACGAGCGAATATAAGTTTTTGACTGATGCAAAAGATCGCTGTGCGTATCCGGCATTATCCTTGGCTTATAACCATTACCCAACCGTATCGTGATCAAAGGCTGTTTTTGTTTTACTTCGCGATTTGGGCAGAAGCGAAGGTTTACAATTTTTCTTATTTTTCCTATACTATTCTCACTTCCTTTAATGCCTATAACAGCATATTAATGCAAACAACCAATAAAGTTTTTCAAATAGTAATATTTTTGGCAAGCTTTTTAACAAATTAGGTAAACAATGACCAACAATAATAAAAATACCAAGAAAAATCAGCTCCAAGGCGGCCCAAGAAACCTCATATTTGGGGTTCTTTTTATGGTGGGCTGCATTCTTATTTTAGCACGTCTTACGGATTATACCCGTCAAACGAGCGTGATTCCGTATTCTACGTTCCTAACTCAGGTAGAGCAAAATAAGATTGCTACCGTTCAAATTAATGGCCAAGAGGTTCATGGAAAATTTAAAGAGGGCGGCCATTTTGAGACTACCGTAGCCGAAAATAATAAAGATTGGGATCTACTCAAGGCTCATGGAGTAGAATTTTCAGTTATTAATGCCGGAAATCAATTTAATATCTGGTATCTAACTATGTTATTGATCGCATTGGGCGGATTAGCTTTAGTTGGCTGGTTTATTTATCGCCAGGCGCGCAATATCGGTAATGGAAATGGTGGTGGCGCAGGAAATATTTTTTCTATGGGTAAAAGCCGTGCAAAAATGTTCATGCCTTCAGCTATTAAAGAAACCTTTAATTCCGTTGCTGGCGCTAATGAAGCCAAAGAAGAGCTCAAAGATATCATTGATTTCTTAAAGAATCCTGAGAAATTTAAGCGCTTAGGGGCTAAAATTACCCGTGGCGTTTTGCTAGTTGGTGAACCAGGAAATGGAAAAACTCTCCTGGCAAAGGCGGTTGCCGGGGAGGCAAACTGCCCATTCTTTAGCATTAGCGGATCAGATTTTATTGAAGTATTTGTGGGTATCGGTGCGGCGCGGGTGCGTGATCTTTTTGCTCAAGCACGTAAAAATGCGCCAAGTATAATTTTTATTGATGAGATCGATGCGGTAGGCCGTCACCGTGGAAGCGGTCTTGGCGGTGGCCACGATGAACGCGAGCAGACATTAAACCAACTCCTTACTGAAATGGATGGTTTTCAAACTGCCGGTGGCTCAGTCATTGTTTTAGCGGCTACCAACCGTCCTGATGTGCTCGATAAAGCATTGCTCCGTCCGGGGCGCTTTGATCGCCGCGTTGAAGTTCCTTTCCCGGATTTAATTAGCCGTGAACAGATTTTGCGTTTGCATGCCAAAGCGGTAAAGATGGATCCTGAGGTTGATTTATCTAAAATTGCCCGCGGAACTCCCGGATTTTCTGGCGCTGATTTAGCAAATATCATTAATGAAGCGGCTATTATTGCTTCAAAAACGAGTCAAGAAACAGTAAAAATTAAAGATTTTGAAGAAGCGCGTGATAAGATTATCGTGGGCAAAGAGATTAAAACTATTTTAATGTCTGATGAAGAAAAGAAACTTACCGCATATCATGAAGCTGGCCATGCGTTAGTTCTTTTGAGTTTGCCGCAAGATACCGAACCGCTTCATAAGATTACTATTATTCCTCGTGGCAGAGCACTTGGCGTTACCTGGTGGTTACCTGAGCGTGATAAATACCAGCAAACCAAACGTGAAATTATTGCATCTATTAAGGTGGCAATGGGCGGACGTGCGGCTGAAGATTTAGTCTTTGAAGATCGCAACGTTACTTCCGGTTGTTACAGTGATTTTGTAAAAGCCACTGAGCTTGGGCGTAGAATGGTTTGTGATTTTGGCATGAGCGAAAAAGTCGGTCCGGTTGTTTATACCCAAAATGGCTATGGATTTAATTATTCAGATGGCACCGCTTTGAAAATTGATGAAGAAGTACGTGGAATTATGGAACATTGCTATAAAGATGCAAAAAACATTTTGACCACCAATCGTGAAAAACTGGAAAAGCTCGCACAAGCGCTCTTGGAAAAAGAGACATTATATGCTGAAGAAGTATATACGTTGCTTGATATCCAGCCTCGTACGATGCACAGTTTTAGCTGATAACCAGAGAAATTGGCCGCCACTCTTTGGAGTGCTACTCGGGTCCAAAGGGCACTTCAAGCCATTAGTTATGGAAAAAAGCCGATTATAAGGCTTTTTGGAGTTGAAAAATATCTCTTTTATAGTAATATAAACAATAATAAATTTAGATTTTTACCCACTAAAGGAAACCAAAACAATGGCAAGAATATGCGCAGTATGCGGCAAATGTCCGCAGGTAGCAAACCTTGTGAGCCATGCAAATAATCGTGTAAAACGTTGGGTTTACCCAAACGTTCAAAAAATGCGCTTTACCCGTGCTGGTGATAATTCAGGCAAGGTAAGTAACGCAAAAGTTTGCACCAAATGCCTCAAGGCAGGAAAAATTAAGAAAGTTCTTTAATTCACACAAGGATATTTGAATGGCAAATCTTGAATCGGCTAAAAAACAAGCCCGCCAAAATATAGTAAAAAGAGAGCGTAATTTAGCGCGTCGCACTGCTATCAAAACTGCAGTCAAAAAAGTTTTAGCTGCGATTGAAAAAAATGATTCATTGGACACCATCCAAGGCTTACTCAGAGAAGCTGAATCAAAATTAGCGCGCGCAAAAGGTAAAGGCGTTGTTCATGCCAATACGGCTCAGCGTAAAATTGGACGCTTAGCAAAACGCGTTTCTGCGTTGCAAAAAGAGCAACTTGCTCCAGCAAAAAAAAAGTAACTCTTTGATTGAAAAATCATGGGCAGAGTCTCAAAAACTCTGCCTTTTTTTGTGCTTATATTTCTCGACTCACTGATGTTCGCTCGAAATGAACGGTTCCCGTTCGCCTCCTTCGGCTCGTTTCACTTGCTCAGGACAATCGGCTAAAGTAGTCGAAGGCCTGTGGTGAGTAGCAGAGCGTATCGAATCCAGAGGATTCGAAGAATCCGATTGGAGAGGTCATTAAATACTTCCACTATTGCGAGAAATACTCGCATTTCTTGAAAAATTATAGTAGTTTTGTGCCAGAATTTTCCACCTCATTAAACAAAAAGGATGTCATGAACAAATTATTATCAATTGGTTTACTGCTTGGTATTTCTACTGCATTGAATGCAATGAATGAAGAAAAGAAAATACAACTCGCTCAAGAGTGTGCAGAAAGCAATAATAAATTAGTCCTAAACAATGGACTATTTTTAAGTACTTTAATTGGTCAAACGGAAGGGGAAAAAGTACGTAAGGAAGGAATTCAACATGTGCAATGGGATCCAATTAATGATGCAATCATGAGGGCCACTGCTCTTGCTATGAATGATGAGGCAGTAAAAAATAAAGATCTTTCGAATCATTTTCTTGATACTTTGGGAAAAAAAATAGAAGAAGATGAAGACGAAGTGGGTCTTCGCCGAGCAACTACTATAATTGGAGAATCAGAGGCAACGCATGCTCTTAAAACTAATGCGGAAAAAATAACTAAGTACACGAAAGTTTTAGAAGATATTGATACCCTTAAAAACAAGACCAAAGAATTTGCGGTTGCCCAATTACTTTTAAACTTGAGTAATTTGGCTAATTATGATTTACAAGCAAAAAAAATTAAGGGTGAGCTGGCAAAACTGAAAAAATAGTTTTGATTATTGCTTTTTTAATCAGCAAAAGACTATAGTGAAAATCATAAGGCAGAGTCTAAACCTCTGCCTTTTTTTACAGGGGTTTTATATGAAAAAGAACTTTTTGCCGATTTTGATCTTTTCTTTTTTAATATGTTCAAGATCACTATCATCAGAGCCGTGCCAGTTGATTCATGATGAAATTGATGAGGGTCTTTACTATCAAGATGAATCATCATTGGAGGCGACCATTCAAAAATATCTTTCAACATTTGTTCCCGGTCTGGTAGTGGGGGCAAATGCGGGAATCATGTGCGCGTTCTTTGATCATCTGGTGCCACCCATGTGGCCACTGTTTTGGTATGGATCGTGCAGTGTGAGAACAAAAATGATTAATGATATAAGTAATGACTATCAAAAGCGGCACGTGCGGCATGATAAATTGCTCATGGAGTTATGTGCATTTATAGCCTCTTGGCTTTCATATTATAAGACGTATGAAGCAGTCCATAAAAAACCTCCGTTTTAAAATAATACTGGAAATTAAGAGTTAAAATATTCAAAACTAGATTCATAAAGACTAACCGGAGGTATTATGAATCTACGTGTCGGTATACTATTCTTTCTTTTCTTTTTTGCTTCTTTGCAAGCGATGAAGAATGATGAAGGTGCAGCAACTAAAAAAAGTCCCGTTACTTCATATTTGCAACTATTGCCCTCGGATCTTTTAAACTATTTGTTTAGTTTCTTTAGTCAGCTTAGTCAGGTACCGGACAATCGTGGGGATGTTATCATACAAACCCATGCCCAAGCGCGAGAAGTAGCAACGATGTTTGCCAGAATCTGTAACGTTGATGTGGCTTTAAGTAAAACAGCGAATAAAGGGTTCTTGCTGGCAAGTGAATCGTTTGTGAAAGAAAATGATCCGGAAGGTTACTCATTTTTTGTTTCTAATCAGATCGGTCTTGCATGCGCCTTAGGTACCGAAGGTGCGCTTGAAGCACTCAAGCAAGAGATTGGTAATCAAATGGAAACATTCAAGGATTTATCACAAGAGACCAAGAACAAGCTTTTACTCGATGTCATGCGGCGGCTGCCAAGCAAAACTCTTATTCAAAAAATGTTAGAAAATGGAGCCCAGGTGAATTGCAAAGATGCAAAGAGTGGCTTTACCCCTTTGCGTTATGCGGTTGAAGAAGTCAAAGTAGTCAAGAAGAAAATCGATGGCAAAGAACAGATGGTAAAAAGAGCACGTATGGGTCTAGTAAAGCTCATTTTAAACAGCGGAGGTAATCCTGATGTTGCAGACAGATGCTCTACCACACCGCTGCAGCGCGGCTGCATGCTGGGTAATGAAGAACTGGTGCGTTTAATTGCTCAAAAAACGCCCACAATTAATGCTCTGAACGCATTTGGCCATAATGCGCTCTCTTATGCAGCAGGCACTGGTAATCCTGTGCTGGTAGGTATTTTATTGGATAAAGGTGCACGTACAATATTTGCAGATAGATCTCAGGAGCGAAATGTTTTTGTATCTGCCGTAGAAAGTAATTCGCCACAAGTTCTGCAGATTCTTCTTGATGTAAGAGACCCTGCCGCAACTACTCCTCTTTTGAATCAATATTTAAATGTTGCGCTTAAAAGAGCTGCCGAGTTGGGAAGAGGGCGCATGATTCCTCAACTTTTAAAGGTAACTGACACTATTCTTGCTCCTGATGGGCAGATGATAAATTTGATACCAGATTTTCTGATTAATAATGAATCAGCGATCACCGCATCAGTAATGTATGACAATCTTGCAATTACCAAACATTTATTAACATTTGCAAAAGAGCGATACCCTAAGCAAAACTATGAAAAAGCGCGAAGTTTTGCGCTTGCGCTCACCGTGTATAAATTACATCAAAGTGTACAAGCCAAAGAGGCGCAAAAAGTTGAGCAACTTAATGATATTCTTGATTTTTTACTTAATGATGACAACCCAGATCCGTTGGGCAAACAGTTATCCCATTCATCGTGCTTTGTTGCGGCCCGCAATCAAGATTTACCATTGCTCACCCGTCTTTTGAAGCATGCACAGGAAAAAAGAAAAATTGAGAATGGCTCAATAATTGCATTGCAGGAATCTATAGAGCGTTTAAATCCAGAGGCGGTTCATACGGTGCTTGCTACCAAGCCTGATATTAATCAGAGTGATGGAATCGGCAAAACAATATTTTTCCAGGCTGTTTCTCTCATTACAAATGAAACACTTAAAATTATTGATGATCTTTTTGCCGCCGGCGCAGATGCGAGTAAATGTACGGTAACTAAATTAACCCCTGCGCACGCATTAATGGCTAATCACGATGAAAAGTCCCGATTATATATCCTGGATGCCTTGCATGCGCGGGGAATTTCAATAGATGCTGCTGACATTGATGGCGATACTCCGCTTCACTTGGCATGCTCAAGAGAGCCGTTCATGATTTCTACCGTTGCAAAGCTTTTGGAATATAAAGCGGGTCCAAATCGCCGCAATAAGCATGGCAATACGCCACTTATTCATGCAGCAGGGTTAGGGAGTGAGGAGCTGGTTACCATCCTTTTGACTGCTGGTGCCAACCCTAATATTGCCAATAATTCTGGCTGTGGAGCGTTTACGAAAGCAGCGGGGCATGGGTCAAAAAAAATAATCGATTCATTGACTGCTGCCGGAGGAAAAATCAAACCATTTTTAGATGCCATGTTGCGTGCGGCGGCGAAAGAGAATCATGTATCATTGATGGAAGAGTTACTTAAAATGGGAGCAAAAATGGATGGCGAATCAAGCTCCTGGGGTAATACTCCATTACATAAAGCGGTAAATGGAAAAAGTGGCGAGGCGGTGCTTCTTTTATTAGAACACGGAGCGAACAAACAGGCAAAAAATCGCCAAGGAAACACCGCGCTTGAGCTTTCTGTAAGTTGCGGTAATCCGGCAATAACGGAGCTGTTACTCGAATATAACTCTTAGTGATTTTTTCTCCATTCGCTTCGCTCCCGAACGGTTTCTGAAGCAATCTAGCGATTTTGTAGATCTACCATTCGTTTATAGTCGCGCAAAAATTCTGCAGCAATCCCTGCTGAAACGCGCGAAGTTCCCGAATGCTCAACGAGAATCACTAAGGTAAGTGGTGGTTCATCTTTATAAGAAATATATGATACAAACCAACCATGCTCCAAAAATTCAGTACCAAGCTCACGTTTTTCCCATGAGCTGGTCTGGGCGGTACTCGTTTTTGCATATACTTTAATATCTTTGATATATTTCACTCGTTGGCCGGTACCCTCTTTTACGGCACGATACATTGATTGTTGTAAAAATTTGCGAGTTTCAAGACTCACCGTAATGGGAGTCTTGATGATTGGTTCTTCCATTAACACGCGCGGATTTACCAAATTTCCGGTGAATATAGCAGAAATCATGCGTGCAATCTGGATTGGTGTAACAAGCAAATAACTTTGGCCGATAGCAACTGAAAGAGTATCGCCAGGCCACCAGCGTTCATTCTTTACCCGTTTCTTCCAGGCAGCAGTAGGAATTAATCCCTCTTTTTCTGCGAAGGTAATATTCGTTTTTTCTCCCAATCCAAAACGATGCGCATAATCAGCAAGTAAATCAATATTTATTTTTTTGCCGACTTCATAAAAAAGAATGTTGCATGAATGAGCTAAGGATTGTTCTACGTTAAGCCATCCATGGCCGGTTCGATTGTTGCAATAATATTGGCGGTGCGCAAACTCAACATATCCTTGGCAGTTCCAACAACTATCGGGCGTAATTAATTTTTGCTCGAGCAATGCGCTGATCGTTATCAATTTAAAAATAGAACCGGGAGGATAAAGGGCATTAAAGGCGCGATTAAGAAATGGTTGTTTTTCTTGCAACGAACGCCAATCATCTTCTTGCATGGGGTCAAGAAAGAGTGCCGGGTCAAAATTAGGGCGAGATAATAATGCTAAAATTCCTCCATCAGCCGGATCCATAATAATAAAAGTGCCTACAAAGTCTTCAGGAAATACTTTTTCAACGATTTGCTGAAGATTGATATCTAATGTGGTTTGAATATTTTTGCCCGCTTCAGCTTTTTTTACTTCAGTTTCAGAAAGATTCCTTCCAAATGAATTGATTGTTTTTAATTTTTGCCCGCGTTCGCCTTTAAGCGTTTCTTCAAAAATTTTCTCTAGCCCCATTTTTCCAAACATTTCCATATCAATGCGATTGAGATATCCCAATAAATGGCTTGCAAAAGATTTATACGGATAAAACCGTTTAAAATGGGTGGTGATAAAAATATTTTTCTGTTCCGAGAGCTGCTCAGCTATTTGGCTTAATTGTTCAAAGGGGATATCCGATGCAAGGAGTGCCTTTTGATACCTGCGTTCAGCACATTTAATGGTTTCGAGCATCTGTTCATCAGCGATAAACTGTTTGCCTAAAATAATTTCGATCGTTTGGAGTATTTTAATCTGATTTTCAGAAAATTTTGCATTGCCGGTGCCTTGCCAAAAAATATTGGTGGTAGGGCGATTGGTGGCAAGTAATTGATTATTGCGATCCAAAATAGCACCCCGTAAAGGCGCAATGGTTTCTACACGTAGGAAATTTTTTTGACTTTTGGTATAAAAATTTTGTTGTAAAATTATTTGTAGATGAAAAAGGCGGCCAATTATTACAATGAGAACTGCAGTAAGTAACCATGAGGCAGTTTTAATTTTATTCGTGAGTAATGGTGCCTGGTGGTTAATCATAAACCCGCTCGTGGTGAGTAGCCGAACAAAGTGAGGCATATCGAACCATGCTGGTTTAAAGTTTCTCTTTTTTTATGGCCGCGTGGATTCGATATGATTGGTTCGCAAGCACTCACCATGAGCGGCCTTTGGCTTTTGGTATTCATAGTTCTTATTGCTCGCGTTTGGGCTTTAAACTAGTATTCATCGGGTGAATAGTGTCGCACAGTTTAGCCAGATCCTCAAGGCTCACATGTGTATATTTTTCGGTGCTGGCCAGTGTTTTATGGCCCAATAGTTCTTGTACGGTGCGTAAATCAACCCCTTGGTTGAGCAGATGGGTAGCAAATGAATGGCGAATTTTATGAGGAGTAATGCGCCGCTCAAATTTTAAGAAGCTGCGAAACATTTCAAATACTCTTTGCACGCTACGAGTAGTGAGTCCCTCATCGCGATTATTTAAAAAAATCTGTTCTTCGGGGTTTGCTATTTTTGGGCGTTCATTTTGTAAATACGCATTTAATCGTTCTTGTGCTTTCTGGCCAAATAAGACCATCCGTTCTTTTTTTCCTTTTCCTTTGATTCGAATTGTTTTGGAATTCATATCTAAGTCTTTGAATTTAATTGCAACCAATTCTGAGCACCGAATTCCGGTAGCATAGAGCAGTTCAAAGATCGCTTTATCGCGCGCAGGCTTTTTAGTAGGCAGTTTTTCATTGGGAATGGTATCCAACAGATAAAAAACTTCATCAACACTCAAATAGATGGGCAGTTTCTTATCAAGCCGAGGGCGCTGGAGCTTCAGTTTTAGAACAATTCCTTGCGTTTGCAAAAATTTTTCGAATGATTTAAAACAGGAAAATTTACGCGCAATAGTACTTTTATCAATTTTTTTATGGAATAGATTAACCAAATAACGCTCGATGATTTGCCGAGGACTCAGATGTTGTTTGTCGTGCTCGGGTAATAGGTTCCAAAAGGCGAAAAACTGTTTTAAATCACTTTCATAGGCGCGTAACGTGTGCATTGAAAGATTTTTTTCAACCCGCATAAACGTAAGAAAATCATTTTTAGATTCAAGCAATTGTGCAAACATTGTGTCCCCCTTGATTTTGACATTTCTCGACTCAGGCTGCGCCCTCGCTCGAAACGAACGGTAACACCCCGTTCGCCTCGATGGAGGCTCCGATTAGGAGCCGAATGGAGAGGTAAAAAACTTATTACAACTAAACGGCAATACACTCAATTTCAATCAAAGCATTCTTTGGTAATCGTGCTACCGCAATTGTGCTGCGTGCGGGCCTATGATCGCCAAAATAGTCAGCATAAATAATATTTACCTGCGCAAAATCTTCCATATTGGCCAAAAAAATAGTTGTTTTTACCACATGAGAGAAATTCTTATCACCAGCTGCAAGCACCGCCTTCATATTTTTTAAAACTTGATGAGTTTGTGCTTCAATGCCCTCAACAAGCTGCATTGAATGGGGATCAAGTCCTAATTGCCCCGAAAGAAAAAGCATTCCGGCCGCAGCAATAGCTTGGCTATAAGGCCCAATAGCAGCCGGCGCATTTGCAGAATTTACATAAATCATAATTTTCCTTATGCATCTAAATTATATTCTTTGCAGCGACGATTTACTGAAGAACGGTTGACCCCTAAAAACGCTGCTATTTTATTTTGATTTTTAAATTTATTCCAGAGGGTTACCATAATTTTATGATCCCGCAGTGCATATTTTCCCAATTGGCTTGCTTGAATAAGTTCAGGATCAGAAATTTCATAGGCGGGATTAAACTGAATCTCTTGTTCAATATTATTTTTCTTGGATTTATTGATAAGCAATTGCTGCACGCGCGTTTTGAGTTCTTGCAAGCTGACCGGGCGATTGCCCATAATCTTTATCCGTTCTTTATCAGTAAGTTCCAGAAGATTTTTAAAGTCATTTGTCTTAATTGCTTGATCAGTATACCCCTGAGCCAAGTCATTTAATTCTGGGTCGGGAAGTTCTTCTAAAGAAGGCAGGCTGATACTGCATTTTTTAAGTTCATTAAAGAGTGCGCTTGAAAAATTTCCTGTCTCTACTTGTTGCGGTAATGCTTGTTTGGTTGAGCAAATAATACGAACATCAGAAGTTAATTTTTGCTCACTCTTATAGATACGATAATATCCATATTGCAAGAATTCAGCCAAATGTTCTTGGGTTTCGCGATCAAGATATTCGATATTTTGAATAAAGAGGGTGCCATTGCCATCAAGTTTTTCAAGAAGAGGCTTTTGTTGCGAGATGCCAAAAATTGGATTTATCCCAAATAGCTTTGTCCCAATTTCTAACGGATTGCTGATGGTATTGAGCGTAATCGTGTGCAATACTTCTCGGGTGCTAATATGATGGAGTAACTCAACCATTGGTAATAAATCTTCAGCGGGCATTTCAAGCAGTGTTGCCTTTTTACTCAAAGCAGTCTGCAACAGGCTGATTTTAAAATTCAGCAGCGTTTCTCCATTGCCCGGAATTAATTGATTAATAAGTTGGCCCGGCTTGGTTGTTTCAAGATATAACACATAATCCCATTTTGAAGGATCTTTTAAGAATCCAAGCTGTTTGCTCACAATATCAGCAATATCAGGATGGCTGATGGTGAGAATCACATTGTTTTGCTCTAAATTTGAAACCCCTGAAATTACTAATCTATTGCCATTCAGATCGCGAATCATGAGTGTTTGCGGAGATTTATATTCTTGAACTTGGCGTGCAACTTGTTTAAGCGCACGCGTAATAGGATGGCCCTCTTGCGCGTTAATATTAATTTTAATCATCTCTTTTGCAATCTGATTCGCACAAATAAATCGGCGATATTTATAAAAGATTATGCCAATTTCTTTTTGTTTGCTGTTTTTAAGAAATGAACGAATACTTTCGCGATAGTGGCAGATTTCCTGCTGTTTTTTATATAATTCTTCTTTGAGTTCTTTTTCTTGCAAAATAAGTGATTCAAGATTTCTATTTTGAAGTAGATTAATAATATTTCCTAAGTAACTTGCAAACACCAGCATTTCATCCCGCTCTATATTGCTATATAAATGGTTTGGCCGGGCATTCGATTCAACAATAATAAAGCCGATTATGCGGCTTTTTTCAAAAATTGGTAAAAAAATATCTGCATTGATGCGCGAAAGAAATTCGATTAATGCGGTGCACGTTGCATCTTGGGTATAGAAATTGCTAAATGCCAATTCATCAAAAATGAGAATCTTGTGTTGATTAAGATAAGTGCAAATTCCCGTAGAATGTGTTGCGCAAAACTCTTCTACTATAGCATCAATCTCATGTGATTTTGAAAATTCTTCCTTTGCCATCGGCTTGCGAATATGCAGCGTTACTTTGCGCGCGGGGATGTTGAATGCTTCTTTAAAAAAGGTGCAGGTGATTTGAATCAGTTCTGAGCTGCTGGTAGCAAAGCTTAATTGTTCTAAGATTATCTTAAAGTTATCCACAAAATTAAACGAATGCTTTGATTCAACATGGCTGGTGAAATTAAGAAAACGCAATCCCATAATATTGCGGATGCAAAAATAAACGATATACGTTATCAACATTGCTGAGATGCCAACGGTCGCATATTTATACGCTTTGAGTGTTGCAAATTCAAAATTTAGTGCAATTAAAATTTCAGCAACTAAATAGGGTATGAGTAAGAATCTCAAAATATTAAGCAGCTGATGATGAAGAATTTTTGGCAATTCGCGTTTGCGTAAAATTGCCAGAGCGGTATAAACGGTAGGAATAACTAAGAAAAATAAAATATAAAAAATACTCGAGCGCATAATCATGCTTTCGCAATGAAAGTTCTGGAGCATTGCGCTATGCCGCTCCACTTCTGATGCTAAATTACTTTTAAAAAAAGCAAGACACATAAAATAGGTCCCAATTCCCGTGCTTATAAAAAGTAATATTTTTTGATTGAAAGGGAGTTGAAATTTCTTTTCAGTTAAATTTTTTACAAATAGCGCCAGTGCATGATGCTGAACAATTAAGCATGCCCATGCCACACGAACAAAAAATAAAATTGCAGGATAGGGAATAGTTGGAATAAAAAGTAAACGAATTAGTTTTAGTCCCCAAGAAAAGTCGCCGACCATTGATCCGATCAATACAATAACGAGCAACAGGCAGGATTTTTGTGAAGAAGGAGAACGAAATGCTTGAGGAATTAATATGCCCAGAAGTAACGTTTTGAGAAAAAGAGAAACAATAATCGTTACGCATAGAAACTCTGGCGTATTAAAAAATTTAAATACTTCAACCATGATTATTGATCTCATTCTAAAGACAATTTATACTACTACCTCGTTAAGTAGATAAAAAATATTTATTATTTTCAACATTTTTTATATAAAGGGAAGAATATGTTCAGTATCACCACGATAGCGAGCATTGTACTACCGCTTGCACTTGGAATCTGTTTCCTTCTTCGTTGGCCACCTACAGAGTAATTCATTGAACACGAATTTTAACATAACTCTGATAGAAAGCTAACAAAAATTAAAGCAAGTTATATTCTTTGCAGCGTCGATTGACCGATGAGCGATTGACACCCAGAAATGCGGCAATCTTGTTTTGATTTTGAAACTTCTGCCAAAGCATAAGCATAATGCGCTGATCACGCAATGCATGTTTGCCAAGGCGCGCGGCTTGGACAAGCTCAGGATCTGAAATTTCGTATGCGGGATCAAAATGAATTTCTTGATCGATATGATTTTCTTTAGATTTTTGCGCGAGTAGTTGTTTAACGCGTATTTTCAATTCATGAATGCTTGCCGGCTTGCTTTGAATAATTTTATTTTTATCTTTTTGATTCAAATCAAGAAGCATTCTAAAATCATCAGTTTTAATTGCTTGTTCAGCGAATCCTTGCGCTAAATCAGTCAGTTCTGTTTCTGAAAGCGTAAGCAATGAAGGCATGCTAACGGATGTCTTTTTAAGTTCATTAAATAATATTTGGCTAAATAATCCCTCTTGCGCGAGCGTCTGAAGATTCTGATTGGTTGAGCAGATGATGCGAACTGAGCTGGTCATGCGTTGATTGCTTTTAAAGATGCGATAATAGCCATATTTAATATATTCAGCTAAATATTCCTGGGATTCAAGATCCATAAATTCAATATTTTGAATAAAGAGAGTGCCATTACCATCAAGTTTCTCAAGCAGGGGTTTGCTTGTGTCACCGGCATTGCTCAAGAGAGGATTAATGCCAAAGAGTTTTATGGCAATATCAGCATTCTTGCTTTGGCCTTGCAGCGTGAGCATGTGTAAATTCGTGCGCATGCTAATATGATGAAGCAATTCAACGGTTGGGATTAAATCATCATGCGCCATTTCCAGCAGTAATGCTTTTTTGCTCAAGGCAATTTGTAGCAAATTGATCTTAAATTGCAGCAGCTGTTCCCCGGTGCCCGGAATTAATTGATTAATGAGTTGCCCGGGCTTGGTAGTTTCTAAATACAGTAAATAATCCCAAGCGCTTGGATCTTTTAGGTGATTGATCTGCGTAGTAAGAATATCGGTAAAATCCGGATAATAGACCGTGATGATCACATGATTTTTTTCTAAATTGGGTACACCGCTGATCACGATGCGCTCCCCATCACTATTTTTGGTAATACAACTTTGCGGCGCTTTATATTCTTCAACTTGCTGCGCGATAGTCCGCAATGCTTTAGTGAGTGGCGATCCTAAGTTGGTATTAATGTTGATCTTAATGATCTCTTTTGATGCGTGATTTGCAAATACAAAATGCCGATTCTTATAAAAGATAATACCAATTTCTTTATGTTTATTACTTTTCAAGAATGAGTGGATGCTCTCTTTATATTGATTAATTTCCTGATGTTTGCGATACAGCTCCTCTTTGAGCTCTTTTTCTTGATAAATGAGTGAATCGAGATTGCGATGTTGAAGCAAATTGATGATGTTGCCTAAGTAACTGGCAAAAACAAGCATCTCATCCCGTTCAATATGACTATAAAATTCATTAAAGCGCGCGTATCGCTCGACGATGATATACCCGATTATGGAATGATTTTTATAGATGGGCAGGAAAATATCAGCATTAATCTGATCCATAAATTTCAGAATAGTGCTATCGGGATAATTTGGATCATAGAAATTATTAAAATCGATTTCGTCATAAATTAATATTTTTACTTTGTTGATGCATTTTTCCAGCTCGGGATTAGTATTACTCAAAAATGCTTCAGTCGCACTTTCAACATCGGATAATTCTGACCGATAATTGCTGGTTATAAGTGGGCTTTCATTGCGAAGATGCAATGAGACTCGATTGCCGGGGATATGGAATGCTTCCTTGAAAAAAGTCTGAGAAATGTGGCCTAATTCCTTAATGCTGGTAGCTTTGGCTAACTCTTCTAGAGTATCTTTGAATCCATCCACGAAATTGAACCGATGATGCTCTTGCACATGATTTTGAAAATTTAGAAATCTAAGGCCAATTACTTTTCTCGCGCAATAAAATAAGGCAATACTTAATATTGAGGTCGAAATTGCGTTCATTGCGTAACCCTCGGTAAATTGTCCGGGGTTAAAATTATATGGGAAATATTGAAGCAGGTCGGATATTACCCTAGGTACAATCAATAATTGGATCAAAATATGTAATTGTTTGTTGATAAGTCGAGGAATCTTTTTCTTTCGCATTTTTCTTAGTGTGAAAAAAAATGTGACAGGCATCAAAATGAAAAGGGCATATACTGCGTATAATCCTTCTATTTTAGATCTTAGGTATGTTATTTCACACGGAAAAAAGTTAGACATTGCAAAAATGCAAAATAAAACAATAAAAACTGAGCTTATAGAAATAAATATTTTTTTTCTAATATTAAAACTATTATTTCGTTCAGTAAGGCTTTCTAAAAACAGTGCTAAAGCTAAGTATTCTATCGTATAAAAAGCCCATGAAACTCTCAGAACAAAGTTGATTACAGAAATTGATAGTCCTATTGATGTCGGAAATAGCAGTTTTTTGCTCAGCAAAACTACCCATGCTAAATCTTCAACAATAGCGCCTATAAATACTAAAAAAAGATAAATATGCTCTTTTCTCTTGTGTAGGGTTTTTTTTACATATCGAATAAAATAAATAAGAATGCATAATTTAAAAAGAAGCGAAATAGAATTAATCACAATTAAACACGGATAGCTACTCAAGAAATCTGTGATAGTTAAAAATATCTTAAAAACCATAATTTATTGTGATTTAATGTTAATATTACTATAATATTAAGGATTATTTTAAATTTCATAACCAAACTAAAGGGAAGCAAGATGATCAACAAAATCTATAGCTATGCGTTGGGCGTTGATTTTAAAAAGTTAGCAATAGCATTAATGATTTTAGCAATCATACTTGGAACTGATGGTCCTCCAAATACATAAATCATCCTATCATATTTGCTAGTTTAAACAATCACTTCATCTTTTCAATTTTCTTGAGGGTGTCTGGTGGATACAAAAGATCGTGCGTTAGCTATTATTCAGATCTTAAAAAAGGCCACCAAAGGAATGGAGCAACCAGCATCCTCAGTGATTGTGGAAAGATACGGCCAAGATCCTTACCTAGTTCTCATCAGCTGTCTTTTGAGTCTTCGCACCAAAGATACAGTGTCTCTCCCTGCCTCGATTCGGCTTTTTAAAGAAGCCAAAACTCCTCGGCAGATGCTCAAAGTTCCTATCTCAAAAATCGAAAAACTCATTTACCCGACCGGTTTTTACCATCGCAAGGCCAAGATTTTGCATGAGGTCAGCCAGGATTTGCTTAATCGGTTTAAGGGCAAAGTTCCGGCAGATCTTGATCAATTGCTTTCAATCAAAGGGGTCGGGCGTAAAACGGCAAACTTAGTGCTTGGAGTAGCATTTAATATTCCGGCCATTTGCGTGGATACCCATGTTCATAAAGTTTCCAATCGGCTTGGCTTGGTAAAGACCAAAACAACTGAAGAAACTGAGATGGAGCTTATGAAAATCCTGCCACAAGAGTACTGGATTGAGTATAATCATCTCATAGTCCAATGGGGCCAAAATATCTGCGTGCCGATTTCTCCCTTTTGCTCAAAATGTGCAATTGCTAATTTGTGCCCACGAGTGGGAGTGACAAAACATCGCTAATGTGCAGCTTGTTATTATTTTTTGCAGTACGTATTAATAAATGCAATTTTTTCTTGAGCTGTTATTGTATCTTTCTTGTGTAAGTCTACATATGCTTTGGGATCTTTATAGATCATTTCTGGGTCAATAGTCTCAACTTCGAAATTAAACGAGTCGATTGGGCGTACTGCAACATCATATTGGCCCATCCCTAAGAGTACATGCTTCTTATCGGGAGATACATCAAGTGTATTGCAAAGATAGGTTTCTTTCTGTAGAGCGGTGGCTACACGTATTTTTTTGGAAATATTCCAAAGGCTAAGCAACAATTGTTTGTTATCCTTTATCATTTTTATATTATTATGAGCGGCGATAATATGATCATTATCATAAAATGTGAGGACGCTAAAAGGCTCAGGGCCAGATAAAGTAATACGTGTATTTTCTATCAGATTATAGATATTGAGCGTGCCGTTTTCGTTGCCCAGCACAATGCATGTCTTGTCTCCATTGATAGCGCTACTAAAGTTGCAATCTTTATCTTCGTTAGTCCATTCACGTAATTTTTTATAGTTGTTATCCATGATAACAACACTGCCATCTTTATGAATGAAGGCGGTGTTATTGTTTTCAAGACCATAAATCTGAATAAGTTTATGATTAATGTCATTAATAGTGGTGATAAGGGTTGGTTTATCACGCATTTTGAGCTGATAGAGATTTTGGTGTATAAAGTTATTGTCATGAAAAAGCGTGCTCAGTGCAAAAACGCCTTCATGAGGATGGGGTACAATTTTGTAATCCCATTCCTGAAATGGTTCTCCATCTGATGGGAGCGCATATTTGGATTTTTTCTTCTCGTGTAAAGAAATAGATTGTTTTGGAGAAGAAGTTTCTTCAATATTGATTTCTTTTAAATAACCCTTGAAATCAATATAATATATCCCCTTTTTAAGGGCATTTACACAAAAGTTGACCCCTTGAAAGCAGCTCAGCTCTCGTGATAACCCACGCTTTTCTTTTAAAAGATCGGCAAGCGCATAAATTTGTATATTTTTATTACTGTTATGGATAGAGACTATGTGTTCTCCGCTGGATGTAAAAGTGCATTGAGAATCAAGCTGAGGAGTGGTAACCTTCTTATAGCTTTTCGAGGTTGATGCATTAAAATGTTTTTTGAGTGCCTCATTGAGTAATGGATTAAGGTGAACCTCTTTAATATCGGGGCATATTAAGTGAAAAAACTGATTATAACGGCCGAAATTTTTCATAATGTGTTCAGCGGCTATTTTGGTAAGTGCCTTGGGTTGATGTACGGTAATACTTTCTATCGCCTGATCATCAGCTTTTGATTTTTTGGGGGGAGGCTCTTGTGCAAAGAGCGTTCCACCAATTACTAATGATAAAAAAAGGTAAATCTTATTCATTTTGTTTTACCTATTACCTGATCGAGGGTGAGCCCAAATTCTTGTTTGCCATCATTGTAGCGCAGGGTGATGGTATTATTATCAACTTCTTTTTGGCCGATCACAAGCATCCATGGAATTTTATCTTCCTGGGCACGTTTAATCTTGCCTGAAATTTGATCAGAAGATTCATCTAATTCCACTCGAAGATTGGCAGCGGATAGCTGCTCTTTGATCTTCTGCCCATACGGCTTTTGCTCATCAGTAATGGTCAAAATGCGAATTTGCTCGGGAGCGAGCCAAAATGGTAAATGGCCTTTATAGTGTTCAAGTAGGATTGCAAAAAAGCGTTCAAGTGATCCATAGATCGCTTGATGAATCATTACCGGGCGTTCTTGTTTGCCGGTGCTTGCAATATAATGCAGGTCAAAGTTTTCTGGAAAGAAGAAGTCTACTTGTATGGTGCCACATTGCCATGATCTACCCATAGAATCTTTAATCTGGAATTCAATTTTGGGCCCATAGAATGCACCTTCACCTTCATTAATATGATATGAAATCCCCGCATTATCGAGGGCATTTTTAAGTGCATCAGTGCCTTTTTGCCAAAGTACATCTGAACCAATTGCCTTTTCTGGTTTGGTTGCAATTGCCACGTCAATTTGTTCAAAGCCGAATTTTTTAAGCATTGTATAGGTCATTTTGATGATGGTGCTCACCTCATGCTCTATCTGATCAGGCATGCAATAAATATGCGCATCATCTTGAGTAAACGCGCGCACCCTCATTAAGCCATGCAACACTCCTGAAAGTTCATGCCGAAATACATGCCCATACTCTGCCAATTTTAGAGGAAGTTCCCGATATGAACGCGGGCGGGTTTGATAGACTAAAATTGAGCCGGGGCAATTCATGGGCTTTACTGCATACGCTTGATCATCCACCATGCAAAAATACATTTTATCTTTATAGTGCGCATAGTGCCCTGATCGTTTCCACAATTGGTCTGAAAGCATGAGTGGGGTACTAATTTCTTGATAATTATTGTCTTGTTGCAGTTTTCTCATGTATGCGGTCATGAGGTTTAAAACCAATTTCCCCTTGGGATGGAAAAAAGGAAACCCAACTCCTTCATCATGAAAAGAAAATAGATCAAGCTGTTTGCCCAAGCGGCGATGATCATATTTTGCCGCTTCTTCTTTTACTTTTTCATGATCAGCCAAATCTTGCGCCGTGAAAAATGCGATGCCGCCAATGCGTTGAAGCGCTTGCCCGTTGCGATCTGCGCGCCAGTATGATCCGGAAATAGTGGTGAGTTTTATATTCTTAAGGAGCCCTGTGCTTGCAACGTGGCCACCTTTACATAGATCATAAAAATCCCCTTGACGCGCAATGCCCACCGTATCACCGGAAATATCATTGATTAATTCAAGTTTAAAGGGATTATCTTTATATAATTTTCGCGCCTCATCTTTGCTCATTTGCTCATGCGTAAGCGGCAGATTGCGATTGGCAATCTCTTTCATGCGCGCTTCTATGAGCGGCAAGATCTTCTTCTTTAAAGTTTTTCTTAGGAAGTAAATCGTAAAAGAAGCCTTCTTGCGTTGCAGGCCCAATGGTTAAAAGAGTGTTGGGGTAAAGTTCCATTACCGCATGGGCAAGTAAGTGGGCAGCTGAGTGGCGCAGGGCCATGATATCATTGTGCAATGGTTTTATCATAATTTTCTCGTATAAAAATGGATTTTTCATGAATGTATCATATTTTTAAGTTTTTGCCGAAATTACATAAAAAAACATTATCAAAAAGATCGAGTTTTTTTGCTAAAATTACTTATCCCATGGGTCGATTACATCATTTTTTTCAAATGTTGATTGAGCGTAGGCATCCTATGGTAGGCTGCGGGTGAAGTAAAAAAAGGAAGAAGTATGGCGGAAAAACTATTTATCTTAGACACCAATGTCTTGGTGCATGATCCTAATGCTTTATTCAATTTCAAAGAAGCTTTGGTTGGCATTCCTTCCATTGTTTTGGAAGAATTAGATAAATTTAAGGCTGAAATGAGCGAGCGTGGGCGCAACTCGCGTGAAGCGGCACGACTGCTTGATAATTTGCGTGAACGGGGTTCATTGCGTGATGGAGTGAAGCTTGATAATGGTGAAGAAATTTCGAGTTCTGTTTTTGCCGGTAGAAAAAATTCCCGAAATTCCTTTTGTGCTCGATGTGAATGATAATAAAATTTTGCTGACTGCCTATCTTATGAAGCAAGAAGGCTATGATGTGCGTTTTATTACCAAAGATATTAACGCGCGCGTGAAAGCTGATGCATTGGGAATTCACGCAGAAGATTATTTAAAAGAATCGATTTCAGTTGACGAATTTTACAAGGGCTGGATGAGTGTTGATGTTCCGGCGATTGAACTCAAGAAAGATTTTCCGACAATTTTGGATAAATTAGTTGATGAAAAACAACTTGCGATTAATGAATTTGTTTTGGTTGCAAGTCAGCACAATGCGTGGAATTATCGGGTATTTAGATATTTGGGCGGTAGGCATTTTAGAATTGTTCATGAACCGTTGCTTAAATGGCCACTCAAAGCGCGTAACCCGCAGCAACTGATGGCGCTTGATCTTTTGCTTGATAACTCCATACAATTCGTGACGCTTTTTGGGCCTGCAGGAACAGGTAAGACATTTTTAGCGCTCCTTGCAGGATTGCACAAGGTATTGGTTGAAGATGAGTATGAAAAAATATCTAGTCTCGCGCCCGGTTGTGCCGCTTGGCAAGGATATTGGTTATTTGCCAGGAACTGTTGAAGAAAAATTACACAGCTGGATGTTGCCGATTTACGATAATATGGAATTTATACTGCACTCATCGCAAGTAGGCCAACATTTTGAAGAGCTGGATGGTGGATACGAGCGGCGCAAGGGTAAAAAAGCACAAAAGGGGCATGACAAGAATCGGCCCAATGGTGGATCACTGCGGCCTATGGATGATTTAGTCAAGCATGGCAAATTAAGTTTAGAAGCAATCACCTATATGCGAGGTCGGTCTATTCCGTATCAATATATTTTGATTGATGAAGTGCAAAATCTCACCCCACACGAGGTTAAAACATTGGTGAGCCGTGTTGGTGAGGGAAGTAAAATTATTTTGGCCGGTGATCCGTATCAAATTGATTCACCCTATTTAGATTTTATTAGCAATGGGTTAGTGGTAACCAGCGAACGGTTTAGAGGCCAGCGGGTGTTTGGAACGGTCTACTTGCAAACCAGTGAACGCAGTGAATTAAGCAAATTAGTAACTGAACTGCTTTAGATAAATGGATTGCAGGAGAGTACTCGTTTTATGATAGCCCATACTGCCCTATGAAAGGGCAGTTGCTCAAGACATTGTGCTGCGAATTTAGTGCATGAGGGTTCAAATTTGCATGTGGCAGGTCCCAAGAGTGGGCGGAGGCCAAGAATTAATGTGGTGCATATAAAGGCTAAAAATTTAGAAATTTGCTTTGTGAATTGCATCGAGAATGAGGGCCTTTAGTTGAGCGTGAGTAAGCATAACCCCGTATTTTTTAACAATGATCACGCAATCAAACCCTTTTTTGAGCAGTCCTCCTTCGTGGAAAATAGCTTTGATCCTCCGGCGGGCGGTATTACGCTCTACGGCGGTGCCAATTTTTCCTGGCGTGATAATGATGAGCATACCCTGCGATTCTTGGGTGGGAGAAACTAAAAGATCAAGGCCCGGATGTTTTAATATACGCCGGGCCTTGTTAAAAAGCTTTCTAATATCGGTTTGGGTAGCCATTATGCACGTACTGCAAGGCGTTTTCTACCCGCTGCGCGACGGCGTTTGAGGATTTTTCTGCCATCATGAGAGGCCATTCTCTTCAGAAAACCGTGTTTTCTATTTCTTTTTTTTCTGCTTTTTCTAAAAAAAGTAACTGACATATCTATTCCTGAACAATAATAAGGGATATTTTTGTTGATATACCTTTATTCTAAGCGAAAATGAGATTTTTTCAATTAATCTTTTTTAAGTAAATTAATGCGGCTGCGCGCCGCGTGCGCCAGGAAGGGTTTCGCAACCCCTCCTGGACCTCGTGCGCCCAAGGCGGGCCTTGGAATCCCAGCTTTTCGCTGCCGAAAAATCCTCTCCTGGCTCGGTTTTGCCACGTTACGCAAAACCGCTGACGCGGCCTTGCCTCGCCGGTGTCGGCCTTCGGCATGCCTTGCAAGCGTTGGCAGCCTCACGGCAGTCTTTAGGAATACAAATTAATTTATTTTCCGGCGAAGGCGTCAGCTAACCGCTGCCGGGGCTGCAAGCCCCCAAGCGTGTTCACCCGACCTGTCCGTCGAAGCTTGCCGAGCCGATAGGCCCGGATAAGCGAAGTCGGATGGCGCAGCCAAGAGGGACGCAAGGAGCGCACGCCGCTTCAGGAATACCTAAGGTCTCCTTAGGCGCAACTTTTGGGATGCAAGGGGATTTTTTTGCGAGAAAAATCCCCTTGCCCTACGCGGAGCGCATTAATATTTTTATAAATTATTTTTTAAATATTTTTCGGCATCCAAGGCAGCCATACACCCAGCACCGGCAGAAGTGATCGCCTGCCGATAGCGGTAATCGGCCACGTCTCCGGCCACAAAAATACCCGGGACTGAGGTCTGGGTATTATCCTTAACCTCTATAAAACCGAACGAATTAAAGGCCAAATGTCCCTTGAAAGGGCCAACATTAGGATTAAGACCGATAGCCACAAAAATCGCATCGGCATCTACTTTCTCACTCTTTTTGGATTGCTGATGGGTAATGGTTGCTCCCGTAACATGAGAGCCGTTTCCATGGATTTGCGTAACGGTGCTATTATAAATAATGGTAATGGCGGGGTTGTTGATAACCCGTTGTTGCATAGCAGCTGAAGCGGTGAGTGTATCACGAATATGCACAATGGTAATCTGCTTGGTAAAGTTGAGCATAAAAGAGGCATCTTCCATGGCTGTATCACCGCCACCCACAATTATCACCGGGCGGTCTTTATAGAATGCACCATCGCACACGGCGCAGGTGGTGACTCCTTTGCCCCAGTATTGCGATTCTCCGGGTATGCCTAATCGTTTTGGGCATGCCCCGGTAGCGATTATAACTGAATCGGCAGTCAGATGAGTGCCTTTATCCGTGATGATGCTAAAGGGTTTTTTCTTAAAGTCGACGTGGCTGACCGATTCTTCAAGTAGAATGCTACCAAAATGAGTCGCATGTTCTTGCATATGTATCATCAATTGAGGCCCCATGATGCTAATATTACCTGGCCAGTTTTCTATGGCAGTTGTTCCCATGAGCTGTCCTCCGGGATTTTTGCCCGTGATGATTAATGGTTTGAGGTTGGCACGTGAACTATAAATACCTGCGGTTAAACCCGCTGGGCCAGCCCCAATAATTATTAGTTTGTGATGGTTTTGCATGATGAAGCTTTCAAATAATTCGCTCAAATGGTTCGACGGGCTCACCACGAACGGGGTTAATTGCGACCGCTCGTCCTGAGCTTGTCGAAGGAAGCGTGCGGTTCTGATATTATTTTTTCGTTAAATGATAAATAATGTGATTTAATGTTTTTTCACGCAGGCAAACTCGGCTCAATTCTTCATTAAGTACCGGATGTTCCTGTCCGCGTATTTTAGTCATTGGTGGATCAAAATGCAAGAACTCTTTGGTACGCGGCCGCTTGGTGAGATTCAAATAATTTTTAAGATCATCATGAGAAACATTGATTTTTTCTTCATAGGCAAGCTCGAGAAGAAATATTTCTTCTCGAGCTTGTTTTTCTGCAAGTTCACGAACCGCATCTTTAAAATCAGGCTGCACGCGATAGACGTGATAATCAGGATTATATTGAATTGCATCCATAACTTTTTTTTGTTGCCGTAATACTAAATGATTGGGAATTTCAAATCGATGTTTGCTAAAAAGAAGTTTTAGTGATTCTTCTACCATTGTTCTTCTTTGAGAAAGATCATTGCGGTAAGAAAAGACCTCAATTAACTTCTGATACATTTCTTTATTGCTTTTAATTCTAAAATGTTGTTTAAACTGATCAAGGCAAAAATAAGCATTAGGAACAATGTCTTGCACGGTAACTTCAAAATTATATTGCGTGCTGAGTGCATCAGTAAAATAATCTTGCAAAATTGAACTGCTGCTGAAAAATTTTTCTTTATTTTTTTTACGTAAAAAAAGTTCTTGAAATGGCTTATCCGGTTCCTCATCACCTACTTTGATCCAGAGATTTACGCATTGATCAGAGATCACCGGATTTAAATCATTATTCAATAAACACAAGGAATAGTTAACCCAGTCACCCACGGCGATTCCATCATAGGCATATTTTTCTTTTGCACTCATTTCTTCTTGCAAAAATGTTTCTACTTGCCTATCAAGATCTTTATAATTTTTTCGTTTGGGAGCTTTGAAAGGAAGATATTTCCATTCTTGAAAAGCGATCGCAGGAAACAAAGACAATTCAAAATTAAAAAAGGCATCCACGCCCGGCTTAAGATCTATGGAAATAAGCCGCGGTTGTCCGGCCACGAGCAATTTCTTGCGATGAATTTCTTGCTGAAGAAATCCTATGACTAAATATTTGAGTAAAAATTCTTTGACGTGTTCGATTAAATTGGTTTGGTAATTTTGCTCAATGTAGGCTGAAGGCGTTTCACGTTTATGAAAACCAAAGGCCGGAGTGGTTCTTTTTTGTGCAATTACCGCTTGTTGATATAAGGCATCAACTAAATCTGCCGGCACGATTATCGAAAGTGAACAAAAGCTTGGCTCACTGTGGATAATTTCTAAATTGAGAGAAGAAATATTTTTTTGGGTATGCATCATCATACTGCTCCTTTTTTTATGATTCAGCTTATGTGCTTAGGCATACTTTACAATGGGTAAAGTTATGTGTCTAGCCATTGCATTTTCGTATGGGAATAATATTGATTTAATCGATCAAATAGGAAATAATGAAAGTAAGCTTTTGTCAGATGAGGAATCAATATGCAGAAAAAAACATTTAAAATTTCCACGGAACTCGATGCTCCCTTAGCCGTAGAAGTTCGAGAGCAATTTAATGCTCTAATTGTAGCATTTGAAAGTATTGCGACTCAACAAAGATCATGTATAAAAATTGAAAAGAAATCTTTTTAATAAGCAGAAGAATTATTAAAGCAATCACAGCCTTGCCATCCTTTGCATCTCTCTTTATCAGTGCATTTAGGTTGAGAAATGATGCAAATTATTACTGTTAAGAGCAAGAGAATAACTAGAACGCCAAGCATATTTTTGCCTTAAGGCTGACCTAATCTTTAAAAAGCGGATGATTTTCATCGATTTGTATGTTAGCACGCGCCAAATTTTCTTTTGCTATATTTCTTTGCATTTTTGTCTGGTGAGGATAGCATTTTTTGGGAATATTTATATGGCCTTGCTGGGGACTATGAATATCATATTGAGCAGATTGCTCTCGCAAAAGGCAATTAAGATAGTTTGCTATCAATGATTCATTTTCTTTTGAATAAGATTTGCTCGCTAAATACGTATTAATTGTGTTCTGATCGTCTGGAGTAAGTTGTTTTTTTTCTGGAGTAAGAATAGCATTAAAAGCCACATGCACTTCATAAATTGCTGCGATTTGGCTCACTCCATGAATAACTCCCTCAATAGCTCCCTTGGCTTTGTATTTATTCAGAGGATTATCGCGGGCAATTAAATCTTTACATTTTTTAAAGAGAGATAAAATATTTTGATAATCAGTCTCAAGTTTTTTTTGCTTATTAAGTGCGGTCTCTTGAGTACTCTTATCTACACAGGAAGTAGTATTAATTGCCAGTATCAAGAAAAATGGCAAGTATGATGGAGTATTTTTCATAAATGTCCCTAGGATGAATATTAATTGTAATAACTGTGAAATATAAGTTGGTGCAAGAGAGAGGACTCGAACCTCCACTCCTTATTAGGGAACTGGATCCTAAGTCCAGTGCGTCTACCAATTCCGCCACTCTTGCAAAAAGGCTTATATGGGCTGCGTTGGAATCGAACCAACAACCCACAGATTAAGAGTCTGTTGCTCTACCAATTGAGCTAGCAGCCCAGAATATTTCAAAAAATATCAAAAAGTACTTTTATTCTATCAAAAATCGTCCCATTATTAAAGAAATTATAAAGTTCTGATCCGTTCGCCTCGATAGAGGCTCCGAAGGAGCCGAGTGGAGAGGTCTCCATTCGCACTTCGTGCTCCATCGACCCGAACGGGGGGTGATGTTAATCAGACTGATTTAATCTCTTTTTCTTTTTTCTGAGTTAATTGCTCAAGTTGCTCGATATTTTTATCATGAACTTTTTGCAAAACATCTTCTAAACGACTAAAGAAATTTTCCGATATTTTTTTATCTTTCTTATGATCGCGCAAGGTATTGTTAAAATCTTTGCGCACATCGCGAATACGCTCTTTGCCCTCGTTATTCTTTTTATGCAAAAGTTTAACCAATTCATCACGGCGGCTTGTGCTCATTTCCGGCAAAGCGATGCGAATTAATTTACCATCATTGACGGGGGTTAATCCTAAATCAGAAGTGCTGATAGCTTTTTCAATTGCTTCAATCATGCCCGCATCCCATGGTTGAATAGTGATCAGACGCGATTCAGGTGCTGCTAATACCGCAACTTGTTTTAATTTCATGGGCCGGTATATCCTTGCACCATCAAATCTTCAACCAATGAAGTATGTGCGCGCCCGGTTCTGATTTTAAGAAGTTCCGTTTCAAAATGCTTAATAACTTTTTGCATTTCTGCTTCCATGGGTGTTTGGAAGCTTTTAATATCATTTTCAATTATTTTAATATCAGGCATATTGGTATCCTTGCGTTTTTCTACTCTTGGGTTTTTATGCACCTACTTCAAAACGAGCAAATTTTTTGATCTTAATATTTTCGCCTGTTTTAGCGATCAACTCTTGCAATACTTGATTGATGGTGAATTTATCATTCTTAATGAATTGCTGTTCAAGCAAACAAACTTCGCTGAATACTTTTTTAAGCTTGCCTTCAAGAATTTGCTCAAGAACTTTACCAGTTTTTCCTGATTGAGCCAATTGTTCTTTAATAATCTCTTTTTCTGCAGCTAAAAATTTTTCATCAACGTGGTCGACTGAAAGATAAATTGGTTTCATTGCAGCGATATGCATGCATACATTATGAGCAAATTCTTTTATTGCATCAGTGTTTGCAACAAAATCAGTTTCACAATTTACTTCAATCATCACGCCGATTTGCGAGCCCGGGTGAATATAGGCGTGAACGAGGCCTTCAGCGGTTGTTTTATCAGAGCGTTTTGCAGCAACAGCGGCACCTTTTTTGCGCAAAAGTTCGACTGCTTTTTCAATGTCGCCATTCGTTTCTTCAAGCGCTTTTTTGCAATCCATCATGCCTAAACCGGTGCGTTCACGAAGTTGTTGAATCAGGGCGATATCAATTTTTGCCATGTGACTCCAATAAAAAAATTAAGGAAAAATCTTTTAAAATGATAGGGTTATATGGATAATTGTGCCAAAAATAGGGGTTTTGGCAAGAATAGAACATTTATGTAATTATAAGTTTGGTTCTAAGCAGATCTAAAATTTGCGTTTTAATTACATCCAGACGGTTATAGGGAACCATAAGAATGGTATTGACCCGAGAATTGATGGGGGTATTGCGTAACTCATCGCGAATTTCAGCGAGTTCAGTTCTGATGCTCGCTAAATTAGGAGTTATATTATAGCGGATACCCAGATCGGTTAACATTTGAAGGAGTTGGTTGATTGCCAACTGGATGTTGTCAATAATAGTCGGCTGTGCCGGTAGATCAAATACCATGCGCATGATGTTTATAATGTGGCCAGACACTACTGCGCTATCATCATAAATTTGATCATTAATGCGAAAATCTCGTGGTAATGTTCCGGGGGTAATCTGATTGCCATAAATGGTACTTACCTCTGGGCCAGATTTTATCCGTTCCGCATAGTTTGTGATAGCAATGTCTAAATCTTGGCGTGAGTCTATCACAAAAGGACTCGGTTGGGCATTCACTAAGGATGCCCAACCAACTATTAGAAATAGTATCAAACGTTTGCACATTATTGTAACTTAGTTTTGATTGCATTTTCGTATTGTTTAATTCTGGCTTTAATTCTTTCAAGGGCTGCACCGGTTTTTCTCTTTGCTTCTTCTTTGAGTTTTTCAATGTGTGCCTTTAATGTTTGTTTATCTAATTTGGCTAATTGCTGCTGGAAATAAAGACGTTCTTTAGGATGCTCTCCCATCGATTCTTCGATTCTGAGTGTTTCAGCATCTACATACGGTTCGCCTGATTTTTCAAGTGCATGTATTGAAAGAGTAGCTCCCATACTCAATGCACAAAGACTTAATAGTAATTTCTTCATACTTTTCTCCTTATCTGCAAATATGAGCATATCCCACTTTAGGACTGCTTCTAACTATCAGCGTACCATAGAGAAAAGGGCAAAATCAATGATTTATTGCCTGTTTGTAAATTGTTTTAAGGGGGTAGATTTTATCGGCTTGTAATCGCCCCGATGATGGCGAATGCAACGGCTAAAACTCCCATCACTGCACATGTTTTTACAAAGGCTTTGGCAGAGTTTTCATTATAATCATTCCACCAATAATAATCGTCATAATACCCCCATGTTGGCCAGACATAGGTTGGCGCATAATAGGTGGGGACATACGTCACTGGGTAATAGGGAACCACCGGCGCGGGAGTTGGATATCGATCAAAATTGATAGTGACTGATGAACGCATTGCGTAACCACTACCGGTGCTCAAGAGTAATAATCCAACTAACAAAATTTTTCTAGTGTTCATAGGAACTCCTACATCTTTAATGGTTTGCTAATGCCGAGTAAATCAAAACTTGTTGCAAATGTTTCTCGCAATAGTTGAATTAAGAGTAAGCGAGCACGGCTTTGTGCAATATTGCTGATTTCAATCACTCTATTTTGAGCATAATACCGATGGAAAATATCAGCAAGTTCATGCACATAATAGGTTAAATGGTGCGTTTGGCCAGTTGCGGCAATCACTTCTAATAAATGTTTTAATGATGCGATTTTTTTAATGAGCAGTGCTTCTGCTGATCCTAAATATTGGGCATCTGCAATGGTAATATTGTATAACCCAGTCTCTTGCGCTGCTTTTTCTAAAATACTCCCGGTGCGTACATAGGCGTATTGCACATAAAATACGGGATTTTCTTCAGTTTTTTTTAGCGCTAAATCAAGATCAAATTCTAATTGTGCGTCAGCTTTGCGATTGAGATAAAAATAGCGCGCCACATCTTTGCCCACTTCATCAATAACGTCTGCTAGTGTTACCATTGTGCCGGCCCGCTTAGACATTTGGACCAATTGCCCACTCGCTTTCATGGTGACCAATTGATAAAGAATAATTGCTAAATCAATACGATCAAGGCCAAGTGCTTGTTTAATTCCTTGCAAACGAACCGCATAACTATGATGATCATGCCCGAGTACCATCACCAGATGATCATAGCCACGCCTTGCCTTATTGAGTAAATATGCAATATCAGCAGCCACATAGGTCCATTCGCCCGATGATTTGCGCACTACCCGATCTTTATCATCACCAAATTTGGTTGAAGCAAACCAGAGTGCATTTTCATGTTCGTAAATAAAATTATGATCTTGCAAAATTTTTATCGCATGCTCAATATCATTACTTTCGTGTAATGTTTTTTCTGAGAACCACACATCAAAGGTGAGGCCGTAATCATGCAGTGTCTTTTTTTGTTGTTCCAGCATCGCCTGTTTTGCATAATCTTCAAAAAATGTGTTGGGTTTGGAAAGTACTTCGGCGCCATTTTCTTTTATGCACGCACGCGCAAGCTCAACAAGATACTCTCCGCGATACCCTTCTTCTGGCAGTTCAGCATCAATGCCCATTACTTGTTGGCAACGTATTTTGAACGATAATCCTAATTTATTGATCTGATTGCCCGCATCATTGATATAAAATTCTTTGGTGACGTGATGGCCTAAAAATTTTAAAATGTTCCCGAACACATCACCAATGATGGCACCACGTCCATGGCCTAAATGAAGCGGTCCGGTCGGATTTGCGCTTACAAATTCAATATCATAGCGATTTTTGGGTGCATCTTCATCGAGAGAAAAAAAATGGTGCTTTTTATCAATAAGTTCTCGCGCCAGATCATGAATGGCTTTGTGATTAAGCCAGGCATTTAAAAATCCCGGGCCGGCAATTTCAATTTTGGCGATATACGGATGTTTAAATTCATCGATGATTTGTTGGGCGAGTTGGCGAGGGTTTTTCTTAAGTTCTTTGGCGAGTACCATTGCCGCATTAGAATTTAAATCTCCAAACTCCTGTTTGCCGGCATCAACATTGAGTAAAAAATTGCAACTTTTAGCAAGCTGTTCATTAATGCCAAAAGTTTTTTGTAAATATAAGCAAAAGGCGTCTTGGATATGCGCAATCGGGTTCATGAATTTTTATACTTATTTTAAGGAGTTTATGTATACTATAGGCAATTTTAGCAAGAAAATAAAAATTCACAAAGATGTAATGAAGGGGATTAGGATGAAAGCATCGATTGTGATGATTGTCGTAATGTGTTCAAATTCTTTCTTTGCTTTTGCTTTAATGATGCGTAATTCTTGTTTTGATGACATAATATACCGGAAGGGTTCTCCAGATACAAATGGTAAAACCTTAATCATGAGAGTTTTGGAGGAGGGGGCTTTTCCCAAAGATCAACTCGCTCAGTTTGTGGAATATATTATTAAAGAAAAAAAGCGATCCCCCAGCATTCTTGATGATGAAGGTAAATCTGCGCTTTGGTATGCCATTAAATATGCAGATAAAGGAACTTTAAATGCAATTCCTGTTTTGCTAAAATACTCAAAAGAGCGAGGCATGTATGGTATGGGTGGCAAAGGGTCAGCAATACGGCATGCATTACTTTCAGTTAAAATGAAAGGAATGAGAACTGATATTATTAGGCAATTAGTAAAAGCAGGATTTTCAATCGATGATAAATTGTGCGAAAGCATCGCACATCTGGCAATAATCTCACATTGTAAAGAGGTTTTTCCCCTTTTGCTTGTCTATGGATTAGATACACAAGATATTGATACTAAAAATAAAAGAGTGTGCCACCATAAGCCATGCCAGCAGGGTGTGCAGCATACCTGGATTTATTTTAGTGAAGATAGTAGTGATTATCTTGATCTTATTAATAAACATCGAGAGATAAGAGTAAATTTTTTGCATGAACTGTTAAAAGATAAGAGTAGCTATTGTGCTCTTTTGCCTAAAGATATTATAAATTATACGCAGCCGTATGTTATGTGATGAACTTTAAAAAAACAAGAATTATTATGAAAAGAAAACATTTAGTATTTGCTGGAATGTGGCTTTTAACTTTTTTTGGGGCAGAGGGGCTTTATCATTGGCGTAAAGATTTAGAATCGGTAAAGCTGATGGAGGCATTGCGCACTGCTTTTGAATATGATTTGCCGTTGGAAAGATATAAGCATGAAATGCATATGGAATTTCTTGAAAATGGAGCTCGTCAAACGGTGTTGAGCCACGCATTACGAGGGAATTATCCAGTTGAATTTGTGGAGTTTTTAAAAGAAATGGGTGTTACGGATCCTGTTTCTTCTGGGTTTTCTTTCGATTTTGCCAAAAAGATCATAAAAAATGAACATGCAAGTGCTTCTAGCAATATTTCAGTTGAGGATTAATAGATCTTATTTCAAAAGATTATCATACGGTGTTAATGCGCGAATCGTCTCGATGTGCTTTTTAGTTTGGTTGTGGATTGAGAGACTATTGCTTGAGCTACAACTTATATTGCAATAGATACAAAAATATTTTCTCTTTTCGAGCGCTTGTTTTCTGTGCTTGATTTCTAGTTTTTTTTGAAAAAAATCAGGTAGTTGAAGTGTAGCATGAGGTGTTAATGCGCGAACCCTCTCGATGTGCTTTTTAGATTTGTTGTGGGTTGAGAGACTACTGCTTGAGCTGCAACTTTTATTGCAATAGATACAAAAATATTTTTCCTCTTTGATTGCTTGTTTTTTTTGAATTATGTCGGGTAATTGAGCAGAATTATTAGTGTCCTCAAGAATGTTTGGTAAGAGGTGTGCCTGGTTTTGATGCATTCGCTTATGCTTTTCAAAAGCCATTTCCTTTATATATTTCTTCGAACATCCTTCATAGGAGCATATATATAAAAAAGGGGTGGTGCAAGAAGCGCTATGAAATGAACAACTAAGAGGATCATCGAAACTTTTCTTGCAACGAGGACATTGAATCTGTTTATCCACATAAGTGTTACTAGTTTGTGGCTGAGTCGATGGATTAATCAACGGTTCAGGCGTTGTTGGATTATTCATAAATAATTCTTTTAATTCATTAACTGAAAGTCCAAATTGTTCTGCATCCCATTGTGCAGCCAATTCATCAGTGTTCAAAGGAGCGATTTCAGGTAGGCATTTTACTGGTTCCATGGTAAACAGTGCGGGAGTGCTACTCAATAAAATATACGTTAAAAGCTTCTTGCATAGGGTATTCATACAACCTCCTAAAATTAATAATATGCAATCATTGATTTTTTATTAGTATGACATATTTCTAATAGAAGTCAATAGCGGGGAGGCATAAATGGCCTGAGTCTGGAGGGGGGCCGGCAGGGTATCTTGGGCCATCTTCATGAGTCCCATAAAGATCCATCCATGGATATGGGGGAATAGGTTGCCCTAAAACACTGCAATTAATCGGCAGATTTGTTTAATTTTAAGACCAAAATGGCACCCTTTTTTTCTCGGTTTTTTAGATTTGGAAAAAAATACAAAAATTAAAATGCAGTTATAGCTCAGATTGCTTCTGTTGATAGTTGATAGACTTTGTACTCTATTTTAAAAAATTATTATAGGGCGTTAATGTGCGAACCCGATCAATATGTTTTTTAGATTTTTTATGTCTTGAGAAGTCGTCACTTGTGTTGCAATTTTTATTGCAATATTTACAAAAATATTTCCCTCGTTCGATTTCAGATTTTTCTAATGAAAGGGGCTGCATATAAGACTGAGACAACTGAGCAAGATTGCAGGTGCCTTCTAGCATGTTGTTAGATAGTTGTGATGCCTGTTCATGAGATTGCATGTGTTTTGCAAGGTGCGATGATCTCATATATTTTTTATTGCATCCTTCATAAGGACATTTAAGTTGTTTATAAGATGTGCAAAAAGCGGCATGAATAGTGAAGTGGTAATTCTTATTAAAGGATTGTTTACAAAAAGTGCATTGAAGATCTTTGCCTGAATAAATGCTATTTGTTTGTTGTGATGCAGGAGGAGTATTTTGTGATTGAACTGCTGGTTGGACATCCGGAAATAATTCTTTGAATTCACTGACTGAAAGCCTCAGTGCTTCAGCCTCCCATTGTGCATCTAATTCATCAGTGCTCAAAGGAGTGATTTCAGGTAAGCCTGGTTCCATGGTCAACAGTGCAGAAGTGCTACTCAATAGAATATACGTTAAAAGCTTCTTACATAAGGTATTCATATAACCTCATAAAATTAATAATATGCAATCATTGATTTTTTATTAGTATGGCATATTTCTAATAGAAGTCAATGGCGGGGGGCATAAATGGCCTGAGGCTGGAGGGGGGGCTTTCTGGGTATTTTGGGCCATCTCCAGGGGGGCTTGAGGATCTAACTATGGTTATAGAGAATTGTTAAGCTTAGGTCCTTCGATAGGGGAGGATAAAGCTAAATCGAGCAGCCTCCGGTCTATAGTCCAATGCCGGAGAAAGTGGTGTTCTCAAGTGCAGGTGAGGTTTGTGGGCAGCGGAGCCGCATCGATTTAAATGCCAGTAATATAAAGTTACTAGTCAATATTCTGCTTGGAGAGAAATTGCGGCTCAGGCAGAGAAATAAATTTTTTGAATAAATCCATCAATTGTTTTTTGTATTTCTGAGCGATTTTCAAGCACATGCATCCATGATTGTGGCACCTGTGATGAGCCGACGCGAGCACCAACAAGCGCACCAGCAATTGAAGCAATACTATCGCTATCGCCGGGAGTATTAACGCCAAGTACAATAGCGGCTTTTAAATCATTCGGATGCTTAATAAAAATATAGGCGGCTGCTGCAATAGCTTCATGCGCTGCCCAGCCTTGTAGTTCTTGGAACACTTCATCGCTGGTTTTGGTTGAGTCCAGAGCGTATCTGTGTGCTTTTTGTATCATATCGCCCGTTTTTGAATCGTAACAATTAGCTGCTTGAACCATTTGATCTACGATTACTTTCGGATCCTCATTGTGAATAGCAAGTGCTACGCCGGTTGCCAGTGCTGCACACGCAGCTTTGGCTATTGGAGCGCCATGAGTAATCTCAGAATGCATAACAGCCCATTGCGCCGCTTTTTCTGGATCCTGATGGAACAGGATTCCAAAGGGATGCGCGCGCATGACCGATCCGCAACCACCATCAGTTTTTAAACCACCTTTCCACCATTGATTGTTTTTGCTCGCAGTTGTTTTTTGCTGGTTATAAATAGCTTCAATTTTTTTTACATTTTTTAAACAAGCCAGTCCAGGTGCGCGTGGAGCATATGCCCAACCATCTGGCGCATGCATGTTGATGATAAATTCTACTGCTATCTCCTGCATACAGGTATTAATTTCTAATTTGTGAGAATTGGTTATTCCTTGCAAAACGCATAGTGCCATTGCAGTGTCATCAGTGTAAGGTGCGTAGCGATTGTACAAAGAATCTCTTTTAAAATCTTTTTCTTTAAGTGATTCAATTCCAATAATTCCAGATGGCGGATAAGCGGTATTGATTTGTGTTCGTGATGCAATAAATTCAACCGGTGCGCCAAGCATATCGCCTAAAGCAGCACCAAAAATACAACCACAGGTTTTATCTTTGAATTCTTTAACTGAGATAATTTTCTGAACTTGATTGCCAGATAGTGCTGCCGTTGCAACTAAAACAATCAATGACAAATAGAAATGCTTGCGCATGGTGACCCCATTAAATTCGTATAAAATTATAAAATCTTATATAATAAATATAGCATAAAACCCTATTATTCCAATCTGATATAAACCTATGAAGATCGCAGTACTTGTTTCCGGTGGCGTAGATAGTTCCGTGGCCTTGCGCTTACTTAAAGAGCAGGGGCATGATCTAACCGCCTTTTACCTTAAAATTTGGCTTGAAGATGAGCTTTCTTACCTGGGTGAATGCCCGTGGGAAGAAGACCTTGTCTATGTGCGGGCCGTATGCGAACAGGCTGATGTTCCTTTACGGGTGATTTCTCTTCAAAAAGAATATTGGGATCAGGTGGTTTCTTATACCATGAGTGAAATAAGGGCGGGAAGAACGCCAAATCCTGATGTTTTGTGCAACCAACGGATTAAGTTTGGCATGTTTTTTAATCACATTGATGATACTTTTGATAAAGTTGCTACGGGCCACTATGCTCAGGTGCACAAGAAAAATGCCTTTTTTTCTCTTCATCGCGCGCCCGACTTAATAAAGGATCAAACCTATTTTCTTTCCTATTTGAGTCAAGAACAGTTATCAAGAGCCCTTTTTCCAATTGGTCACTTGCGCAAAGAAGAAGTTCGTGAATTGGCAAAAAAATATGATTTACCGAACAAAGAACGCAAAGACAGCCAAGGCATCTGCTTTTTGGGTAAACTTAAATTTAATGATTTTATCAAATCGCATGTGGGTGAAAAGCCTGGCGATATGATTGAATTTGAAACGGGTAAAAAACTAGGAACTCATAAAGGATTTTGGTTTCATACCATTGGCCAACGCCAAGGTTCTGGTCTGGCGGGCGGCCCCTGGTATGTGGTAGCAAAGGATCCTGCGGCTAATAAAGTTTTTATTTCCCGTAACTATTATTCGCCTGACAAGCATCGAAATTATTTTATTGTTTCGCAGTGCAATTGGCTTTCTGGTGTCCCACCTCAAAAAAAAGAGCTTCAAGTAAAAATACGGCATGGCAAACAACTTCATAATTGCACCATAAATCCATTAGGCGATGGGCGCTGGGGCATCACCCTTGCGCGGGATGATCAAGGCATAGCCCCGGGGCAATTTGCGGTGTTTTATGACGATCAAGAATGTCTTGGTGCGGGCATTATTGATTTTGCGTGCAGTAATGATTAACTTATTTGCATATCTATAAACGCAGAAAATAAAGGTTAGTACTATGAAGCGTAGTTTACTATTTTTTCTCATTGGTTCATTTTCATTTTCCCAATTACATGCAGATAATGCGGCTCTTTCATCGCAATTTCTTAAGTTGCTAATGCCTTCTGAAACCATTCCGGTGCAACAAAAGCCGCTTGAGAATCCTCAATCTCAATCTCACAAAACAAAAAAAGAATCAGAGCCAAAAAAAGATGATCAAAAATTTGATCCGTTTTTACTAATATTAACAATACATGAAAATTCCAATCGTAAGTTATATAGGGCGGATCTTGAGAGCTTTAATTTTAAGTATATTAATTATTTAGAATATGGGCATGAAAGTTATGCGTTTCCTGCATTTGATGAAAAAAAACTCACTAAAGATGAGAAAGCGATCGCAAAAAAATATGGAAAGCTCGTTGCAAAAGGATATGAAGTTTCCTGGTATTTGCAATACATCGATGAACAAATTGGTCATGGTGCTTTTGCCGATGAAGATATAGAAAAAGGTGAGATGATTGGTGAATACACGGGTATAATTATCGAACGAACCCAATCCAAAGATGCTGATGTGAGCTATGGATGGTGTTTAGTTGCTCCCGAATATCAGCGCGATTCAGCGCAGTTATTTTTTGTTGATGCCAGAAAATCCGGAAATTTCACCCGATTCATAAACCATAGTTTTTATCCAAATATAGATGCCGTTATTGTATATTTTAATGAAGAATGGCATATGGTGTATGTTGCTGCCAAACCAATTAAAAAAGGTGAGCAGTTGTTGGTTAATTATGGTATGGGATATTGGCGTTCGCGATCATGCAACCCGGTTGAGATGGGGCTATAATCTAGCTATTTTCATCAATACTTATACACTACAATAACAATCTCAAAATTTTTTGCACTAGGATTGCATGAAAAAGTTTTCATTTCATCTTTTTAAACATCTTCCGGCACATGAGAAAAAAATTACTTTTTCTACGTTGCTTACGATTGTTCGATTTATATTGATTCCATTTATAGTCGCGGCAATGATAATGCATGCGTGGCATATGGCATTTGCATTATTTATCGTTGCAGGCATTACCGATGTTCTTGATGGATGGCTTGCGCGATTATTAGATCAACGTACTTTTTTAGGGGCAGCCCTCGATCCGCTCGCGGATAAAATACTAATGATTGCCGTCTTTGCTACCTTATCATTTACCCAATCACCATTATTTACGATTCCTCACTGGTTTGTTTTGCTGGTGCTCTTGAAAGAACTAATACAAATTGCCGGGGCTATCTATATTTATAGTCGCAAGGGGCATTTAACCATCGCACCAACATGGTTGGGAAAATCATTAGGGCTTGCGCAAACAGCGTTTGTTTCGTGGCTTTTTAGCTGTTATTTTTTCCATTGGGTGCCGGTCAAAACCTATTATGCAATGCTCACGGCAGTAACTGCTTTGGTAATTCTTACATTCGTTGATTATTTGCGTATTGGCTTTGCCCAAGTACGTGCATGAGGCGACTATGTTTAATATTAAATCTTTTCTGAAGCTATATTGCCCCCCCCCGTTCGCCTCGATAGAGGCTCCGAAAGGAGCCGAGTGGAGAGGTCTCCATTCGCACTTCGTGCTCCATCGACCCGAACGGTTTCAGAAGAAGTCGATTTTACTTTTCAGTGCTATTTTCTTCATGCCATTGCTATCGGCAGAAACGTTCACGGTTGCTCCTAAAAAAAAGCAATCCAAGATAACGGTTGAACAGGTGTGCCAGCATATGATGCCGGAAAATATCATCAGCGCGCGCATTAATTCGTTGTTGGGTCAAAATCAAGCAGCAGGGCTTTCGTGGATTGATGATGTGATGGAAGAAGCAAAAGATGCGCTTTTCACCGTAGCAACCCAAGAACAATTGCAGAAATTTATGGAAATGGAACAATCATATAGTGCGGCACTTGAGCAGTTTGAATTGGTGCTTCGTGAGCGCCGAGAATTTTTGAAAAATTGGAAACAAGAAGTTCTCACACCAAAAAATAAAAAATGAAAACGCCTTAACAAAAGCATTTTTTTTGGTACGCTCATATTTTGATGACATAACAAATAGTTTAAATATGCTTCGACAAGCTCAGCACGAACGGATTAAGATATCTCTCACGGTCGTTCTGAGTAGCTCACGAAGTGAGCATGTCCAAGGATCTCTAAAAATTATATTCATTGCAAAGGAATTTTCATGAGTTCATTTAATCGTATTATCATGGCAGGTAATTTAACCCGTGATCCGGATTATAAACAACTAACCTCCGGCCAATCAGTATGCCGCTTGGGTCTTGCATCAAATCGCCAATTTAAAAATAAACAAAGCGGCGATATGATTCAAGAAGTGTGCTATATCGATATTGATGTGTGGGGTCCGCAAGCAGAAAGTTGCCGCCAGTATTTGCAAAAGGGCAGACCAATTTTGGTTGAAGGCCGCTTAAAATTAGATACCTGGGATGATACCAATGGTCAAAAGCGCAGCAAGCATAGCATTGTTGCCGATCGCGTTGTCTTCCTGGGTTCAAATGCACAGGCTGAATCAGGCATTGCTGCGGAGGATGAGCAGCGATTGGATCCAAATAATCCTAAAGAACAAGAATTGATGAGCCAATTAAGCCAGATTAAAAATCGTGTTGCGGCTCGCCCGGCAGTCAAGAGTGATGCGCCGTCATATGAAGCTGCAAAACCTATGTCTGCTCCAGCTGCACCAAAAAAACGTGCTCCCATGATTAAGGCTGAAGCCCCTGCAACCGGTGGAGAAATTGATTTTTCTGATGAGCCACCATTTGCCGATGATTTGCCATTTTAATTTCTGAAATAAACAATACAAAAGCCCGGGAAAATATGAAAATTTTCCCGGGCTTTGCTTTCAGATTTGGATATGATACTGTAGAAATAAGTATTATATGATGGATAGGATCTCATGATTATTAATAATGCAACCATAGAAGAAGTAAAAAAGAGACTCATAAAAACATATGATCCTCTCGAGATTTATCTATTTGGTTCATATGCCTGGGGAAAGCCTGACGAAGAAAGTGATTTAGACCTTTTAGTCGTGGTTGATCATTGTGATCCCAAAGAGCGGTATGATGCTATGCGTAAAGGACACCGTGCGCTATCGGGGCTAGGATTTTCAAAAGATATTTTAGTATATACGCGCGAACAATTTGACGAGTCTTCACGCGATACGTCATCCATCTGCAATATGGTAGTTCTGAAAGGCAAAAAAATTTATGCCAAGGCCTAGTGATTGGATGAGATTTGCCGAAGGTGATCTTGTTGCTGCAAAATTGTGTCTTAAAGATGAGCGAGCATTAGCAGGAATATTTTATCATAGCCAATAATGTGTCGAAAAAGCACTTAAAGGATTTCTTCTTCATCAAAAACATTCAATCAAGAAGACGCATGATCTTGAGTTCTTATGTAAACTATGCGTGCAGTTTGATTCTGATTTTGAATCAATTTTGGAAGATTCAGAGTATTTAAGCCCTTTTTCAACCGCTACACGATATCCCGATGACTTTTATCAGATGCCTGATCTAAATATTGCAAGCATATGCATTGCCAAAGCAGAAAAAATTTTTGACTTTATTCAGATGAAGCTCTCGCAAAAGCAACGATAATCAATGGGCCTTTACCTAATTTTATTTTGCACCAGCATCAAGCAACAGTTTTTCTATTTTTTTCAGATAATCTACTCTCGATTGATCTTTATCTTCTGCAGCTTTCTCAATTTCCCTTTGAATACTTATTAATGCTCTCCTTTTTCCGATATCTCCTGAACTATTAGGATTCACATTTAATTTAAGGAGCATACGAATTATTGTGCCATTTGCAGCTTCGCCAGCCATAGTAAGCGCATTGCCATTGTGATTAGAGAGCAGGTGGGGATTTGCGCCACGATCTAAAAGCGCACTAACTATCACAGGCTGACCCCATTCAGATGCATACATAAGAGCGGTATAACCCTGAACATCCTGGGCATTGATATTTGCCCCTTCACCCAGATATTTCAACATAGATGGCCAATCTTGTTTTTCCGCAGCTTGCAGCATCAATGCGTTCAATTGCTCCTGTTTTGTTGCAGGAGTATAGGCTGTGGTTGGAACTGTTGTTGAGGCTGTTTTAGCGGGTAATGCAGAAGTTGGGGGGGGGGTAGGTGCAGCTGGCTGCTTTGGTGCTTGTACGAGCGTGGAGGTAGTAGGTGTAGATGCGGCTACTTTGCCTGAAGTAATAAGTGCAGTATCGCGCAAAATTGTTCTGATCTTATCAAGGTGAGGTTCAATTCGTTTGTGGAGATTTTCCGGTATTTCTTTAGTATTCTTTATTAACTCTCTAACTTTAGAGAATATTCCCATGGCAATACGTAAAAGATTATATTTTTTTGTTTGATTAGATTCTTTTTGTGCTTGTTGAATTGTCCAGATGACATTATTAATATTTGTTGCGTATTTTTTAAACTCATCGGACTTCGCTAATATTTCAAGTAACTCAATCGCTTGTGGCAAATTACTTTCATTGTATATGATAGGGCGTGCGGGTATTGATCGTACGTTTAAAGCATCAAGCAGATCAATTCGATCAGCTTCGGTGACTAATGCTGACTCATTAATATAATAATCAAGAGTATGGCCAGTTGCATCAGGTTGATCAGTAATGGCCCCATACTCTCGCAATAGTTTGATAAGTGGAATCATCTGATTGGTAGATAGTTTTTTAGCCCCTTTGGTAGCAAGTTGATCCAAGGCTGATGAAAGTTCTGCACGCAGCTTTTCTTGTGTATCAAGCTCTTTAGTTTCAATGTCTAAATGGATAATGCTATCTTTAGAAGCACGAAGGACTTCTGCCAGTGGAGTTCTGCCTTTGTTGCTTTTGGCGTTGATATCTTTTTTTGCTCCATTTTTAAGCAGATATTCGATGAGCCTGATGTCTCCTGTTCTGGCAGCCATATGTAAAATAGTTTGACCGCTCTCATCTCTAAAGTTAACATTAGCCCCTTTTTCAACTAAAAATTTTACTACCGGAAGATGATCATTGATCACGGCCAAAGCAAGAGGAGTTAATCCTTCTCCTTCTTTCTTTTTTTGACGACTGTCAACCCATCCAGGATGTTCAGTGATGATCTGCTGTATGATTTTTAGATCTCCTTCTTTAGCAGCATCCCAGGTTGATTTTCGTTGAGTAGGTTTTTCCATGCAGATGGAAATCTGCAAAGTAAGGATTAGAGGTATGAGTAATAAACGTTTTAGAATCATTTTTTTCTCCCGCTTGGGTTTTTACAATATTGCTTTTATGATAAAGCATCGCTGAAGTAACATTCAATAAGTTGCGGAAAATCCTCGATATCTAAAGTTTTTTGATGGTAATTATTTCAAATTTGCAACCATAAAAGTGAACTTGTTATTCTAAATTAAGAGAATATTTTTGAAAGATCGGATTAGAAATATGAAAACAGATTTTTTAATAATCCTGATGTTTTTCATGGGTGCTTCATCACTGTTTTGTAATGCGCACGATAATCGGTTCCATAAAGTGTATCCTTTTAATGGATTCAAATTAGTAGTTGATACCTGCATGCGTTCATATAGCGATGCGTTATTATTGCAAGATCGCATTGCCAATCATGAGAAATGCGACGAACTATTAGATCTTTTGGTTGGGCGACTCATACGATTGCAAAGTTACATTGAGCAACTGATTTATGCGTATAAATATGAAGCAACCGTGAGCTTTGATGAGCTAGAATATCTCATACGCATGCTTGATTATCTGGAAATAACACTTTCCGATCAGGCATACCACGAAATTTCTTGTGCACTTAATCATCTTGCAAATCATCTTAAGCAAGAATTAAAAGATGCGCTGGGAATTCTCTCATGCGTTTATTTTATGCCAATGCGACTATTCCCTTATCAGTCCCTGCCATTAGCAATCCCGTTACACCAATTTGCTTGACCCAGTAAAAGCCGACCCCTTTATTCAATACTGAATCATAGAGAATTGTTTCTTCTGGGTTATCAAGATCCCATTCTAGGGTATCAAAAGGTAAACACATCAACTGCCCCGGCGCGCATGATGATGCCACGTTGGCAACAATACCTATTCGGCGTGCTCCATCCGACCAGAAATAACTGATAAGCGGAAGTGTTTTAAATACCGGATTATTTGTTTCGATACTATTAAAAAATGGGGGAACAAAATTAAAAGGCCCCGCATCATGAGTGCCATTTAATTGTTGCCAACTGCTGCGATCAAAAAGACGCTTATTATTTGCATCAGCAATATAAAATGGCCACACGGTTGAGGGACTCGAAATGGGAATTGATGCATTATCAATTTTTGCTATTCCATTATAATAAAAATTGGTGCCTGTTTTTAAAACCCACTGTGCATCAGCATCTGATACTGCCGTTTGTACGCCACCCGGCTTTGTTGAGGTAAATAACCCGTTATTGGTGGCCAGTACAATTTGTTCGGTCGAACCATCGGGCATAGTTGAAATGATTTGCAAGCCACTGAAAATCACAATATTTGAGAAGCTGCCGGTAAATGACTGGGCAATGGGAAAAATATTTGCCGGTGCAAACATTGCGGCAACGGTTGTTTGAAACGGAATTCGATAGAGAATGCTTCCAATGATGGCATTGGTAGTAAGAACATAGAGTGCATTGCCGGTCGTTTTAATATCGACTACCGAGCCAGGAATATTTGGGGCAAGCTGCCAGCTGCCAGTAGTAAAGGGCGCTGTATTTAATGCGCCCATGGTTGCAACATCAAAGCCATTACCGCTATCTGAAAATACGTAAACGCCATGCCGCGTTCCGGCAAAAAAGTAATTGCTTGGTGTGCCGGTTAGCTGCCGCGAATATTCAAGAACGGTCACTTGGCAAGAATCACTGGGCAAAGAGGTGAGTAATAAATTGCTTGGCATTGAGAAATTATTGGTAATAAGTTGAGAGCAGTCTACATTTGCTGGCATAGTTGCAGTGCTGATCAGCGCAAAAACAACATTCCTGCCGCCGCTAAAAACCGCATATCGGGCGGTATTGGATAAAAATCCGCGCGTTGATTGATCAAGATCTAAAATTCCAATTGCCGCGCCGGTCAGAATAGTATTAAGTTTGGTTATGAGCGAATTTGGATCTGATGAAATATTGGTCCAGGAATTTTGCAAAACATTCGTTTTTGAACTATCAATGACCCATAATTTTGCCGTTACTGCATCAACTGAAAAAAATTGTACACTACTTGAAAGTACCGAGCTTGATGTGTTGAAGGGCGGGAATGCTTTTTTGGTCCATGGAGTCCAGCGTAAAATTTTACCGTTTTCATCAAACATCGCTTGTGAATACAAAATTCCTCCATCATTACCAATTGATGGTGAATGGTTGATTGATACAAAAACCGTATCTCCTACCACATCAATATCAGAGATTGTTGTAGACGGTAAAATATCAAGTGGCCCGGCACCGATTTGAACTGCAGGATCATTTGCTGCTGGTAATTGGGAATTCAGCACTGCTGGCGTTACAAATTTATAGTTAACCAATGCTGAATTGACATCAGCCAAAGTCCCTTGAATCGGATTGGTTGGATCACCTACATCCACCAATGGCAGTGCAGAGAGGGTACCATTGGTGGGGCCATATAGAGTATCCCCCCCATTAATAATTAAATAACTTGGCCCGGTGCTGGTATGCATGACGCGTACTTTATTAATGATTAATGTATGAGGAATGATATCGAGCGCCCCAACCATACGATCATTAGGGTCTCCTGAAACGAATGCCGAATCGGGTGCAATGGCATTGAATGTGATTGCACCGTTTCCATCAACTGAACCGACAACCACCGATCTACCTCCCGATGCAGTAGGCGCACGAAGGGTTGGCAGTCCTTGGGGTCCGGGGATTCCGTTTGCCTCCTTGGATGCATCTGTGGCTTGCACAGGATCATAACCGATTGATCCATTGAATCCTAACACGGCTGGTATTGTGGTATCAATAAGATCAGGTTGCGGAATAATCGGGTTTGCGATGCCTGATGTAGATGGTTGGAAAACACAGGTGGTACAACTCTGGCTTGGATCGAAAATATGGTCTGCAGGACATGATATGGTAATAACACATCCGTCATTTTGAGGGCAAAAGCTATACCCTGTTTGGCAGACAACCGTTTGGGCAACGCAGGTTCCTGAGATGGGATTAAACAAGGCCCCCGATGGGCAGGCCACACAACCGGGCACCGACGGATCATAATAACCACCATTCGGGCAGACAATACAGGTGAAGTTGGTGGTATCAAAAAATAGTCCGGGCGGGCAGGTGACGCACGTAAGTGCTGCAGGATTCGGGTTAAAAAATTGCCCGAAAGGGCAGGTTGCCGTTACACATTGGCCAATTACTGGATTAAATAATGTCCCGAGTTGGCACAATTGGCATTGTTGCGTTTGCGGATTATAAATACCACCCGACGGGCACGTTGCGCAGGTTTGTGAAGCTAAATTATAGTAAAATCCTTGGGGGCAGGGTTGCGTTATTGCCGTATCGCACGTTCCGGTTCCAATAGTGCATGTCGCTGCAGCGCTACTCAGCCCAGCGGTCGTGACATCTATGCCGATATAAAGCCGTTGTAATTGATCATCCCAATACATATCAACGGTATTTGGTACTATGGTGGGTGAGTTATTAATCAGTACTGCCGGAGTAGTCGGATCTAATTCTTGCGCTTTTATGCCACCATCTCCCGGAATTGCCGGGACTTGCATAAGGCTTAAATTTGATTGGTTAATTGCAACACTTGCAATACCGCCGTTGCAATCTGACCCAAAATTTCCACCACATGGTTTTACTGCAGGAAACATGAAAAACTGGTTTGCCGCTAATCCCACAATTCCTGAGGTGGGCAATCCGTTAAGATTTGGAGCGCCGCTTGCATCAAGTATGTCGCCAGACATTCCAGATTGTGTGCCATTAGAATTCAAGCTAATAACTACTTTGGGTTCTTTCCCGTTATCCGGATAGACAACGGTACCTAAATTCGCTTTTAAATTTCCGGTGCTTGTTGCCAGTGTGAGAAATGCGATTCCATTATTTGCATTCGGAAGTAATCCTCCAATTCCTTTAAAAACACTGGTTGCGCCATAGTCTGGCCTGTTTGCAATTGAAATGGTATTTGCCCCGGCATTTGCTCCTAATCCAACAAAAAAATTTCCGGTTGCGCGATCAAAAACTTTTGCCGTAACCGTTTGAGGAAAATTTGCAACGGTCACCGTTGCAAATGCTGGATTGCTCAGAAAAAATACTATAAATATAAAGAAACGCTTCATGATTATCCCCTTTAATTTTCCTCCGTTCGCCGCGATAGAGCGCAAAGCGCGAGTGGAGAGGTCTCCCCCGATCATCCGGAGCGAGCTTTGCGAGTCGAAGGACGCCCCGAACGGCGTGTCCTTTTCATTAAGAAATATATGCACGAGTACGTAGTAAAACTCAATAGAAGTTCATTTCTCAAACAAAATTCAGTATTATTGCTCATATTTTTGTTAATACGGAGATTCTTCTATGCGCAGTCTTATCCTCATGTTTTGTATCTCGTTCTCTGTGTATGCCATGGAGCGCAAATTTTATTTTGATACGCTTCCAAAAGATCTCAACCGACAAATAATTTCTGTATTTGTAGTGGATGCTGCACACAGTGTGGATACGGCAAAAGATACCATTGGCATAGTTTTAAAAATTGATTCTTTTAAAGAGCTCGAGACCAATGATCGCAATTTATATCATGCATTACACAAAGCAGTGGATGAAAAGTTTAAGCAACCGAGCAAAAAAGAACAGGCGTTGATCACCGGTTTTTCAAAAGGGATGTTCTTTTTGAAAAGCGAATGCATGAACCCTGAAATTAATCTCGATGCGATTCATGAGGGAACCACGCTTTTGCATCAAGCGGTCAATGCGCTCAATGGTGAAGCAGTCTCTCTTTTATTGGAATTGCGTGCAGATCCAAATATTTATGATAAAGATGATTTGACTCCTCTTACGCTTCTCATGAAAAAATTTAAGAATCATGTGTGGTGTGAAGGCCCGAGCATTTTTCATCGCTTAAAAAGGAAAGATTCAAGAGTTCAAGAGGCTGAAACAATAGCGAAACTTCTTTTAGAAGCGAAGGCGGATCCCAATAAATGGGAAAATGTTAATTCACTCCATTTTGCATCAAGGGCAGGATGGATTTGTATGGTAGGATTACTGATCCATTATGGCAGTGAAACTAATTTCAGCTATGCTGATACGGGTAAACCCATTTTTTCTGTATTGTGTAAAAAATGGCTTGAAGATGCTAAATGCGATTGCTATAAAGAAATTCCGCTCATGTTTTTAAAAGCTGGCGTAAATCTTAATTACCAGGATAAAGAAGGAGAAACGGTGCTTTTTGATGCGTGCACTTGGAAAAAAATTGAGATTATGAAAATGCTTCTTGAGCACAAGCCTGATTTAAAAATTAAAAATAAAAAAGGGGAAAGTGTGCTCATGAAAGCAATCCAGTGTGGTACTGATAAGCATGTAAAATTGCTGCAGCAGTATGGGGCACAATTGTAAGAGATCTCTTTTTTCACACATCCCCAGCCTCGTTAGAGGCATATCGAAGGATCGGCAAAGCTGGCCAATGGTTCGATATGCTCGCTTTCGCTCGCTACTCACCATGTGTAAGTTCTATGTGTGCAGTGAATCTGAGGCATCAAAAATTAGCAGCGAAATCTATGCCGATTTGAAATCCACCCACATTCGTGTTAAAGATGCGTTCACCACCAACAATGAGATTAAAGAACCCGCCAACGCGCGGATACCATGGGCATTCATAGGTGGCAAAATCCCACTCAGCAATAAAGTTTATGGTATGCATTTTCCATCCAAGAAACATCTGATCTTCATTCACAATCGAGGGTACAAAAATATTTAAATCGCACGGGCTAATAATATCACGATTTTTATTGGCAAAACTATATGCCACTAAAAAACTAAATCCACAGGCAATGTGATCTGCTTTGACGTATGGATTTATTTCCCAAATGGTTCCCGGGTCCACGTGGGCCTGGCCTTTGGCTAATTTAATAAACCCGCTTTGCATGCAATCAGTTTTCATGCGCAGATCTTTCTCTTTTCTTATAAATGCCATCCCACCAAAATGGGTGCCAAGGGTGAACCAATCATACCAACCAACGGCAAAATCGAAGCTTGCGGGAATTGCAAAAAAACCGTTGTATCCATTGGGTATAGAAAACGCTAGGTCTTCATCTCTTTTCTTTCCCGTTGGGAATAAAATGCCCACGCGAAATGTGGTATCAAAATAATCTATTTCTTGTGTGTCCTCATAATTGTTAGTCCAGCCTCCTAAAAAGCTGATGTCTCCAATGCCGCTGGTAGAGGTTGGGCCGGCACTGATGCCATATTTTTGCAAAATTGAGGGAAGTAAGGCCAAGAAAGTTTGCCAGGTGGGGGTAAATTGATTTGGCCCATTGGTACAATCAGTCGGAGAAAGATCGCAGGGACTAATATCAGTAACTTTTAACTGGCGAACCGGCATGTGTGCTTGTACAAAAAATCCACAGCTGAGATTTTGTGAAAAGCAGAGATTTGCTTCAATAACTTTAAATCGTCCATTATATGATAACTTTCCAAACCCATCATTAACCGGAAGCAATGCAAGTTGCGTGAGAATAATATCACCGGGAGTAGTAAGATCTTTGCCCGGAACATTAATTCCAAGCGCCTGCATATTTTGTACCCCATAAATGTCTAATAATGGTACTTTCATACCGCAAATATCATTACGAGCCTTATCGGTTGATCCGTAACCAATGGTGGCATCAAATGAAGTGAGCCAATTGCGCGCAAGCCGCGGCTCATAAAACGCCGTTAAAAAATTCGTTGCTCGCCAGAAATGAGGATTATCAATGGCAGGTACGAGTGGACAAACAAAAACGGTAAGTGCAATGATGCGAAGGATGGTATTTGATTTCTTCATGAGGGTCTCTTTCTTTTTTAGCTGGTAAGCATGTATTAGATATAAAAAATTTATCATAAAAAGGAAAGAGCTACTGGCAATTAAACGGCTTTCTATTGTCTGAAGCGCATAGCCTGCTATACTTGAAAAGTACTGAATATAAGAGATTTTTTACACACATGGTGAGTGATTGCGCTAGCAATCGTATCGAACCATATCTTTTAATCCTTCGATACGCGCCTAGAGGCGCTACTCAGGATGTGTGAGCATGAGGTGAAAACTATGAATGAAAATGAAAACAACCAAAATCAAGAAGTAAACGAAACAAATCAACTTGAGCAACAACTTGCGCAATGCCAAACTCAGGTAAACGAATGGAAAGATCGGGCATTAAGAACTGCTGCTGATTATGAAAATTTCAAGAAGCGTTCTGAAAAAGAGCGTGTAATGTGGATCACCGGGGCTCAATCTTCTATGCTTTTGGATCTTATCTCTATTGTTGATGATTTTGACCGTGCAAAGGCCGCTAATCTTTCCGCTCATCCTGAGGAGCAGCGTAGCTGCGTCTCGAAGGATGGAGGCTTTGAGCTTATCTATAAATCGCTGCAAAAGATTCTTGAAAAGTATGGAGTTCAAGAAATTAAAGAGCTTACCCATTTTGATCCGGTGAAACATGAAGCGATCATGCAAGTAGAATCGCCTGATCATAAGCAAGGGGATATTGTTCAAGTTTTGCAAAAAGGGTATTTGTTCAAAGGCGAAGTTTTACGTCCGGCAAAAGTGAGTGTAGCCAAGTGAGTCTCCGTTCGCCTCGATAGAGACTCCGAAGGAGCCGAGTGGAGAGGTCTCCCCGATCATCCTGAGCGAGCTTTGCGAGTCGAAGGACGACCCGAACGGTTTGAACTACTTAAAGTAGCTTAATACCCCAATTATCAACTCAATGCAAATAAGCACAATGATGCTGACCGTGAGCATGTCTTCACGGATTGCTTCAGTTTTATGCTGCAAAACTGAAAGTACATCTTTAATAATATCCAGTTTTTTATCAATCGCATCTTTGAGATTTTTAAGTTCACGCTTTTCAATCAATAGTGCATACAATTCTGAATAATAAGGCTCCCCGGCCAGTTTAATACTGCCTTCCAAGCGTTCAGCGATCACTGAAATGTCCACTTTTAGTTTATCAAGATCATCAACTGGGCCTTTTGAAAGGGTGCCGATAAATGGAAAATAGGCAGAAAGCGGAACTTTTCGCACCCGGCCTTCATAAATATAATTTAATTGTTGCTCAAGGGTACGATCAAAGTAGCGCAATTCTAAGTGCTGAATATTGGCAAATTCAAAGAAGTCTAAAATATCTTGGTATTCGTCATCATAAATAAAAGCAGCTTCAGTATCAATCACAATTAAATCGCCACGAAAATAACCGATCGCCGATGCTAAGATTTCATTTTTTTGATTTTCTGAAAGGGTTTCAGTTTCGAATCGTAATGTTGATGCAATAACGCCGCCATATGAATCTTTGAGTTTCACCATATCGAGCAAATTCGGTTGCGGATCAACTTGAATAAGCACGTATGATGAACGGGTATGAAAAAAATGAGGTTTTGCGATGTGCGGCCGAATGTTTTTAAAAATTACTTCAACATCGATCAAACTTCTTTCTGCCCATTGATTATCAATGCCATCAAGTTGTTGGCGAATATTTTCAAGCGTATCTTTGAAGGGAATTTTATAAATCAAAGAAATCACGCCAAAATTATGAATCTTTGCACTGATGCATGTTGGGCTTTTATCAGGCTCAGGAATTTCTATTGCAAGTGGTAGGTGATAATTTTTAAAGAATTTTGAAAGTGAAAGCGGTTGCGGTATCACGGCGCCGGATGCTTTTACTTTTTCTAAATTAATATCATCGCCCACATCAAGGGCATGAAATAGGTATATATTGCCTTCAAAAATGTGGCCGGTTGCATACGTTTCATTAGTTTCTATCATGGGATACAATCTCCGGATTGGAATAAGGGGGACTTAAACTAGGCTACAAGATTGGCAGGCTTTGGGCAAGACGGCAGGTCAGATAATCCGTTCGAGTCGTTCTTCGACTCGCAAAGCTCGCTCTGGATGATCAGGGGAGACCTCTCCACTCGGCTCCTATCGGAGCCTCTATCGAGGCGAACGGGGGGTTTTGCCAAAAACTCGCCGTAACTCGACCTTCGCCTTTTCTAAGCGCATTTTATCGGCAGCTTTCAAATTCTTGCCGGCACGATTAATATAGAAATTAAGCATGGACATTGCAGATTGAAATTTTGTGCCTTTGGTCCGGTCGCTGGCCATCACTGAACGCTTAAGGCTTTTGGCAATCTCTTTTGGGGACATGGTAAAAACTCCTGCTTCCAAATCCATAGCATTTGATGTTTGTGTAACGCGGGCAGACCAATATTTTTTTTGAGTTTTTTTTGCAGACATAAGTATCCCCTTTTTGAAGAAGAATACCGTTGTTTAGTTTCTATTTTCAAGAAATTGCCGCGCTTTTTCATTCATACGCAAAACCGATGAATGAAGAGAATAATCGGTTATCTTATCAAATGGAACCCAGGCAAGATCATGGGATTCAGTGCTCACCTGATATTGAGCATTTTTTGGCGCTTGCAGTAAATAGCGAATATCATAATGGTAGGTGCATGGGGACGGGATTGCATGCACATCGATATCAAAAATCCCTGCATGCAAGAACGTAAATCCCGATATTCCTGATTCTTCTTCCGCTTCTTGGAGCGCTACTTTTTTGCAATCGATTTGCCCATCATTATGACCGCCCAATTGTACCCAAATATTAAATTTCTTATGATGGGTAAGCAATGCATGAGTTTTCTCTGCATTTACAATCCAGATCGAGCTGGTGATATGGCCTCGATTTGAGCGCTCAAAACAGTTTGGGTTACCATTCACAAAATCAATAAAATTGTGAATAATTAACTGTTCTTGTGGAGTGGCAAATTTGCTCGTGCGGTACTGTTCAAGTTCATCAAGTAATGATTTTCTATGCATACCTATCGCTTCAAAATAGTTAAAAATGCTTCTTGCGGAACTTCAACATTACCCACTTGTTTCATCTTCTTTTTACCCTCTTTTTGTTTTTCAAGCAATTTGCGTTTACGAGAAATATCACCGCCATAACATTTTGCTGTTACATCTTTACGCAATGCTGAAACGGTTTCACGCGCAATAATTTTTGCGCCGATTGCTGCTTGAATAGCAACTTCAAAAAGTTGGCGAGGGATAACTGTTCGCAATTTTTCACAGATATCACGCCCAATATAAAATGCTTTATCAGCATGCACAATGAGTGCGAGTGCATCAACTGGTTTGCCATTGAGCAAAATATCCATTTTTACTAATTTTTCAGGTTGATAACCGGCTTCTTCATAATCAAAGCTGGCATATCCGGAACTCAATGATTTTAATTGATCATAAAAATCGGTAGCAACTTCATTGAGAGGTAATTTATATTTCAAAATGATGCGATCTTCATCTAAGAATTTCATATCTTTTTGTTCGCCTCGTTTTTCTTCGCACAAGTTCATGATATTGCCCAAATATTGCTTTGGTACAATAATCGTGGCATTAATGATCGGCTCATAAATTTCTTCAATACGATTTGCTTCAGGAAAATCTGAAGGAGTTTCAACATCGATCATTTCCCCTGTGTGTGCAAGTTTTACTTTATAGAGCACACTCGGCGCCGTTGCAATAACTGTAACTTTATATTCTTGCTCAAGCCGTTGTTTAAAAACATCCATATGCAGAAGCCCTAAGAATCCACAGCGAAATCCAAGGCCAAGTGCAGGCGATGATTTTTTTTCAACACGTAACACTGGCATCATTGAGGGTTAATTTTTCAATCGCATCGCGCAATAAGCTCAAATTCGCTTGATCAACCGGGAAAATGCCGGCAAATACCACCGGTTTTGCGGGTTTAAACCCCGGAAAGGTTTTACCGGGAATCGTGAATGATAAATGGTATCCCCAACGCGTGCTTCTCTTACCGTTTTCATGCCGGTGATCAAATAGCCAACTTGGCCTGCATAGAGCGCATCCATTGGTTGTTGATCCGGATACATAAGGCCAAGTTCAAGTACTTCATATTCATTGTCTTTGTGCGCAAGGGTGATCATATCACCTTTTTTGATCATGCCATCTTTAAGTGCGATCAAACAGATGACGCCTCGATATTCATCAAACCATGAATCAAAAAGCAATGCTTTGAGTGGTTGATTGCGATCGCCTGTGGGTGCGGGAATTCTGGTCAATAACTGCATTCAAAATATCATTAATACCAATGCCTGCTTTGCCTGAAGCATGAATAATTTCTGAATGCTTAAAATCAAAGAGGTGTTTCCATTCTGCTGCATCACCCGTTCCGGTTGCGCATGACTCATATCAATTTTATTAATTACCGGGACAATCGTGAAATCTTGATCAAAGGCAAGATAAAAATTGGCCATGGTTTGTGCTTCAACTCCTTGAGCTGCATCAACCAAAAGTACTGCTCCTTGGCAGGCATAGAGCGAACGAGAAACTTCATAGCTAAAATCAACGTGGCCAGGAGTATCAATAAGATTAAGCAGATACATGTGCCATTATATTCATAAAACATGGAAGCTGTTTGTGCTTTAACGGTGATACCCCGCTCTTTTTCAACCTGGAGCTTATCCAAAAATTGTTCATGGCGTACGCGATCAGAAAGCGTGCCGGTTATTTCCAATAATCGATCGGAAAGGTTGATTTGCCATGATCAATATGAGCAATAATAGAGAAATTTCGTACCTGGGAAGCAGGAAAATCTTTTAAATTAATTTTTTTTAAATCCATGCCAATTTCTTATGAAAAAGAGTATTGATTGATTGTTTACCTTTTAGTGTAAGCAAAATACTCTTTTTTGCCAAATGCTATCTCTTGTCCTGAAAAGCGATATATAGCAATACGTTTATTCATTTTCTTACAATAAGAGCTGAAGGTAATAATTATTCTTACCTTGGGCGTTTAAAATGAGGTTTTATGAAGAAAAGTGTATTGAAAAGAGGGCTTGCTTGTAGCCTGGTAATTTTAGCAATTGTTGCGCTTATTAGTATGCGCAAAGCACCAGAATCAGAAAAACAGAAACAAGAGCTTTATATCAAATTAAAAAAGGCTGCGCTTACTCAATATACTGATTATAAAAAATTTGAGTTTAAGCACATTGTTCCGGTAGAGCAGATGGTGAATCAGTTTCCCGAATTGTTTACCGATGTTCCGGTAGCTCTTCATCAGAAAATTGCTGATTTTGCAGAATTTCTTTATGGCCAGAATTCGTTTGAAGCATTGGCTCAAAAAAATTTTAACCCTGCCTACTTTAAATGGACTGCAATTGGGCTTGCTTATAACGTAATGCCATTCATGAATTACGTGAGTGGCTTTTTCTATTTTGATCAAAACCACCCCAATACCACTATTTTGAAAGGGGAGCGCGATGATTTTATTCTTCCATCGTATGTTAAAGCGCTCAAAGAGTATGAAAATAAAATAGAAGAAAACAATCAACTATTGGTTTCAATAATGCAACGGGGAAAAAAGTTATATGAAGAATGTAATAAAGATGCAACATCGCAAGGGTGTCTTGCAGTAACCAATGAACAAGTTGTTCAAGAAAAAAAATACCAAGATAATGAATTTCAGATGGTTGATCTACTCTTTAATGTCCGCAACATCGGTCTTAGTTTGGCGTCAGAATATAAATTTCATATCATGCCGGGCGGAGATTGTACCCCCGTTATTATAAAGCTTCTTGATGCGCTTGCTCATGATGCTGAGCTTCAACAATTAATTTCAGCCTTCAAAGTGTTTCCCAAGCTTAATTATCAACGCGAGCATGAAGTGGTACCCCGAAATGGTAATTTATCCGGCATTTGGAAAAGCGCAGGCGCAAAAAGCCCTCGATAAATTATATCTGCTTTTTCGAGATATAAAAGGAAGCGGTATTCGCCCACGCTTTAGCGCACAAGTGAATGATCTTATTTGGATTGTCCAGGGGGACAGTCTATATAAAACTGAACAGTATGCATCATTCTATGAGGCGCCGCACCGCGTTTACTATCGGTCTGATATTTATGGGCAAATATGCTAATTACCATTTGATTCACCCGGGAACAAAAAAAAGATTATTTATTGAGGCTAACTGATAAGAATTATTTTTTTTCTGCTTGTGCTTTAGCAAGCTTAAGCATCTCTAATAATCCTGTTACGGTTTCAGAAAAAAGATTAATTTTTTCATGTTTTGGTTGGCCGGCCAAATCATTTTGGGTGTTTGTTGCTCGCGCTATGAGTGAATGGAAACTCGGAGAACCGACGCAGATTCTCGCGGTTGTTTGCTTAGCAAGATATTTGCTGTATAGTTCGTTGGTTAATTTTTCAAAGTTACCATGTATGGCGTCAAAATTATTTATATTTAGTAATCTCATTGGATCTGCACTGGGAGTGTCAAATCTGTTTGCAAATTACTAAACACGGTTGCATGTGTGACTTGATACGAATGGTCTGTTCATTGAAGGGAGTTAAAATGGTTTCTGGATCTAAATTTTTTTCTTCTTTTAGTACGCCATTTAGCTCGCTGATAAATCCTGTGAACTGTTTTTGCATTTCATTAATATTGTTTATGTCTATTTCATCTGTTTTTTTTATAAGAAGTTGCTTGCTGCTATCTTGCATTGAAAATGCTGGCATGCTTGTTAAAAGACTCAAAGAAAACAAGAGTGATTTATTCATGATGCTCCTTTTTTTAAAATAGTTTTGAAAATTGAATTATCGATAGTATAGTTGGGTACATAAAAAAATAAACCCTAAAATTTTTACAAAGGGAGATCATGAAAAGAATTTTAGTAGTGTGTCTGATAGCCTCGATTGTGTATGCCAAAGAATCAGAAGATAAAGAAGATGCAACGCAAAAATACCGCAATAAAAAAGCCCATGAAGCAACTATTCATGATGCCTATTATGAAGCAAAGAGATACCAAGGAGAGCTTCCTGCAGCCTGGAAGGATACTCTAACCAAATTTGGATACACGCAAGAGGAGATAAATTTTTATACCGCTGTGCGTATGAATAAATTTACTGAGCGAGTAGGTAACAATATCATCATTTTGCGTCCAAACTTCTTTTTATACTTAACTGATGCCGAGCAGGCTGCCTACATTGGACTTAAATTGGCTTCTTTGCAAGCCGATGAAGAATTTGATGTTGGCGGGTCACATGAAACGTTTTATAAGCCAAAGATTTCAGAGTTTCAAAAATGGAGCGTGGCGACCGTAACGCTTGGACTTGCGGCTTTATATCATGAGCAAATAGCAGCCAAATCGAAAGCAATTGGGAGCGTCATCTTTTCTAAGGGTGCTGCATTAATTGCCGGAGTCTTGGCGGTTAATGGGACAAAAAAATTGCTTGAAGAGCACGAGGAGATCAAAAAATTAAGAGCCGCTCAATGTTCAGTTATCGATAAAATAGGGCCGGACGGAATTCTTAGCATCCGAGAAAAACAGGTGCATTGGGGCTATCGTAATCATTCATGGCTCGTAAATAAATGGTATTATGTGCTGGGTAAGCTTGGGTTACAATATAATCCAGAGAGTGATCTGGAAATGATTAAAGAGTATATTGCACAGAAAGCTGCGCAAAAATAGATGCTTTAATCGTTATAAAGCATGGGCTTGATTGCTAATGCATTATCATAAAGTTGGATAATGTTTTGTTTGTAGGCATTTACATCCTTAATGCCTAAAGTGAGAAGAATTATCGAAGTTATGATGCTTGCGCCTTGGATTGTGAACATAATTCCTAAGTCGTGAATTGTAATTTCGTTTTTTTGACCAGTATTTATGAATGGACCAAAAATACCTGCGAAAAGTATACATATTCCAAACGCTGCCTTACCAGAAAAGTAGTCGGGACGAATTCGGTCCCACCATTTTGTATCAGCTCGCTTTTGAATAATGCTGTCAGCAAAGTCTAGATATTTTGTTAACTGACGACCCGTTTAAAGCCCATTTTTATCAACTATATTTTTGAGTGCAATTGCTAATTGGTCTGGATCACTCTCCATAATAGCTTTTTCGATTGAATCGAGAGTAAATATGTTTAATGTAATAAATAATGATAGAAGAATTAGTCTTTTCACGATTTGTTTGCCCTTGTTTAATGGCTCAATAATTTATTGTTCATGATTAATTGGAATAATTGCCTATTCGATGGGCTCAATATTTTCTCTTTTCTCAAACACGTTTTTAATTAAAAAAATTGTTGAAACGGGGCAATAATTTGCCTATCTTTTGTTAAACAAGATATTTTTAAATATGTATATTCACCAATCGCTAAGGTATTCTCTATGGCTTCTAAAAGTACCAAATATTCTTGATTGTATATTTCTTCAAAATAAGTTTTCAAAATTATCAACTCATTTTTCAGTTCTGAAATTTGCTTAATATTATAAATATTGCAATCGCTTTCATCTATCGCAGACAAAAAGCCCATATTGGCTTCTTTTGCTTTTGAGCTTAATGTTTTAATGAAAGTTATGCTCAAATTATTATATTTTTTTTCAATTTCTCCAAATTCATCAATTATTTTAAATGTGCAAAATTCCATTCTTTAATCTCCCAAAAAAACTAAATAAGAATACTCTTCATTTATAAAAATATTGTCAATCGATGTCTTTAATGAATTTATGAGCTCTTTAATTTGATAGTTGTTTTCTTGCTCAAGCATATTAAATTCAATTAAAAGTTCTTTTATTTGTTTTCTATTAAAAAAAGTATTATCGTATGGATCCAAGAATCTAATCAATTTTATTTGAGGATTTGTTGCTTTAGATATTTTTTTAATATCTTCATCGCTAATAACTGCTAACTCGATAAATTTTTTTGGAATATCATAAGAAACTGCAAAAATATTTGTGGCCATGATTATTCTCCGTTTAATATGGAAATACTGTTCGAAATGAATCCATAGTCTCATTTAATGCTATTTTTATCTTTGTGGTAGGGGTACCTGCTAAATCAAGTCCTATAATCCTTTCGCAATCAAATATTTTAGTATTTTTATCAATCCAGTGACCTTTTTCCCAAGTTTCCAATGCTAGCTCAATAATATTTTCATTTTTGTTGAATACTGATTTAGTCGAGTTTTGAGCCTTAATGCCATCCATGCTATGGCTATTAATAATATGCTTTAAACTACTTTTGCTCACTGGTTTTAAGCCAAGTCGCTCAAAATCTTTTGATTTTTTAATTATAGTTTCGTTTGCTAACTGATAAGAGACCGCTTGTTTTATTGATGTTTTTTCAAATACTATTGATGAGTTTGAGGATTACTCCTTGCAGTATTTTTTGGTCGAAGAAATATCCCAATTTCTCAATGGATTGTCAACAGGAGTTAAATAAAAAAATTATATTTTTTTGAGAAATAAATAAGGCAATACAACGGAAATGGTCCTTTTCATGAAATAAAAATTTTTATTTCATTTATGTGTGGATTTTTGAGGGTATTTTTTTATGCCAGAATGCATTCATTTGCCAATTTTTTGGCATTTTAAAAGCGATATTCTTGTGAATTTTAGATGTATCTATATACTATATTTTATCTTCAGTAATCATAAGAAAATCTGCAATTTGAACCGTATTTTTAATTAGAGGCAAAGCCCATGGCCGAAATCAATAATCAAGATAAAATGTCTGAGTTAAAAATTAAACCCGTTCTTATTGAACAGGAGTTAAAAGACTCCTTTCTTGATTATGCCATGTCAGTGGTGGTCAGCCGGGCGATCCCGGATATTCGTGACGGCTTAAAGCCGGTGCACCGCCGAGTGCTGTATGCCATGTATCAACAAGGTTTTTACTTCAATAAACCATACCATAAGTCTGTTCGTATTGTTGGTGACGTGCTTGGTAAGTATCACCCGCATGGCGATCAGGCAGTCTATAACACCATGGTGGGTATGGTGCAGGATTTCTCCAAACGCTATCCATTACTTGATGGGCAAGGTAACTGGGGTTCGGTTGACGGGGATAATGCAGCAGCGATGCGTTATACTGAAGTGCGCATGAAGAAGATCGCGCAAGAATTGCTTGCCGATCTTGATAAAGAAACCGTGCGATTTGTGCCAAACTTTGATGAATCAACGGTTGAGCCGACGATTCTGCCGAGTAAATTGCCCAATTTATTAGTCAATGGTACCACTGGTATTGCCGTGGGTATGGCAACTGCAATTCCGCCGCATAATTTGGGTGAAGTAATTGATGCATGTTTATTATTGCTTGCCAATGATAACACCTCTGAAGAAGAACTTTTTGAAAAGATTCCCGCTCCTGATTTTCCAACCGGCGGCATTATTTGCGGCCGCGCAGGTATTGTTAAAGCATATAAAACTGGTCGTGGTAATTTAATTTTGCGTGCCGTAGTAGATGTTGAAGAGACCAAAAAGGGCACATCATTAATTATTACCGAATTGCCTTATATGGTTAATAAGGCTGCGCTTGCAATGCAGATTGCTGATTTAACACGCGATAAAGTAATTGAAGGCATCACCAATATTCGTGATGAATCGGATAAAAAGGGTATGCGTTTGGTAATTGAGATCAAGCGCGGAGAAATGCCACAAGTTATTTTCAATCAATTATATAAATATACTCCTTTGCAAACCTCAATTTCTATTTTAATGCTCGGGTTGCTCGATAATAGCCCATTGGTTTTCTCATTGCGGCAATTGTTGCAGCAATTTTTATATCACCGGCGTGAGGTAGTCTATAAACGAACTGTTTATGATCTGCGAAAAGCGCAAGAGCGCGAACATATGCTCAATGGTTTTATCATCGCGCTCACTAATATTGATGAGGTGGTTGCCCTCATTAAGCAATCCAATGCGGCTGAAGAGGCGATTGCAAAATTAAATAAACGCTTCTTGCTTTCTGCTGAGCAGGGCAAAGCGATTCTGGAAATGCGCTTGCAGCGTTTGACCGGCTTGGAACAAGAAAAAATTCATCTTGAACTTGAAGAATTAAAAAAGACTATCGCTCATTATCGCAATATTATCGAAAATGAGGATGTGTTAAAAAAAGAAATTCATAGCGAATTGATCGCCATCAAAGAGGAATATGCGGATAAACGCCGCACGCGGATTGAAGGTGCCATCGATATTCTCACAGAAGCTGATTTAATTCCTGATGAAGAAGTGGTGGTTACTTTAACGCGCAAAGGCTACATCAAACGGGTGCCGCTGGGAACCTATGGTGTGCAGCACCGTGGCGGCAAAGGTAAGATGGGAATGCAATCACTTGATGAAGCTGAAGATGTGATTGAAGATTTGTTTGTAGCGCGTACGCATGATAACTTGCTCTTCTTTACTAATTTAGGCCGCGTTTATAGTTTGCAAGTATTTGAAGTTCCTGAAGGTTCTCGTATCGCCAAGGGCCGTGCAATTATTAACTTGTTGCCCTTAACTCCGGGCGAGCGGGTGGTTAAATTACTCTGCGCAAGAGATCTTGTGGAAGGTACCTATATTGTATTGCTTACCAAAAATGGGATCATCAAACGTACTGATGCGAGTGAGTTTGCACATATCCGTTCAACGGGTATTCGTGCTTCAACCTTACGCGAACAAGATGAATTAGTGTTCTGCGCATTATCAACCGGAAATGATTCAATTATTATTGCAACTGCACATGGCCAGGGAATTCGCTTCAATGAAAATGAGGTGCGGTCAATGGGCCGTCAAGCTGCGGGAGTAATTGGTATTCGTTTGAAAGGTAATGATTACGTTGTTGGCATGGAGGTGATTGCTGATCATGGCGATATTCTCTTTGCAACTCAAAACGGATATGGTAAACGTGTGGCGATTGCTGATTTTCGTGTTGCCCATCGTGGCGGTGTTGGTGTTCGCACCATTCCGGCCGATAAACGTAATGGTCAAGTAATCGGTCTTGCGCATGTGACTGATAGATCAAATCTTCTTTTAATCGACGAAGCGGGTAAAATTATTCGTTTACCATCTTCAGAAGTGCGCACCATGGGCAGACAAGCAAAAGGAGTTCGTTTGATTCGTCTGGATGCTGGCCAAAAATTATCGGCGGTCGTTGCCTTTGAAGAGGATGAAACTTCAGCTGGTTCAGTAACCACCGGTGGATCATCCAATAGTCCTTCAAGTTCTAAGCCGGCAGGTTTATCCAGCAAAATGGATACTTTTGAGCCGGTTGATGCATTGCATGTGGCACAAATTGCTGAACCGTTTGAGACGCAGGAAGAATCTGAAGAAGAAATTGTTTCGCATATTCCTCAAGAATCATACATTGTTGCCAAAGAACGGGATGATTCTGAGCAAGATCCGTTTGCGGGTTTTTAATTTTTTTTAGGTTTATTTGTTCGACGATTCAAGACTTTAAAGTTCCTTAATTCTGTTTTTCGGTTATACTAAGAGCAAATATTTCTTAAATAAAACAATAGATCATAGCATAAATGAATCCCACAAATAGAACAATTATTTTACATCTTTCATTAATTGATGGCTGTGGCCCAGCATTAGTTTCCCGCATCATCGAACTGCTTGGCGTCGAAAATCTTGAGCAGATGTATCAATTTACGATTCTTGATGCGATGCATCAATTGCGCATCAGTGAAAAACAAGCACATATATTAATCAAAGGATTACGAAATTTCACTTTGCTTGAACAAGAATTAACGCTGATAGAAAAACATCAAATTTCTTGGATCACCTTTTTAGATCCAGAATACCCCGAGCTTCTTAAAACTATTCATATTCCTGCCACCGTTATTTATTGGCGCGGTACCTTGCCTTCCGCCCAATCGATCGCGATTGTCGGATCTCGTGACGCGAATGCCTATGGCAAAATGGCTATTGATCGATTAGTGCCTCAGCTTGTAGCACATGATTGGACAATCATTAGTGGTGGTGCTCGTGGTGCTGACACCATGGCGCATCAAAAAACGTTAGATCACGGGGGAAAGACGGTGGCTGTTTTAGGATGTGGATTATTGATAAGGCCATCGCCAGTTCAAAATATACCGCTTTTTAATAGCATTAGCCAAACGGGTGGGGCTGTAGTAAGTTGCTTTCCATTATTAATGCAAGGAGCTCCAGAGAACTTTCCTGCTCGAAATCGGATAATAGCTGGCTTAAGCCAGGGATGTATTGTAATCCAAGCAGCGGCCAAAAGTGGGGCGCGCATCACAGCCGATTATACCCTCAGCCAGGGCCGGGAAGTATTTGCAGTTCCTGGGCCAATTGATGATGATCTTTCAGCCGGCTGCCATGAGTTGATTGCCCAAGGGGCCAAGCTGATTACCAATGTGGCCGATGTTTTGGTTGAATTCCCGGCCTACGCTTATCCTCCTTCGCTAAAGCTTCGGAGGACAGGTCCGAGCATTGCAAGCGGAGTTTATCCTGAGTCTATCGAAGGGGCGGGCGAGTGGGCATCTGATTTGCACTCGGAACCGGCAAAAAAGCCAGGCAAAAGTCAGCAACAGACTCTGTTTACTCCTGCGCAATTGGCAGTGCCCGTTGATCCTCTTGAGGCGATAATTCTTGCCACATGCGCCAATCCGTGCGCCGTCGATGAGCTGTTGGAAGCAACGGGATTACCCCTGATTCAATTGAGCAAACTGCTCTTTGATTTGCAAATAAAAGGGATGCTTGCTCAGAATATGGCTGGGTTATGGGAATCCTTCGAGACGCGCCCTCGGCGCTCCTCAGGATGAGATGGATTTTTTGATTTTATTCCAAAAATCCTCTATATTAGCTACATAAACTAGTAAAAAAAGTAAAAAATAACCCTCAACTTCATGGTGAGTAGGACTCAAAGAGTCCGTCTCGAACCAAAAGGATATCGTATGCCAGTACCAAAACGAAAACGGTCCCGTGCCCGTAGAGATTCGCGCTTTGCCAATAAAGGTATTAAGCCTAAGACGCTTGCTGAATGTAAAAATTGCAAAGCAGCTCAATTGCCTCACCAAGTTTGCAAAAATTGCGGTCACTATAAAGGGGTTAAAGTCTTAGTGACTAAAGCTGAGCGTACTCTTAAACGCAATGAAGTTAAGTTAGCTCAAAAAAATCGCGCTGAAAAACAAGGTGCAGGTTCTGAGCAACCATCTGAGTAACTCTTCCCAGCCTATGCTTATCCGGGCCTTTCGGCTCGGCAAGCTTCGGCGGGCAGGCGTGACTCAGGATGAATTGGATAGACACAAATCCGTTCGTGCTGAGCTTGTCGAAGCATCACAAAATTTTGAGGGATAGTAAAATATCCCTCTTTCTCTTTCTACCTAAACATGCTAATTTTATGGCTGTTTCACTCATAAATTTTTTTAAAGGAGCACTATGTTGCAAAATATTGGATTAGATGGTTGGAAAACAAAATTCGAATCATACGTTGCCACGGCGCAAGATAATCTTGCCTATGTGGGTGCAGGTTTTGGTGCATTGGTAGTTCTTGCCGGTGGACTATATTGGTATCATTATAATGCCGTTCAAAAAGAACAAGCAGCAACTACCATTTTAGCTGATTGCCTTTCTCAGTATGAGCAAGCAGCGCAAGGCAAAGCGCAGTGGGGTGATGTGGTAACTATGGCGCACGCCGGGTATGAGAAATTTAGTGCCACTAAAGTTGCTCCCTATATTTTATCAGTTGAAGTTGATGCGTTATTGGCGCAGGACAAAAAACAGGAAGCATTAGACGCGCTTGATCTTATGATTTCTAAAATTGGTACGAGTTCCCCATTGTATGATCTTTACAAGCTAAAACAGGTTCTTATTAAACTCGATATGCCCGACCTTAAAGATTCAGCATTGCAAGATTTGCAAAAACTTGCTGCACATCAACAAAGTAATTTTGCTGATGCTGCCCAATATTATTTGGGCCTTTATTATCAAAATGCCGGTGATCAACAAAAAGCACTGGAAGTTTGGAAGCCGCTGGTTGCAATTAATGATACCGTTGCTGATACAGTAGCGCGTTCTCCATGGGCTACAATGGCACAATCTAAAATTAACGGGCTTGCATGAATCCTCGTGTTCGCTTTGCACCATCCCCAACTGGGCACTTGCATATTGGTGGGTTGCGCTCTGCTATTTTTAATTGGCTTTTTGCGCGTCACAATAATGGCAAATTTCTTTTGCGCATAGAAGATACTGATATTGAGCGTTCAAAAAAAGAATATACTGATTCTATTCTTGCGTCATTTGCATGGATGCATATCGATTGGGATGAACCGGTTGTTATCCAATCCGAGCGCGCCAATCGTCATGCAGAAATTGCAAAGCAATTGCGTGCGCAAGGCAAAGCATATTTATGCACCTGTACTCAAGAGCAAGTGCATGAGCGGCTATCAAAACAGCCGGGCTTTGATCCAAATTTTATTAAATATGATGGATATTGCCGCACTAAAAATAATAAAGAAGGCGCATTGCGTTTTAGAATTCCTGATGATATTACCTCAGTAGATTTTAATGATCTTATTCGCGGGCCAATTAGCATCGGCACTGATCAACTTGATGATTTTATCTTGGTGCGTTCAGATGGCACACCGATGTATAATTTTGTGGTGGTTATCGATGATGCTGATATGCGCATAAGCCATGTGATTCGCGGTGAAGAGCACATTGCCAATACTCCAAAGCAGATTTTATTATATCACGCATGCGATTTTGCCTTGCCTCAATTTGCGCACTTGCCTATGATTTTGGGCCCCGATGGGAGCAAATTGAGCAAGCGTGATGCGGCAACCGGAGTTTTTGAATATCGGACTATGGGTTATCTGCCTGATGCATTATTCAACTACTTAGTCCGCTTAGGTTGGGCGCATGGTGATCAAGAAGTTTTTACCAAAGATGAACTGATTACATTTTTTACGCTTGATCACGTGGGTAAAAAAGGCGCCATTTTTGATCAAAATAAATTAGATTGGATCAATGGCGTATATATGCGCAATAGTCCTGATCAAGAACTGCTTGATATCATTCTCAAAGATGTTTGCCCGACATTGCTTTCTGATCTGCCGCGCTGGCATCAAAATACGATTTCGCTTTTAATAAATATTTATAAACAACGGGCAAAAACATTAAAAGAATTAGTTGCTGATATTAAGGCGCTCTATGATGAACCACGCTCATATGCACAAGAAGATATTGCGCAGTGGGTGTCATCAACAACCAAGCAGGAGTTGGCAGATGTTACAAACCTGATTAAACAGATTGAGCCTTTTTTGACGGATGCTATATCGCACGCGGTAAAAGAATTTGCAAAAACAAAAAACATCAAAATTGTTGCGATTGCACAACCGTTGCGGATAGCATTAATTGGCAAAAGCTCAGGGCCGAGTGTATTTGATTTAATGGCAGTGCTTGGTAAACATGAAGCAATTGCGCGGGTTGAAAAATTACTAGCATATATTAAGCAAATGTAAAAGCGTTTTTACACAGCCTGAGTAGCCTCGATAGGAGATGTATCGAAGGATCGGCAAACTTGGCCAATTGTTCGATACGCTGCGCACGGGCGGGATACTCTGATGCGGCTTCGCTTCACTCAGTACAGGCTCACGAATACGTGATCCTATCACCCTGAGCAAGTGTAGCAAGTCGAATGGGCATGGTGTGGCTTTGAGTAACTAATCCTAAGAAATAAATTTAGTGAGTAAGAACATGGCACAATTTTCCTACGAAGATACCTTCTCAAAAGTTGCAGATATTATTGCCGATAAATTGGGCATAGAAAAAAAACGGGTTACCCAAGAAGCTTCGCTTGCTGATCTGGGCGCCGATTCGCTTGATCTGGTTGAAATAATTATGAAAATGGAAGAACAATTTGGCATTGAGATTAATGATGAAGATGCTGAAAAGATGAATAATGTTGGGCAAGTGGTTGAATATATTCAGTACAAGCGGACTAAATAATTTTTATTTTGCACCATACTGCTTCAGAAGCTTAACTATCCGATTATAGAACTTTTCGATTGTCTCAACTGCTTTATACAAATCATTGTTTGGATAGAACTTCTTGATTATATCTGGTGCGTTATAAAAATCATTGTTTAGAATGTCTAAAACAGTATTTCCTTGGTTATTTTTGATGTTGGGATTAGCTCCCGATTGAAGCAAAAATTCAATGAGTTTTAAATATTTTTCTTGCTCGTTTGGTTTTAAGTATTTGCTGTAGCGATAAATACGCCACATTTCATGGTGAAGGATAGTGTTACCGGAAGAATTCTGATCATTCAAACTAGCTCCCGCATCGATAAATAATTGGAGAATCTGCGGATCTTCATATCCCTGATAAGAAGGAAAATCAGTAGTAAGCGGATCGAGTATATCAAATCCGTGGGAAATCATCGCTTTCAATTTTGAGATAGCTTCTGACGAGGGCAATCTTTCGAAATCCGACAATTCTTCATTTTGTTGAAGGTTAATCTGTTTATCTGCATAAGATATCCAACCATTTGCTCGTGGACTTTCTATTGGTTCATTAGGATAGATTAGAGCTGCTAGTTCTGTTGCATTGGTGTATTTGTCATTTTTCTCGACAAAGAATATGTTTAACGTTCTTAAAAGAGTCCTTAGTAACCAAATCATTGCATATTCGTTATGCAGTATTTTTTTAGCTGAAGGATTCAAATTCATATACACTGGAATAGTCTTGATGGTCTGTTCAAGATTTTCGTGCACGTTAGAAGAAAGTCCATTATCTATAATTTTCAATACTCGTTTTCTAATGTTTTCTGGCAAAACGATTTGCGCCCATTGGAGGGAAGCATTGGTGTGTAAAAGATCTGCAGCTTGGAGTCCATTGCCGTGTAAAAAGCGATCTGCAAGCGTTTCAATTAACTGCTGATTTACATCATCGCTGTTGATGAGCTTATAGAAATTTTTGTTGGTTGCTAAAAGATTATGAATTGTTTTTACTGCTTCATTAACATTTTTAGAAGTTTTTATAATGGTGAGTAGAGTTAGAATTTGAATATCGCGTGGGAGTTTTTCAAATGCAGAAACGTCAAATTTGCTTTTTTTGGCCGCCGGAGCCTGAACTGTCTCTTGCGGAAGCGTCTCTTCTTCGGATTGAATCTCTTCCTCTGCCGGCTCAATCTCTTTGCGTTTTTTCATCGCATCAGCATTGAGAATGAGAATGCTTGCAAGAATGGTAAAAAATATTTTAAAACATTCCATAGAGCCCCTTTAAAATAAATAATGCTTTCTATTTGAATTTTAACGCGGGGCAACGAAAATAGGCAATAAGATGATGAAAAATGAAAAAAAAGCTATACATAAGTGATTTTTAACAGAGTTTATTCAACCGTGATCACAAATTTCTTAACCTCAGCCGCTTTTGTCTTCTTTTCCCACGGGCGTTTATATTGCAAGGTAAGATTATAATTACCGGCTTTTTTACCTTTAATCTCCCAATATTGAGTGCCGCCACTGCCAACCAAATGTGCTTTATCAGCTTCATAGCCAGATTTTACCAACTGAATTATCGGATTTTTTTCAATTTTTTTGGTTGGGTACCAGGAATATCCGGTGGTTGGATTAGATTTTAGTTCAAGCCGATGCGTTTGACCTACTTTAAGATGGATTGCAGTAACTGTTTTTGGAGTTGCGACTGGATACGCGGGATTACAAACTAAGAATGATATGCTCATTACTATGATCAGAGAATAGTTGGTTTTCATTACTGTCCCCTTAAACTTGTTCTTCATTATTGGCAGATTCAGAAGTACCATCGCTTATTTCTTTGATATGTTCATCTAATTCAGCTGAAGCTTGAGCAGAAATATGATGCAAAGAAAAGAGTGTATCGGTAATATGGCGAGCACTTTGATAACCAGTAATATCTGTTTTATAAGCTAATGCTTGAGCAGTGATGATGCTCAAAAGATGTGCAGTAAGTAGTAATGTGCATGTTCCTAAATCTCCTTTTGCAAAACTTGTTATTTCAAAAGGTACATAGGTTAAGGGACCGCCCATCACTAGTGCAGCTTCTTTAGCAACTGCATTAATTGATTCTTTTTTTGCAAGCGTATAAAGATGTTCAGAATAGAGTTGTATACGCTTAAAATGGATGAGTGCATCACGAATAGTTGTAAGACTTGCCTCATTCAATTGATCGTTTACATGCTCCTTAAAATCTTCAGAAAATGTGAAATATTTTGGTTTAAAAAACGAAGCTAAGGTGGGGCATCTGCTGTTTGAAAAATGTGCCAAAACTGGTTTGTTTTCAGGCATATAAAAATGGCCCCCCACCGAGCGTTGAATAAGCGAATCAAATTTCGAGGTATTCAATTTTTGAATAGTCTCTTTTAGCTCTTTGATATCGCAGTTAATTCGTAGATTTACACTTTGTTTTATATAATCTGGCGTTATGCGAGCAATATTGGATTCAAGCTCATTGAATGTGGATGCTTCATAAATTGCTTTTTTTTCGGCACGTACTACGTGCTCGAATAGTTGTCCATGAACAAGGGGTGGCCGATTAACCACAGATGCTGAAGAGTCTGCGTGAGTAAGCAGTCCTTTTTCAATATCATGTTCATCTGATTCGTTTGTTTGCATACATGTTGCGTGCGTTGTAATGGTGATACCAGCAAAGACGATAATTTTTAATATGTGCATAAAATCCTTTTAAATTAGAATCCGAATCCACCCTTGATCCAAACACCCCATTGTGAAATTGAATTTTTATTTGCTTTTATTTCATGCCGAGGATTTAGCCCTTCAAATTCAACCTCACCGCCGATGCCTAAAAATGGCTCAACCCAGCGAATGCAGTTTTGAAATGAGTAACCAAAGCTGCCAAATACTTTATGCGTGAATCCACGTGTTGCTTGTGCAGAATTTTCATCAATTTGATCATCATTAAAAAATACCGGTGGATTCGAATCAGCAACGAGCGCTTGATCAGCAAAATTGTTGCCGGTGATCGTTGCGGTACTTTGCGTTGCATTGCTCAGCCCAGCACCCGTTGCAACATTTTGAATTCCTTTGAGTGCATAACGATTTTGAGGGATTTTTTCACGATTGGTGATATTTTCACGTGAACGGAACCACACATTATAACCTAAGTCTGCAGTGTATCCGCAGTATTCATAACTTGCCATGATTACCGCATCAATCTGAATTGCCATTGAAACATCGCATTCGAGGGTGGTCACATCAATGGTTGGCAAGGTTATACCGGTGTAATTACCGCCAATAAATTGCTTTGCCAAAACATAACGGGTGCCAAATCCTTTAAAAAACTCATTATTCGGATCAGCTGGATTAATCAGATCAAAAGAACGCCGCTGACGCGATGCAAAAAGATGGGTAATGTTTGCATCAGACCAAATGGTAATGGTTTGCTCGCCATCTCGTTCCCAGAGTAATAAATGGCCGGTAAATCCCAGTCCCAATTCTGCATGATGGCCATTGCCAAGTATTGGCTCAAATAAATAAATTGCTTTCGAGCGTGTGCCGGCAGGGATCGATCCACGGATATTTAATCCCGCATGGCCATTCGGGCAATTTACAAAATTCCATCCAAGAGCAACTTGGGCTTCAGCAAATCCATGCTTGTTTTGCGATCCGGCGATACGGCCAAATTGCAATGGTTGCGTTACTTGGCCCCAGGTGAGCCCACCGGCAATCGCTTGTTTAAATGATGATGCGGGTGCGGTGACTGCAGGTCTATCCATATAGAGTGGGGGATATTGCCCTTGTGGTACTACTTGTGGAGAAATTGTTTCATGAAGCTCAAAGATCCATTTGGTCCATACATAGGGCACATGAATCCTAAAATAGTAATCCTGATATCCTAAATATAAATCTAAATCGATGAGTGCAGTGCGAATTTCCGGGTTCATGCGCACGGTGCTTTGAAATTGCGGTGACAATCCAAAATAATCAGCAAGTATTTGAATGCTGTTATCACGATTGGTTACTTGGCTTCCGGTTATTATTAAATTATCAACTCCAAAATAATATTCGGCAATTCGTTCGGGGCGGAATGAATGGCCATACTCAGGCGTAATTGAAAATGCGCCATAAAAATCTTGGCAATAAAGATTTATGTAGCGGTGCCATAAGGTTAATTCGCGTGCCGCATTAACACTTTGCGAGCGTGGCGCTAAAAATGTTTTGCCGCGCAACGGTTGATTAAAATCATCATCATCGGCATGCAGCAATGTTGCAGTGAATAGGAGTAATAATATTTGCGATAATTTCTTCATTGCTTTTTCCTTTAGTTTTTAATGCTTCGATAAGCTCAGCACGAACGGGTTCTAAAGATTGTATTTTTAGTTCGAAGACGCTGTTTTGGCTGTAGTCCAGAATTTTTTTTTAGATGTATGTGGAAGCTATATTTGTTTCTCTCTCCTCCGATATACTCGCTTTGCTTGCACTCAGGATGTGTGAACCAAGACCCGTTCGTGCTGAGCTTGTCGAAGCATATTTTGATCATAATTTATTCCTATTCAACCCGCCCCCTTCATCAAGCTCAGGATAAACTCCGCTTGCTATCCCGGACCAGTCCTCCAAAGCTTTAGCGAAGGAGGATAAGCGAAGGCTGGGTTAATTAAACGCAAATCCACCTTTAATCCACAGGCCCCATTGCGAGAATGCGCACGTTTGGCATGAATTATCAAATTCAGCATCAGAACAATCTCCATTGGAGTGGTGTGCCAATTCTATAAAGCCGCCAACACCTAAATACGGAATCCAATCGCAATCGCATGCATCCCAATTATAATTTACATGAGCAAAAATTCTGTTGGATAATCCTTTGGTCTCTGCTGCTTCAAGATCAATATCGGTTGCCATAATAAGAACCGGCATAAGTGTTGAGCGTTGCTGAGTTGTTGCTCCACCATTATCTGTTGGCAGTATCACAATTTGATCAGAGTTATCATTGGTAGAAACCATGGCCCACTGTTGCGGGAATAAATCAATTCCGGGATTTTGGTTTTGCGTTGGATTAAAAGGCGTGCCAATTGGGGTATTTGTTCCTGAGTGAATATCGGCCATACTTTCAGTAGCTGAAAGTGGAATGGGTTGTCCTGGAACTATGCCAGCAGGGAGGTTGATGGCATCTTGCGCAACAAATCCATAGGTTCGCGCGTCGCCTTTGAGCGCAAAATTTACATTACCATCAAATGGGATTGCACATTGCTGGCAGATTGGAGTAATTTTTTCGCAGGTGCGTGCCCAGTAATTGTAACCAACATCGAGATCCCATTGGCCCCATTGAATATAGAGCATTGCAGTTGCATCGAATTGTGCAGCAATTCTTACATTAACATCAAAGGTAGAAATGTTTGCGAGTGGTACATATAGATTTTGAAATTGTAAACTTGGCGCCACACTATCCATGGCAGTTCCTGGTGTCATATTTAAAAAAAGGTTAGTAACGGGAGTGCCAAGACGCTCAGTCAGCATATAGCGGCTCATTGGTTTATCTACTAAATCAAAAGTGCGCGTTTGGCGTGATCCAAATAGATGTGAGAGATTGGCAATTCCATAAAATCCAACATACCGATCAGTGCATTCATCAACAAAAAGAAGATAGTGGCAACTTAAACCGATTCCCAATTCCCAGTGGTGCGCATTACCAACAATCGGTTCAAAAAGAAATTCACCCTCTGGTCTATTACCAGCCGGAGCTGCTGTGCGCAGATTCAAACCAAAATGATGATCATCACCTTGTAAAAAATTCCAACCAAAGACTGCTTGAATATCGGATAAACGTGTCTTGCTTAAGGTGCGCCCGACTATTTTTGCTTTTTCTAGCGGATTAAAAAATATATTTGCACCTAAATTTGGTGTGCCTAATCCCGAAGAGTAGGCTGTAAAATCTTTTACCAATGATGAGCGGGGTACAGCAGTTGGCCCAAAATATCCTGGATCGTAGCCATTCGTTCCGGCGTTAATAATCTCTTCAGCAAAATTCAACCGCCAGCGGGTATACACTACCGGCGCATGAATCCAGAAATAAAGACCATCGCACCACTCATCAAGTCCTAAATAAAAACTTATATCAAAAATCAGGCTATCAACTTTAGGATCAAAGGTGATTTTGCTTTGAAAATCGGTGGGTAAACCAAAATAATCAGCAAGCCAATCGGTTGCATCCCGATCACCAACTTGGCTACCGGAAATTTGTATGAAAGATTTTTTATCATCAATAATATCATCGCCAAAAAGGGTGCGATTAATTTCATTTGATCTGATTGATTTTTCATATTCGAAGGTAAATGCCCAGCATCCGTACACTTGTTCTTGATCATAGAGATTAATATAGCGCGTGACACCAACAATATCACGGGCAGAATCCACACTCGCTGATCGTGGAATAATGATGGGGACAACGGCATAAATTGGTAATGTAATGATTGAGAGAAGTGCGAGTATTTTTAGAATCTGCTTCATAGGGCTCCTTATTTATATGCGTCCTGAGTGGCACCCTGGGTGCATCTCGAAGGATCACCGTGTGTACCCAAGATACTATACCGCCCCTTTTAATGATTGGGAAGCGAACGGGCATAAATTTTTTTATTGCAGAGTTTTTTCTAACTAAAGAATAATCCACCCTTAATCCATACGCCCCACTCAGATAAATTGCATCGTTGGCAGTTCTTGCAATCAGAGCATGAAACAATTTGAGCATCGGCATTTAATGCGCATGAAGTTCCATTAGCACAAGCCGGTTCGCCATGACGAGGTCCAAATTCTGCTTTTCCACCAACACCAATAAATGGCACAATATCTTCACATTCATTCCAAGAATAGTTCAGATGTGCAAATATTTTATGAGACATGCCCTTGGTACGCGCGGCATTAAAATCGATGCTGCCATTTGATAGGAAGATAGGATCATTGGAAGTTTGCAATTGTGTTAATGGTCCGCCCGTATCGCCGGGAGCAACTACCAGTTGATCAGCGTCATTACTATTGGTGAAGAATGCAAATTGCGCATTATCAACTCCGGCATTTAGGTTGCTCGGGATTGGAAGATTGGTGCCGCTATTGATTGTTGCGCCGCTTTCAGTTGCTGAGAGCGCAATTGGTGTTCCGGGAGTTGGTGGATTAGTTACTGCACCCGCAGCTACAAATCCATACACGCGTGCATCACCTTTTAATGCCCAAACATTACCCGATTCTAAACGAGTTGGCCCGGCTTCTTGGCGTAAAGATATTTTTTCACAACTACGTCCCCAGAAATTATAGCCAAGATCTACTGATAAACCGCAGGCGGTATAATTAAATAATGCGGTGATATCAGCTTGGATACCGCTACTCACGTTTACTTTGAGAGTTGTTAAATTTGCAACTGGTGCATACGCATTTTTAAATTGTGCTGCAGGAACCGTTGCATTCATTATGCTGCCTTGCATTGGTGCAGCCCACAAATTAGTGACCGGAGTCCCTAATTTTTCTGCAAGCATATAACGGCTATTTGGTTTACCTTTTAAATCGAAGGTGCGTGTTTGAGTTGCCTTGCATTGATGGGTAAAATTACCAACTAAATAAAATCCAAACGAGCTTTCTTCATCTTCTGAACGCCAGAATGTATAGCTTCCCATTACCCCCGCACCCACTTCCCAATGTTTTCCGTTGCCGGCAATTGGTTCGAATGCAAAAATTCCTTTAGGGCGATTACCCGTTGGCGCATAAACACGGAAATTGAAACCTAAATAATAGTCTTGGCATAGTATAAAATTGTAGCCGAGCGCCATTTGTATTTCTGCAAGTGCAGTTTTACTCAAGCGTGCTTGTTCAAATCGTGCAAATTCAAGCGGTTCAAAGGTGACCATGTCTGGCAAAGTTGGAAAATCTTGATCTGAGAAAAAGTTGGCAGCTTGCTCAATTAAATTATTTGCCGGAACTGTTGATGGAGTAAAATATCCGGCTGAATAGCCATTTAAAGGAAGATTATTATTTACTTCTTCTGAGAAATTAAGATCCCAGCGGGTCATAACAATTGGCGCATGTGCCCAGAAATAAAGACCTTCGCACCATTCATCAAGGCCCACATATGCGCTAAAATCTATGATAAAATTGGTAACACGCGGCTTGAAAAACAGTCTGCTTTGATAGGTAGTTGATAATCCAAAATAATCGGCAAGCCAATCATTGGGATTTCGATTGGGAACTTGGCTACCACTCACTCCGATTGATACAGAATTAGAATCATTTATTGAAGGAGTGAATGCCCCGAATAAACAATGGGCTAATGCATCAGAATCAAAAGAGCGTGTTCCTTCTAAGGTGATGGCGCCGGTGATATAGAGATTTTCCATATCATATAAATTTATTTTGTCTGTTACTCCGACAATATCACGAACCGAATCGGTTGCTTGCGAACGTATACTAATATAGGGAACATTTGCATTAAATGAGGAAGGGAAAAGAATATATAGTAATGCTGCAAGAAGTAAAATGGGATTCATACACAGCTCCTTTATTATTAAAATATGCTTCGTACTGAATATTCATAAATTTAGGTTAATAAGTCAATTAAATGCGTGGAAATTGGCTTTTAAATAGCTCTATGCATATACTTTTACTATTAGAACATATTAGATAGATATAATAAGCCGCTCGTCCTGAGCTTGTCGAAGGATACGTGCGGATAACATAATCCAATTTGTTATGACCAAAAAGATAAAAGGCTCTTATGTTTTATTTATATCTTTGGATAGCGGCACAAATTATTATCGAGATGCTACCAATAAGCAGCAGCGGACATTTACTCTTGCTTGAATTACTTTTAAAACAATATGCCGCATGTGATATTAAGAAATATTTTGGTAATGCGTCTATTTTGAAATCGCTTTATTATTTTTTGCATGGCCCCACATTAATTATTGTTTGCGGCTGTTTTTTTTGGCGATGGTGGCAATTAGTATTGAATGTCAATGGCATTGCATGGAATTTAATGTTTTGTTTAGTAATTGCTGATGGTATTACCTGTCTTATGTATCTTGCATCGGGTTTCTTACGAAACCCGTTCGCTTCGATGGAGCCCGTAGGGCGAATGGAGAAGTTAATAAAGTTGATTAATCATAAAAAAACTACCATCGCCATCTCTCTGGGATTGGGGTTTATAATCACCGCAATTGCTTTGTTTTATACTGCTTGGTGTTCTGGCGGTAAGACGATATCACTTATTAGTTATACCGATGCAGCAATTCTGGGGGTTGTTCAAGGTCTTGCATTATTTCCGGGAATTTCTCGGCTGGCATTTACCTGCAGTATGGGATGTTTGCTTGGTTTTTCTTTACCAGACGCCTTTTTTCTTTCATGGACGATGCAAGCTCCTTTGATGGCCGCAGCATTTGCCAAAAGCCTTAAAGACCTTTATGAATTGGGTGCACTTACGCAAGTATTGAATCTGCCCATGAGCTTAGTTATGCTGGGCAGTAGTGGCATAAGCGTATTGGTTATGGTTATCATAATGCAAATGGCGCAAAATAATACCTGGTATCTTTTTGGGTGGTATATGGGAGTGCCGATGCTAATTTGGGTATTTTTTGATAGAAAGAAATAGTTTCAGTTCCGTTCGCCCCCTTCGATTCGCCTCAGCTCGCTCAGGACAGTCGGCTAAAGTAGTCGAAGGCCTGTGGTGAGTAGCGAAGCGCATCGAATCCAGAGGCTCTGCGAAGAGCCGAGTGGAGAGGTCTTAATTCGGCCCTATTTCTCCATTCGCGCTTCGCGCTCCATCGAAACGAACGGGACGGGAGTTCGTTGGATGCAATGGAGGCCGTAGGGTGAGTAGAGAGAGGCGAACAGAAAGGATAAATGGGAGTAAGTAATGTTAGGGATATTCAAAAAAGCTGCAACTAAAAATGGACCGTGGCCCTATAGTAATGAAATAAAAGCAGTGGGCGTGCTTGCCCTTGCACTTTTCTTAACCGCGGCACTATTTTCTCATTCAGCCCGCGATCAATCGTGGTTTTATTTTAACACTCTTGCAAAGCCAATTGGCAATTGGTGTGGGTATACCGGTGCGTGTCTTTCAGCGATTTTATTTTATCTATTTGGTGGCGCGAGCATATTATTAATATTCTTTTGCATGTTTATGTTTTATTTTGTGATTACAAAAAAAACAGTACGTGAAGAATGGGATCGTATCGCTGCATATATTGTTTTATTATTAGCTCTCTCTTCTTTGGCAGCATTGCATGGTATTGATATGCTTGGCAGTTCTATGGCCGGCGGATATTTTGGCCGATTAATTGGCGGGATTTGTTATTCGTGGTTCGATGCGGTTGGCACCTATATTTTTATGTATAGTTTGCTGTGCGCTTCGCTTATTATCATTACTCGTTTTTCATTTATCGGATTAGTGCAATCTCTATTTTCACGTATTTCAATCGCGGGCTTTCGCACCTATCTTGTTGATCCGATATGTGTTTTTTTTACCGCAATAGTAAGACCACTTAAAAAAATAGGCGCACGAACGCGCGCATCGATTTCAAAAAAATGTTTTGCAGTGCCTCAAAAAAATAATTACTCCTATGAAGGGGGTACTTTTGATGATTCGCAGATGATTGATGATGATTTTTGGATGCTTCGACAGGCTCAGCATGATCGGAACGTTTCGGCCATTCGTGATCCGAATCCGAATTCTATTCATATGCAGCAACCAGCAGCGCTTAATTCTGAAGCTCCTTTAACCAATATTGCTGAAAACCATATAAAAAACTACGCGCTTCCTTCGCTTGATATGTTTATCGGCGTTGATGAAGAACAAAATGATAGTGCATTAGTGCAAGAATTAGAAAAGCGTGCGGTTACCTTGCAAGAGAAGCTTGAGCGGTTTGAAGTATATGGCAAAGTGACGGCAATAAAACGAGGTCCGGTGGTCACCTTGTTTGAATATCAACCGCATATTGATACTAAAATCAGTAAAATAATTGCACTTGAGGATGATCTTGCCCTTGCATTACAAGCAACCAGTATCCGTATTATTGCGCCGATTCCCGGAAGATCGGTAGTTGGATTTGAGGTTGCTAATAAGAATCGACGCAGTGTAATGCTTTCGCAATTGATAAAATCTGAAACGTTTCAAAATACACAAGCGGCATTACCGATGGTGCTCGGCGTGGATACGATTGGCAATCCGGTGGTTATTGATCTTGCCAAAATGCCACATTTACTCATTGCGGGGTCAACCGGTTCCGGAAAATCAGTTGGGCTTAATGCGATGCTCATTAGCTTGCTTTGTAAAACCTCGCCTGATGATTTACGATTAGTGGTCATTGATCCAAAACGGCTTGAATTTGCACCGTATACTGATATATCACACCTTTTATTTCCGATCGTGACCGATCCTAAAATTGCGCCATCAGTTTTGCGGTGGGTGGTAAAACAAATGGAGCAGCGATATGAAATTATGGCAGCAGCAGGAGCGCGTAATATTCATGATTATCGCAAGAGTATGCAACAGGATAATCAGAACATGCCCTTTATTGTGGTTATTATCGATGAGCTGGCTGATTTAATGATGTGTGCCGGTAAAGAAGTTGAAGATGCAATTATTCGCATTACTCAAATGGCCCGTGCGGCTGGAATTCATCTTATTGCCGCAACACAAAGGCCATCAGTAGATGTGATTACCGGATTAATAAAAGTAAATTTCCCGAGTAGAATTTCTTTTCGGGTAACATCAAAAATCGATTCGCGTACCATTCTTGATTGTGCCGGTGCTGATAAATTATTAGGCCGTGGGGATATGCTTTTTCTTGACGCAAATGATTCATTGCTCAAACGAGTGCATGGCGCATACGTGCTTGATAAAGAAATACATCAAGTAATTGCGCATATTCGCGCGCAACGCCCAACTGATTATCTTGATTTGCAACAAGTGCACTGCCAAGATCGGGCTTCACTGGATTGCCAACAAGATGAAATGTATGAACAGGTATGCCAATTTCTTGGTGAAATTGAAGAAGTATCAATTTCACTGCTTCAACGCAGATTTAGAATCGGCTACAACCGCTCTGCACGCATTATTGATATGCTTGAGGCGCAAGGATTAATTGCGCCTTCATATGGTGGCAAGACGAGGAAAGTAATTCGATAGAATAATTGAGACTTTACTAGGCAATTTTTTTATTATGGATAATTGAGTAACAAATAGTTCCGATGAGCAATGTTAAGTTTAGTGTTCCTGTTGCTGCAGGTAACCATTGCGCATATTCCTTGAGCCAATTTTTAATGTTTTGAAATCGAGGATGCAAAATTTTTGCACCAGTCTGAAATTGAGTGAGAGCTTTTTGAACATCTTCTTCTCTTATAATGTCTCCTAAGCATCGTATCACTTGATTCCTGTATGACATAGTAACTAATGCTTCTAATTGTCGATTAGAAAAATCAGAAGTCCGTTTTGCTAATTTATAAATATAGGGGCTATCAAATTCGTAATTATGCTGAGAAAAGTAATGGCATAATATTTCAAAACGATCATTTAAGCCTGATCGGGTAATTTCTATAACATTCCCCTCAAATCGATCTCGTAACTGGGGCGGTAGTTGGGAAATATCATTACAGGTTCCGATAATTAAAATATGTGGCCAATTTGCACATCGATCCAAAAGTAACCAAAGTACTGACCCGATTTGCAAATTTTCATTTTGGCCGCGACTATCTGGCTGAGAAAGCAGCGCATTTATTTCATCGAAGATAATAACACATGGCTTTTTCTTGGCTATTGCGTCCATTAATATTCTGCGTAGATTTGATATTGCTGAATTTTGATATTCATTTGCAAGCATGGGAGTTCGAATAAAGTAGAGGGGGCGCTCAAGTTTTGTTGCTACTATTTGAGCAAGTGTTGATTTTCCTGTGCCCGGGGGGCCAACCAACAATAATCGCTTTGGCGCTAGATCTTTCTGGATGGCTTGTTGTTCGCCCTTATAGGATTCTGCTATTTTTATGAACTCAATATAGTCTTTAAATTCTACCGGAGCTTTTTCATATAGAAAATTTACGACATCGGGATCAAGAGATTTATCGGTGCGCATGGCACCCATTATAGTATCTGATATTTCATTTTCAAATGGATCTTTTGGCAGTTCTTTTTTGTTTTCATTGTTTTCAGCGAGTGTCAGCAATGAAATGAGAATGAATATAAATAACATATAAACATTTTTGAAAGTCATGACCGGTATACCCTAAATTTTAATGTTGTGTAATCAACCTTCCCAGCTAATACTTTGAGGGAAATAATTGTTTCTAAGAGTTCTAAGGGCTTTCATTATTACTTTTCCATTAAGCAAAGGTAGCATTTCTGGATCAGTTTTTTCGAACCTGTCTTGGTGTTGATCATAAATACATAATGGGTTTTTAAAAAGATTGTCCTTATAGAAATATATTTTTTTTCTATCTGAATCCAATCCAATATAGTAGCTTATTTCCTTTTCATTATCTTTTTTGAAGACTGCATAGTAATGTACATTGTTTCCATCTGATACTTTTCGTATTAATATAAAACATTCCATAGATGTCCTATTTGTTAAGAAGTTCTGACCAATTATGAATGGTATTTACGTAATCGTGAGCATTTCTATGAGATACTTTTGGAAATGCAGCTTCGATTTTGCTTTCAGCAAATTCATGCAAAAACCATTCCAAATCGCTTCGCACATATTTATTATTGGAAATACGTTTCCATGATTCTGCGATATTTAAATTTGGATCAAATCTTTCGATTCCACTATCTAATTGATGCCTATTATAAAAAACATGATCTTTTACTTTCTGGACTATGTTTTTTTCCAGGCCAAGATTTTCACAGACTTTATCGATATCGTTCAAATCTGCTCTAATATTATTATATTGAGCTGTTGATTCTTGTTCTAATCGATCCCATTCCTTTACCTCGAATATCCCGGTTTCATGATCTTGCATTTTCATGTTTGGAGCTTCTTCTTTTAATTTGTTTAATTTTTGGTTTATTTCTTGATATTCTTTATCATTTAAAATCAAATCAGAAAAATCTTTTTGACTCTGAGGTGTATTTTTCTCATTATCCTTTTCAGGTCCCTTTAAATTTGGTCCAACAGGAGAAGAGGTTTGTGATTCAATAGTGTGAACATCAAGACCTTTCTGAGATTGGTTATTTTGCACAGGAGCTTCATTTTTATTCTGAATTTTATCCTGTAATTCTTGTTTTTCTATTTTTTGAGTCACCATTGAAACAAGCGCACGCTGATTTAATGAAGTCTGACTTGAATCAGCAGGCATCCGTTTATAGTTCTCAACAATTTTGCACAAATTATCGTGATCTCGAAGACTCATGGTGCGATTATAAACAGTGGTAGGATGATCGCCACCAGCAAGTCGCTGTCTGAGTCGAGTATCGATATAAGCTTCTGCTTCTGCAATTCTGCCTTGCTTGCAGAGATGATCGATTGTTTTTAAATCCTGTGCAAAACGGCTTTGTATTATTTTCGTGCAATCAGCAGGAGTTGATTTAACAAAGCTATAAAGATAACTGAGAGTATTTGCTGAAAAGCTTTCTATGTGATCTATTGCATCTTTCCCTTCTTTTGCAATGCCATGCAAATAGCGAGCTTGTTCAATGTTTTTTTGAGCATAAGTATTCAGAAAACGTAGGTAGCCCTGGTGATCACCCATTGATTCATAATATTTTTGAATATCGGGATTTAAAATTTTAATTAATTCGCCTTGCCTTTCTGTGGTGTTTACAGGTATAAAATGAAGGCCTTCTTTAGAATCGCACTCAAAGAAAAATGATCGTAAGGCTTCTTGAGTTTTTTCACTTATCGTAAATTTTGAATGCGAAGTCCAGTCTTTGGTGCATATTGATAACTGTGCTGACATTGCATCCGGTGCATCACTTTTTGATAAGATAAGAGCATAGAAATCTGTTTCAGAAATATTTTCTCCGACTCTATATCGTACTTCCGCTGATAAAGAGTGGACGTTCGAATAATGACTTAAGCGTGTATTGCTGCTTACTGTTTGTTCATGTGTATAACTCGGGTGTGATTCAATCGCATGTCTACTATCAAATGATGTCCGGTCCAAAAGATGTGGTATGTGCCCACTTATTGTTTGTTCTTGATGTGTAGCGGAAGGGATATTGCTGGCATCTATTGATGACTGAATTTGTGCAGCAGGGCTATCTGACGTGGCATTATGAAAGTCATTGCTTATGGCTTTTGATTCAATTGGCATCTCATGCGTTATTGGGATCGTAACAGCAGTTGTAAATTGGCAAGCCTGAGGTTCTACGCACGCTGAAACAAATGAAGATCGGTCGATTTCAATTTGATGCGCTAAGCAATCAATGGGGCTATTTAAATTTATACCCATTTGATCACTATAAATATCACTGATCATTTTGGTATTTGAAAAAGTTTGATGATCAACGATATGATGTGTTCCTATTCTATCATGAGCGTCATAGGCATTTTCTGTAGCCTTTAAGCTTGCGTTATACGCTGCAACCGCGGTCTCGGCAGATTGTATTATGTGAGGAAGAGTGCTAATCATTCCTTTAGATGTACAATTAAACCAAAATAAAAAAAATAGAATTATTTTTAATCGAAAAAACATAGCCATTTTTTATATCCAAATTAAGAAATGGTGCAACCCGATGCTACCGCGATACCAATAGCAATTCCTGCTACAGCTGTACCTGCCTGCACACCAACTCCAACTTTTTGAGTAGTGAGTGATGAGTTTTGTAAGGAAGCTGCATCTGCAGCGCGTTGGTCAGCTTTATCAGTAATTCTTTGTGCTTGCGATTGCCCTTTTTCTGCCAAATCATGTGATCGATCGGCAATGTCTTGAGTTTGCTTCATCGATTGTTCAGCCAGGCGTTGAGAGGCTAACGAGTTACATACATTTGCAGCAAAGGTCGCTTGTGCTAATACTAATGATTGTTGATTGTTGCGCATTGCAATTATACCAGATGCGATTGAAACTAGATTTGATATTGCCCCGATCGTTTGTATGGTGTAATTAAAGATATCTTTTTTTTTCCATGTTATTTTGTTTAGAAGCGTTTTGTTGCGTTTTGCCACTTGCATACATTCATTAAAATCATTAATTGTGAGCACGGGAGAAGTTTGGTTTCTTCTGATGGCTTTTTTTATCGCTAATGTTGTTATCTCTTCTAATTCTCCGTGGGATAATTTTTTAGTATTTTGAATAAGATTAAAAAATTCATTTTTTGTGATGGCATGTGGACATACATCTATATAATGTTCGATTATTTTTTTTCGTTGTTCAATAGATGCCTGAAGAGGTATTTCATAGATGCAAAAGGTCCATCTTCTTTTAGTTTGCTGTGGTAAATTTTCTAAATTGTTTGTGGTCCCAACAAAGAGTAATCCCTTATTTTTGGCGATTTCACAAAGACGCCAGAGCGCTTTTGGTGTTTCATCAGATTGTTCTTCACTTCGTTTTCTGTTTTCTTGAGCGAGGGCATCAATCTCTTCAACTAAAATAGAAGAATCGGTTTCGCTTGCAAGTTGACCTACTCTATTGAGTCCTGCGGCTGCCGAATTCTGGTATTCATTTGCTAACATTGAAGCTTCGACAATAATATATTGTTTGCCGGCCAGTTGGGCAATAACTCTTGCGAGAGTTGATTTTCCTGCTCCAGATGGGCCATGCAAAATAAGAGTCTTATTGCTTTTAATTTTAGGGAATTTTGAATACACATTTGGATTAAGAATTTCATCAATAGCATCTTTTACCTCTGATGGAGCAGATTCCAATATGTGTTTACAGAATTTAGGATCAAGTGGGGGTAAGTCTTTAGAAAAAGTAATGGCAGCAAGACTATTTCTTTCTGCATTAGTTAATCTTACTATCGCATGAGATGATTCGGCTGCTGGAGGAGCTGAAGCTTCTAAGAGATGATTGGTGATAATACTGCTGATGAAACATAATTTTAGGCACATGCTCTTCATGGTGACACCTTAAAAAAAACAAAGTTGGTTGAGAAAAATATTTCAAAATGTTCCAGGTATCTTATTAAATAATAAATAAAATTTCAAGATTGGTCGAACTGAATTTATAAATAATTTATTTTTTAGTTTATCTTATTATTGATATGCTTGAGGCGCAAGGATTAATTGCGCCTTCATATGGCGGTAAGACACGGAAAGTCATTCGCTGATCACCCGCTCGTGGTGAGTGATTTTGATCTTTTTGGCGAAAAATCGTATCCGGCCTTCGTAGCCTCTACGTCAAAGGCAAGATTCTTTGCCTAGAACTACGGCGGAGTAGGCTTGAACCATGCGGGTTTACATTTTTTTATTATATTTTTGCAATAGTTCAATAAGTTTAGGATTATCTCTTGCAAGATCAAATGGCGAATGGCCTGGCTCATAGTCTTGTTCATGTAGGTTTGCGCCGTGCTGCAAAAGCAATTCGATAATTTCCAAATTATCTCCATATTGATTCAAGGAAATTGCCTGCTGAAAAGGGGTATAGCTTCTCTTGTTTCTTGGAGTATTAATTTGATTGTGATTTGTAAATCCTAACACGTATTTAACCATGGCGGGGCTATAGCTGTGTAGCGCTTCTTCTAAGAGAGAAAATTCTTCTGGACCAGTGGCACCAAGATTGGGAAATTTATGCAATAAAAAGTCAAAGAGCTTCGGATCACCGGTGATCATTGCAGCCTCTCTGAGCCGCCTTAATTCACGTTCCCCCATATTGGTTGTATCTAGTGTATCTGCCAATGCTTTGACCAAATCTTTGTTGTTCGTTAAAAGCGCTATAATGATGGGCGATTCTTTGGTGGGAAATTTTGAATCAACAAGAAATGATATAACTGGTTTAATTTTTTCTTTCGGGCCTACAGACCTGATTGCTAATATTGCATAATCCAGTGGGCTTCCCCAGGACGTTCTGGTGAATCCATGATTGACAAGATTCTTGACCTGTTCTAAGTCGCCTGCGTTTATTGCGCCTGAAAGTGCATTATGGCCCGCTTTATCCTTGGGATCAGACAAAGGGGGGTTGTTATGCCATCTATAATACACGTGCCCAGTCGCATACAAAAGTGCTACAATAATCAGGAAAATAAATACTTTTTTTAGTGTCATGATTTTTCCAAGTGATTGTGGTGTATATTTTTTTAGGCCGCATGGTTCGATACGTCGCCTACGGCAACACTCACCACGAGCGGCCTTTGCCAATTTATGCTCTTTATTATATTGAGTTTGCGTTTACTTCCCAAATACTTTCTTGAGCGTACCGGTAGCCAGGTCAATTGCTACGCGCGTTTCTGTGGTATCTTTCAGTGGTGCAAGTATTGCAAAATCATGGATAGCGCCTAAAACGCGCACTGCCGTAACAGGCACGCCTGCTTGCCGTAATTTGCGTCCATATTCTTCACCTTCATCACGCAGTACATCATTTTCATCCGTAATAATGAGTGCCGGTGGCAATCCTTTTAATTGTTCTAAGCTTGCGTGCAGGGGTGCCACGTAGGGCTTATTTCTTTCAGCCTTATTAGGTTGATAGGCATCCCAGAACCATTCCATAGATTTTTTGCCGAGCCAGAAACCATCGGCAAACTGCTTATAAGAACCGGTATTAAAATTTGCATCGGTTACCGGATAGAAAAGTATTTGGTGTTTAATTTTTGGTCCATTGCGATCTTTTGCCATCTGGGTAATGACGGTTGCCATTAAACCACCAACGCTATCGCCAACTATAGCAATTTGATTTGAATCTAATTGAAGTTTAGCCCCATGCTTAGCCACATATTCAAGAACCGTATATGCTTGTTCGAGCGCAACAGGATATTGTGCTTCTGGAGAAAGTGTATAATTCACAAATACAATTGCTACTTGAGCTCTGTTAGCCAGTTCACGAATAAGACGATCGTGAGTATTTTTATTTCCTAAAATCCATCCACCGCCATGCAAATAGATAACTGCTGGCAACTTTCCTTTACTATTTTGAGGCCGTACAATGGTAACTGAAATTTCTTTAGTTGGTCCACCAGCAATTATTTTTTCTTGAACTGAAGCGGGGATGGTATTTACCGTGTTAGCTTGTAAATCATCAAGAACTTTTCGTGCTTTTTCGGGAGTTAACGTATAAATGGCTGGGCCTTTTTGCTTTGAAAGGTCAGTCAGAAATTGAGCGATCTGAGGGTCAAGCGTATGGTAAGAAATTCCAACGGCACCATTGGCAATAAAAGTAAGGCAAAGTAATAACCGAAATGAACTGTTATGCATCGTAATATCCTTTAAATATTAATGATTTAGTTCATGATATATATTTTAGAATTTCAAATAATTCCTGTTATTGAGATTAAGAATTATCAGGTTTTCTCTGTATTTGCTAGTATTCCTTGACAAATGTTCAAAAAAAGGCCATTTTTTCTGCATTACAAGACAATGTTAAATGATTTCAAAATTAAAACTCCTCGTTAAAAAAACGGAGAAAAGTCGATGCGTTTTGATCAGCATTTTGTTAAGGGTGTTTTGCCTGAAGCAATTATTCCATTTGCCAAATATCCCGATGATATTGCATTTTCAGTTGATACCAGAACACTGCAACCAGGAAATATGTTTGTCGCGCTGAGCGGCGTACAAGTTGATGGTCATAATTATCTGGAACAAGCGTTACAAAAAAATGCTGCCGGTTTTATAATCGCTTCCAGCAAAAAGGAGCTGCTTAACTCGCTTGATCAAAGTGTACTCAAAAATACATTAGTAATTATCGTGAATGATGTGATGCATGCATTTATTAAATTAGCATGTGCATGGCGTGATCAATTTAATTATCCGGTTGTTGGCATTACCGGATCAGTAGGCAAAACATCAACCAAAGAGATTATTAAATCAATTTTACGTGCGAATAATACTCCCTTTATTGCATCTGAAGGCAATCAGAATACGCGCGTAGGCGTTGCAATAAATATTTTTAAGATGCGCTCACATCATCAAGCGGCTATTTTGGAGCTTGGTATTAGCAAGCGCGGCGAGATGGCAGAGTTAGCAAAAATTGCACGTCCATCGACGGCAGTAATTACCGGAATTGGCCATGCTCATATGGAAGGTCTTGGTTCTTTGGCTGATATTGCGTTAGAAAAAAGAGATATTTTTAAGTATTTTAATGATACGAGTATCGGGATTATTAATGGTGATCAACCATTACTTGCAAACGTGGGTTATAATCATCCGATGATAAAATTTGGTTCAAAGACGGTGAATCAAATTCAGGCGCGAAAAGTTCATGCAACCGGCACTCAAATTTCTTTTGTGATGAAAATCTATAAAGAAAAATGCACGGTTATTTTGCAGCATCCGCATGAAGGAGCGGTGATGAACTCACTGGCTGCAACGGCGATTGCCTATTTGTTGCATGTGCCCACGGCTAAAATTATTGAGGGCATTCAACAGCCGATGCGCGTTTCTGGTAGATTTGAAGAAAAAGCGCTTTCTGCCAAAAAAGGAAAAATTATTCACGATTGCTATAATGCCAATCCTGAGAGTATGAAGGCTGCATTGCTTGCCTTCCAAAAAATTGAAACAAAAGCTCAAAAAATTGCTGTTCTTGGCGATATGCTTGAGCTTGGGGTTAATTCTCCATTCTGGCATCGCCAATTGGGCAGATTCTTACGCAAAGTTCCGTCTCTCAAGCATCTTATTTTAGTGGGCGATCTGGTAAAATGGACCCATAAAACGGTTCCGGTTGGCATTACGGTTGATATTGTGCCAAGCTGGAAGGAAGCGGTAGAAAAGTTAGAACAGAAATTAGCACAAGAATCAGTAGTCTTAGTAAAAGGATCGCGCGGTCTTGCGCTTGAGAATTTGGTACAGAAATTTACCTAAAAAATCCTTCGATACGCACTCATAAGTGCTACTCAGGATGTGTGGGCCAGAATCACACATGGTGAGTGATTGCGTTAGCAATCGTATCGAACCATAGCGAGATACATAAAACGAATGATAGAAAAAGAAATGCATATTACAACACATAAACCGGTTCTGGTAAAAGAAGTTCTTGAGTATTTACAAGTAAAACCCAAGGGAATTTACTTGGATGTTACGTTTGGGGCCGGCGGCCATACGCGCGCTATTTTAGAGCAGAATAAAACCTGTAAAGTAATAGCCATGGATTGGGATGCAGTTAGTATAGAGACCTATGGCCCGATTTTTAAAGAAGAATTTGGGGACCGCATTTCATTTATGTGGGGTAATTTTTCAGCACTCTATAAGTTGCTTAAAAAACATAATATTGGGCCGGTTGATGGGGTATTGGCTGATTTTGGGACATCCCAAATTCAGATTGCCCAAACTCCGGGGCTTTCATTTTTTAGAGATACTCCCTTGGATATGCGTCTTTCAGCGGCGCATTATCAAGTAACCGCGGCCGAGGTTCTTAATAAATCATCCCAAGAAAAACTTGAACAGATCTTTTTCCAGCTGGGTCAAGAGCCAAAAAGTAGACAAATTGCACGGGCTATTATTGCAGCTCGGTCTGGCAACAAGTTTAAAACTACCGGCCAATTAGTTGATGTGATTGAGACTATTGTGCCGAATAAAGGCCGACGCTCAATACATCCTGCAACTAAAATTTTCCAGGCATTGCGTATTTATGTGAATCATGAGCTTGATAATATTCATGCATTTTTACCGGCAGCGGTGAGCACATTAAAGCCCGATGGCAGATTAGTATGTATTAGTTTCCATTCTCTTGAAGATCGTATTGTCAAACAGTTTTTTAATGATCAAAAGCGTATGGGAACTTTAGAAGTAGTGACTCATAAGGCTATCATGGCTGGCCCGGACGAATTAGCAGTAAATCCATCTGCTCGTTCGGCGAAATTACGCGCGGCCCAAAAGTTGTAATGTGCGTATATTTTTTACAAAATACCCTGAAGATCGTTGACAAAAAGGCCTAATCCTATAGAATAAAGGCACTATTAATTAGAAAATAAGAGGGTTGTAATACAAAAGCTCTAAGGATAGCAGTCATGGAAATTACAGAAGTAAAAGTTTACCCAGCGAAAGAAACCGGCAGGTTAAAAGCCTATGCCACAATCGTCTTTGACAATAGTTTTATTGTGCGTGATTTAAAAATCATCGAAGGCAACAAAGGTTTCTTTGTTTCTATGCCGTCGCGTCGCAGAAAAGATGGCACCTTTAGAGATATCGTTCACCCTCTTAATTCCGATATGAGAAAATCAATCGAAGAATTAGTGATCGATGAATATAAAAAAGTAATTGAACTTGAAATAGATCACGAAGAGATCTAACTCTCACAAATTTACTGGGGCGTCGCCAAGTGGTAAGGCATCGGTTTTTGGTACCGACATTCGGAGGTTCGAATCCTTCCGCCCCAGTTCTACTTCGCTCGCAAGCGAGCTACGAAGAACAGGCCTTCTTCTTTAAAGGCATAATCAAAAGAAAAAATAACACGAAGTAGGACTGGAGCCCTTCGAAGCTCTGAAAGAGCGTAGTAGGGCCAATCAATTAAAAAAATTAAAAGTATATAAATCCTCAAAAAGCGACCTGTTCTCCGAAGCTTTATGCGAAGGAGAAAGTAGGGCCATTCATTTTTATGCATTACGTTTATCTACTTAGATCATTAAAAGATCCAACTAAAACTTACATTGGTTATACCACCAATCTTGAAGAACGATTTCAAAAGCATAATGCTGGTGGATCTATTTTTACTGCTGATTTTAGACCATGGAAAATAGTTACTTATATCTGCTTTGATTCAGAAGAAAAAGCAATTGAATTTGAAAAATATTTAAAGGGTGGTTCTGGCTATGCTTTTGCTCAAAAAAGATTGTGGTAATCTTCAAATCCTCACATCAAAAAAACTAAAGACTAAAAAAATATGATAAAATATAAAATGCTATTATTAATGCTGATCGCAGCAACTTGTGGAACAACTAAATCAGAAATGTATGTAAGAAATAAAAAGCCTAAAGGTTCTATGTCATACGCCATAGTATTGTTGATTAATGAAAAGTCAGAAGTTTTATTAGTACGACGAAAAGGAGTTTCATTCGGTAATGGGCTTTATTCGCTACCCGGCGGCAAAATTGAATCTGGAGAAACTGCATTAGAGACAGCAAAACGCGAAGCTCAAGAAGAAGTTGGAATCATGATTGATGATCTCAATCTTGTTCATGTCGTAGATCGCCAGGGTCCTGAAACTGAATTTTATGTATTTGTTTTTAGGCCATCGGTTTGGCAGGGTATTCCCAGTAACTGTGAACCTGATAAATGCGATGACGTGCGCTGGTTCCCGGTGAATCAACTGCCTGATAAATTGATACCGGCACATCGCCAAGCTATTGAGCTCAGTCAGAATGGAATTTCTTATTCTAAACACGGCTGGGATTCATAAATTTAAAGAAGTCTGGCCAGAATGTATTTTTGAATGTTTGACTTTCATCATCTTTTTTAAGTATATATAAATATACATTGTAATGTTGCTTATAATTCAGAAACAGAGGTTGAATTGTGAAAAAGCTGTTATTAATTGTATTGGTATTTTTGGAAATTCTTCTGCGCGCACAGGAAGCTCCTCCTTCTCAAGCGGCCACATATGATCCATTAACCATGCTTTATAGGCAGGGCGGCTATGACGGAATACAGCTCTATATTCCTCAAAAATTCCTTATTGTTGATAACAATCAAGTTGATCTAGAAAAGCTTTTTGAAAAAAATCGTATTTATGGGCGCGCTTATTCTGGCGTTTGGGAATGGCAACCGAAATTCAATGAGCTTTTGGAGCGTTCAAAAAAAGAAAAACCAGTATATATGATTTCCTTGCAGGATTTACCCGCTGGACTAAAAGATGGAAAAACTCTTCTTAAGTCTTTTTTATTAAAAGATGATAAAGAACTGCCTGAGCTTGAGAAGACATATAGAAAAAAATATGGAATTAATAGGCTGTTTACTTATGCCAAATTGCAACAGGTTATTGATCAGAAAAAATTAACGTTCGTTAGATTGCCCAGAAAGGTTCTTGTTGTTTGGGATAGAAAAACAAATCGTTATCTTACAAATAAAGAAGCACAGCAGATTATTGACGAAATAATGACATGGCGCATTCTTGATACAGCGCGAGATGTTGCGCTTCATATTTCTGACGAATCTAATGGAAGATATGAATTGATTATTTTTGCTCATGAAGAATCGATAACGGGCAAAGGACTTAGTGATAAGGCGATGCAAGAGCTCGAGGAAATATGCAAAGAGGCTCCATTTGATGTTGGATTTGGTAATATTTTTTGGGATTCTAAGGGGGTGGCAATTATCATAGATACCGAATATAAGGGCTCGCCGAGTATTGTCTGCAAAGATAAGTTGGGGAGATATCCCATTGATTATTCTCTACCTGGCAGAATAAAACAACCAAAGTTAAAAGAAAAAGAGCAAAAACAAATCGAAAAAAATCCATAGCTCAATTTTTTATGGCATTTGAAATGTTGCTGATTTTTTTTATATTAACCTAATGAATTGTGCGTGAAGACTTTTCCAGTTAAAAGTTCGAAGAGTGACCAATGACTGCAGTTTACGCCCACAAGGGGCTACGCCTGACTGCGCCGGTTTATTAGGTGGTACAAAAAACTTGAATAGCACGATGCGTAGACTGGAGCCCTTCGAAGCTTTAGCGAAGTAGGGCTATTCAATTTTATGCATTACGTTTATCTACTCAGATCATTAAAAGATCAAACGAAAACTTATATCGGTTATACTACAAATCTTGAGGAACGCCTTCAAAAGCATAATGCTGGTGGGTCTATTTTTACTGCCGATTTCAAGCCATAGAAAATAGTTACTTATATCTGCTTTGACAATGAATCTAAAGCAGTAGAATTTGAGAAATATTTAAAAGGCGGTTCTGGCTATGCATTCGCCCAAAAGAGATTGTGGTAATTTACTGATAAAAACTTCTGCTACTTTCATCCAGCAGTAATTATGAAAGAAATAATAGAAGATGTGTTTAAAGAGTTATAAGCATTAAATTTTTGGGTGCGCACATGAATATTACTATTCGTGAAATCTCAAAAAATGATAGAACTTCGCTAGAAATAGGCCGCTCCATTTTTATAAACTATTTTATGGATTTGTATAAGGATATTGCGCCTGAGGTTTTAGGGATTACTGGATCAACGCAGATCTATTTAGAGAATATTTTTGAAAAGACTCAACAAGCGTTAATGCAAAACAACCTCCATGCTTGTCTGGCGTATAGTGATAACATGGCCATAGGATTTACTACCTTTAATCCGCTTGAAGATCCTCGAATAATATTAGTATGTACTATAGCTCTTAATTTTGATTCTAAATCCTTTGAAACTAAAATAAGATCAGCTTTTATTGGATATATTATGAATTGTATCCACAGATGCAAAAAGTAGTAATGATGGTGCGTAAAGCAAATACGGTGCACCAATCGTTGTGCGTTAGTATAGGATTTAAGATCGATGATACTATTTTTGAAAAGTCAGCGTATATAAGGCAAATCTATGATGATACGTTATATATTGGGTTTACACTATAAATAATCTTGACATCAGTCAAAACGAGGTATTAGATTTCAGAAAAAACGGAAGGGCTTAAGAATGAAATTCAATAATCGTGATACTGCTGTTGTTGTAATAGATCCGCAAAATGATTTTCTAAGCGAGAAGGGCACCACTTGGGGCTTGGTCGGCGCCAGTGTTACCAAAAATGGTATCATCAAGAACTTAGAGCGTCTTTTCAAGGCTGCCAAAGCAAATGATTATGAGGTGCTCATCTCGCCCCATTATTTTTACGCCACCGATCATGATTGGAAGATCAATGGACCGCTTGAAGCTATAGAATTAAAAACCCATACATTCGCACGAATCGGGCCACTGGATTTAACCGGGCTCACCGATTCGGGCGCAGACTGGCTGGATCGTTTCAAGCCGTATATCCAAAATGGCAAGACAATTGTTGTCAGCCCACACAAGGTGTTTGGGCCTCAGACTAATGACCTCGTTCTCCAGCTACGCAAGAGAGGGATCAGCAAGATCATTCTAGCTGGGATGTTGGCAAATATGTGCGTCGAGTCGCACCTGCGTGAATTCCTTGAGCAAGGTTTCGAAGTTGCCATTGTAAAGGATGCGATCGCGGGGCCTCGCCACCCGCAATGGGGTGATGGTTACGAGTCGGCGCTGATCAACTACCGATACCTGGCACACGCGGTATTATCGACCAAAGAGGCAGTTGCGCGCATGGCATAATCTCCCCAAAACAAGTGTACTTTTACGCTATTTGTGCAAGCGGATACAAGAGCGAAAAGCAGCAGAATCGAATAAGAAGATCGTGAATCTTAATTATCACTTTGTTTGGATGCAAGGGCTTTATATACTGCAAGTGCTGCATAAGTTCCTACCGATCCTCCCACGATACCGCCCATGGCATAGCGCGAAGCTAAATCGCGCGGATCAACTAACATGCAACCGATTTCCTGCAAAGGATTGGGAACAGTGTTAACAAACAACGAAACTGTAGGCGCTACCACTATCCATGTTGCGACCGCGGCTGCTGCTGGCAAAACCTCAATTGGGCGAGTATTGGATGCAGTTAATAATCCAATTGAGAGGACAAAAATAGAAATAAGTTTCATAGATGTTCCTTTTAAATCTTTACAATGGTATTATGCCCATGTTTTCAAGAATAGTATATTATAATCTGAGCAAAATAATGATTTATAAATATGCGAGTATTGCGTTATTGTGTGTGGTGCATTCTCTTATTCCTAGCAAAACGCACAATCTTCACCAGTCAAAACAGTGTATCCAATCTCCTGATGGAATCAAGGCCTTTGTTGATCAAATCGAAGGGGGTTGCCAAAAGAACATTGGTAAAAATTTGCCGAAAGAAATTACGATTGATGAATTGTCTCAGCTTGTTTTTAAAAAATCATATCAACAGATGATTAAAAACCCAAACATAGAATGTAATACCCTGATCATGCAAAAAGGGCCGGGCAGATTAGATTATTATATTGGTGTGGGTGAAATTAAAGATGCCGGATATGATCATATTAATGATCCAGCTCAGATTTTTATCACTCTATTTAAAATAAAAAAACCGCATCATTTTGAAATAGTTGCTCATACGCAAACCCCGTTTCGTTTTGAGATTGATAATCCTACTAAAATTGAAGATTTTGAAGATGGCCAGGTATTAGATGAGTTTGTGCGCATAGATTGTGCGATGTATCAAATAGCACCTCAAGATTTTGCATTTGGTTTACGCCTTGCGCGCAATGAAGGATATTCTGGTGGCTTTGCGCAGTTCCATAATCTAATTCTTTTTGTGGTTAAAGATACAAAAATAGTGCCGGTACTTAATGTTCCTATATATTGCCTGCAGAATCTGGCGGGGGATTGGAACGAGGATGGCACACGGCAACATTTTGTAACAGAGCGAGAGTGGGTTGTGTGTGTGACAAATAAAAAACATAACGGCTATTTTGACTTGCAAATAAAACAAAAGAAAACAAAGAAAATGCCGTATCGATTTATATATAATGATGGCAAATATAGAGTAAGTAAACATTAAACTGCCCAGTCTTTGATAGACCAGTGAGTTTCCATTTTCATGGCGATTACAGAGAAGGTTTATGCAAATTGCTCTATGAACTCTATGAAAATCAGTAGATTGATATATGCATATGCATAAAAAATTTGATGCATTAGTAAAAAAACATATTTTATCATATTTTGATCCGGGCAAGAGGTGGTTAGTGATATTTTCAAAAATAATATGCAACCGACCCGTAGATAGTGATTCCTGAAAATGGATCTCCAAATGTCTTGGCAATATTGATTTCAAAACTCATCGATTTTTCTTCTGAAAAATAAAAGTAATCTCCATAAAAACTGTTATATCGTTCTGATGGCAAATGCTGCGTATGATCATGAAATTGGTATGAAATGTTATTATAGCGAGTATAGATATATCCGATTTCGATATTTTGCGCTTCATAGCGATAATGAAACAGCGCTAAAATATCGAGCGCGTTTCCCGGGTGAAAAAATGCATCTGATGGCAATATTGGTTCATAGGTTCGTTTAAAAAGGTGCAAAAATCGGGCAATTATGCCCAGAAAAAGATCTTGAGCAGGATTACGAATAAAATCATAGGCAAATTCAATAACCGGTCCGGTGGCAATCGTGCGAATTCCCCACAACGGGCTTTCCACTTCGGCTAAGGTTACTTTTCGGGTTAAGGGAACTCCGGTCAGCCAGTGTACCAATAATTGTTTTTTGCCACTTGCATCAAGAAAATTATGACCAACATCAATCAGGAAATCATCCCACCCGGCTCGAGATTCGCGCCCAAATACACCTTTATGAGAAAAGCGGACATTTTCTTTGCCAAAGGCCGCAATAAATTCGATCCACGTATGATTATGCACAAGGCGAAGCGCTTCAATAATACCGCCTAAAAAACGCGTTTCTTTCCATTGATCTGAAGGAGTTCCATTGCCTGAGAATGAGGCTACAATGGGCGCAATGACTATCTTACTGGGAAACCCTGGCGGTTCAGCATAATATTCATTATGAAGATATAATTGATAATAGTAGGTAGCGGAAAATCCTGCGCATGATGCAGTCCACAGGATGATAATGAAACAGCAATTTTTGATGAAAATTTTCACGCTTGTTCTATTTCCTGAAATTTATACTTGCGGAAGAGTTGTTTTTGGTTTTTTATATTGTAGTATGATTGCTAGCAAAATTTCAAATAAAAGATGGTCACATGAAATATGCTCATATAGTTAGCTTACTTATATGCTTCAATACATCGAAAGGATCTATGCTTGAGAAAAGTTTGGATTATCAAACAAATGGTAAAATTTTTATTCTTTATGGACCAAGTGGTTCAGGAAAATCAAGTCTAGTGAAAGAGCTAGTAAGAACTTTGCCGATGGAATTCACTCTGGAAACAATTGTGACATACACCTGTAGATTACCAAGATCTTACGAAACTAATGGGATCGATTATCATTTTATAAGGTTGGAAGAATTTTTAGAAAAACAGAATGCAGGTTTTTTTATTCATACGACTAATTATTCTAACAATTGGTATGGGTTGCCTAAATCCATCATAGATGATCTTAATAATAGAAAAAATCTCATCGTCATCTTGGATCGCAGTGGTGCACAAGTAATGGCTCAATTCATTAGAAATTCAGTTTTGATTTATATTACTGCACCATTTGATGCACTAGAAGAACGGCTTCTGAAAAGAAAATCAGAAACTGATGAGCAGCGTGCTAATCGCCTTGAGCGGGCAAAAAAAGAAATTGATGAGGAGATGGTATCAAAGTTATATCATCATAAAGTTGTTAATGATAATTTTGAACAATCATTAGATGATTTAGTTTTTTTAATAACCAATGAGTTGCGACAATAATTGTATAGTAAGAAAATAAACAGTAATTAGGAGAAATATGAAGAAAATTACACTAGCACTGAGCATGATTATTCTTGGGACATCAGTATCTGCAACAGCTGAATATACGCTGAAGTTGCTCACGGGCAACCAATTGCGATCTATTATCCCATTCATGGTTGAGCAAAGAATATCTGCCTTTAGAGACTATCCATATCTTTATGAAGGTAATAGTGATGAAGAAACTGAATATGCGCAATGGTTTACAAGTTTGCCACATTCGGTTGCGGCAATAGCATATCATGATGGCAAGCCAGTTGGTTTTGTTTCAGGCACCGGCTTTGCTGATTTTGATGTGCATTTTAAAGGGTCAATTGAATTATTTGAGAAAAATGGTCTTGATCCAAAGAAATTTTATTATATTCCGGAAGCGATTATTATGCCTGAGCATCGTAGGAAATCACTCATGCTCAAGCTGCATGCCTTGGTAATTGAACATGCTCAAACTTTAGGCTATCTATCAAGTTGTTTAGTAGAAGAAAGCCATGATATGCATCCTCTCAAGCCAGCAGATTATACATCGCGCGATGATATTTATTTAAAAGCGGGATACACCAAAACTTCAATGATCATCAAATTCCCGTGGTTGACTATTCAAGCGGATGAATCATTGAAAGATGAAGAGCATGAACTGCTGTATTGGATTATGAATCTAAATTAAATAACCGCTTGTGGACTCGAGCCAGGGAAACGCGCTTGACTGGGACTTTGTGCACGGCCGCGTTTATTTATGAGATTTTGATAAGTCAGATGGCATAAGTAAAAAGCGATCGGAATGTTTATCCATTACTTTTTTGATATTTTGATTATCAGTTAATTTATCGCCAGTTATATTGCCTATCCAAAAATGTTTCCAAGTTTTAAATAACGGGTAGAGTGATTTTTCGTCGACGGGAATTCCCAAGGCCTGGAGGCTTTTCTTTACTTGTAAGACGGTTGTCTTATCATCTATAGAAACTTGAATGTCAGTTTGTTCGTGAGTATGTACGGTAATTTTTCTTGCTTTTGCAACCAAGGGTTGTAATTCGCTATTCATGGAGTAGCTTTGCAAAGTAATAAGACTCAGTGAAAAAAATACGATCGTTTTTACCATGTTAAACTCCTTTATTTTGTAAAATAGGTATCTTTATAATACCGCATTTCTTCAATTGTTGCATAGACATCGTGCAGTGCATTTATGATTTTGCGATTTTGGAACGTGATATCATTATTCCATAGTTCTGCGAGTTCTCTTATGACAAATGTTCCCAGTGCCACCGTTGAGAGATGAGCCGCAAGCTGAGGCATTCTTTGTTTTATTGTACGAGCATCTCTGCCAAACCAAATGCCGCCGACCATGGGCGATTGTTGAGGATGAGTGTATGGTTTTATAAATTTAAGAATCTGTCCTTCAGCATCTGCAAGCGAAATAGTTGAAGTTCGAATTTTTTCGAGTAACCCCGATTGTAGATACTTATTTGTAAAGTAATCATTCATGGAATCAAGAACCGTATCCGGTTGATTGATGATCATTGATGGACCTTCGGCAAGAATGTTGAGTCGCCAATCGGTGATGATGGTAGCGATTTCCACTATTGTTGCGTGCTCAGGATTATTACTGGTAACTTGGCAGCCAAAGAAAATTAAGTTTGGTTTTTTTTCTTGGCAATACAGTGCGGTGGTTACTAATACCAGAGTTGAAAATAAGCCAAAAAATATGTGCTTCATGATCTTCCTTCATTTTGATTCTTCTAATAATAATTTTTGCAACTTGTGTGCTTGTGCATACGGATCGCCAAATCTCTGCTCAAAAATTATAAGCGGAATGTTATTGCGCGCGCAATGTTCTTGAGTTGCTTGGGCAATATACTCAGAACTCAACTTGTATGAGGTTATAAAATCAGGCATTTGATCCCAATTTCTTCCCCGGCTTTTACAAATAATCTCCATATCCATTATCAAATTGTTTCAAATAGAAATGTTATGGCCGGTCAAAATATCTTGACAGGTATGAATTTTTGCTATAATTTAACTATAATAGTATTTATTTGTTAAATATTCCAAGGAGGTTATTATGCAATTGCGCTCACTTTTTGATTTGTTCTCAAGTGCTGTAGGAATGGTTAAACCCAAACCAAAGAACATGCCTAAAGTAGCCGTGTTAACCTTTACGCGTTCAGCAGAGTTGTGTATAGATAGGCAATACTTGGAGCATCTTTTTGTCAAAGAAGGCTTCATCTACGAAGAAGTAATTTGGGATACGCCCAATGTTAATTGGAAACAATACGAAGCAGCGCTTATTCGTTCTACGTGTGACTATTTTGATGGAAAATATGACCTTTTTATTGAAACGTTGCGGCATATTGAACAGTTAGGTATTCCGCTGTTAAATCCGCTCTCGATAGTGCAATGGAATAGCAAGAAAACATATTTGGCAGACTTAAAAAATAAGGGAATTAATGTTATCGAAACCATATTTACTACCCCTTCTTCGGTTAAGCATATTGCAAGTGCTATGAAAGGGAATGACTGGGAAAAATGCGTTATAAAACCGTCGGTTTCTGCAGCTGCACATAAAACATTCTGCCTCTCATTGCAAGAAGCTGAGAGCTTTGATTTATTAGCCCATTTTGCTTCTGATGAGCCTATTCTTATTCAACCATTTGCACCTGAAATTGTTAATGAAGGTGAATGGTCATTTATTTTCTTTGATAAAAAATTCTCTCACGCAATGCTCAGTACTCCTAAGACAGGGGATTTTCGTGTTCAATTTTTCCATGGCGGCCATTTAAAAAAAGCTAATCCAGAATCGTGGATGATTGAAGAAGCGGAACGTATTTTAAAAGCTTCAGGCTTTGAAAATATTTTGTATGTACGCGTTGATGCTATTAGAAGAGGTGATAAGCTCTTTGTCATGGAATTGGAGATGATTGAGCCATACCTTTACTTTGATTATTATCCTGAAACAGCCCAGACATTCGTTAAGACCTTTAAACGGTATTACCAGGCGTTTACACGAAGTTCCGGAAGTTTACAAATTGTTGACTAAATTTGGAACCGAACCTTTAATAATTTTTGCAACTCGTGCGCTTGTGCGTGCGGATCGCCAAATCTCTGCTGAAAGATTATAAGCGGAATGTTATTGCGCGCGCAATGTTCTTGAGTTGCTTGGGCAATATACTCAGAACTCAACTTGTATGAGGTTATAAAATCGGGCATTTGATCCCAATTTCTTCCACGGGCTTTTAAAAATAATTTCCAACCATCAAGACTCAGCTCAAAAAGAACCACACAGTCAGCATCAGGAAAATTGCTGCGATCAAGGTCATTCAATTGTTTCATCAGTGGCAAATAAGGATCATCCGGATGGAGTAACCAATCCATACCCGGCTTTCCCAAATATGAACCGTATATTTTGAAAAAATAAGTGTCTAGAAAAACTATTTTGCCTTGATTTGATAAAATGTGTGCATCAATAAATTGTTGAGCCCAGATTTGGCGGAATGCAAGTAATCCGGTGGCGTATCCATATTTTTCCCTTTCAAGGAGTATGTGCGGCCAATTGCTTTCTTCTAGTTCTGTGACACATGCGGCATTGAGTTCATGTGCTAAAATTTTAGCCATTGTTGTTTTACCACAACCGGAAATTCCTGCGAAGGCGATAATCATTTAAGTTTCTTTACTAACTTGTGCACGAAAGCAACTTTTTCTTCGCGTGCAATTTTCCATGCTTTCATCGCTCCTTGTTTGGAATTATAGGGGTGTTCGGCTGTATATTGTTGCATAAAATTGATTAAAGCCCACACTTTTTTGGGGGGCGCCGGCTTTTTTTTCTTTTCTCATATTCCTTTTGCCACATATCAGCGAATTCTTGATAGGTGGGCGGTTTGCCCGCTTTCCAACGTGCATTAATCCAATCAATGCCGAAAGAAGTAAAATGAAAATGTGGTCCAATTAAGGTTTTAAAAAATTCTCGCGTCTTTGCATCATTTTTATAAGATCCAAAAAGAATATACGTTTCTGGTCTTAATGGATAACTCTGATTTTTCATTGCTCTTGAAGTTTGCGGTAATGGCTTTATTGGCAACAAAGTACCCGTCGAAAGGTAGTGCATAATTCGTTCAATTATTTCAGCCTTCGGGCCATCAATGGGCACTTGTAAATTGGTAGCAAGATCTTCTAATTCTTTTATTTTTAAGAAGTAGAGGGCATCACAAAATTCTTTTTGCTCATGAAGTGTGAGCACATCTATGGGTTTTGGCATGCTGATCCTTTGACCCGAACGGCTTGAGATGAAGTCTATTCTCGCGATTTAAAGTTAAATACTTCATTGATTTCTTTAATGAGACCTTTGTTATCGCAAGTAAGTTTTTTCATTACCACAATAATGCCTTTCTTTTGCGTAGGTATCGCCAGATGAGAGATAACCATATTTTCTTCTACGCATACTATCGGTAAATCTTCATCAAGAACACACCAAATCCCCAGATCTTTTTTTGCTGCGCAAATCTGTGCGTGGAGTTCTTCTATTGTTGTTGCCACTGGGGTGATTCCCTCGATACTATGACATGTATTTACAAATTTCTTAATGTCAGGTGCAAAAAGCGTTTTCATGGTGGGCAGCAAATCTCCTGGCTCCTCTTGACCAAATTGACTTAAAAATTTTCGATAGTGTTCTGCAATTGCTTTTAAAGATCCGGCTTTTTCAGCATACGTTTCACACAACTCAGCTTTTTTGGCGACCATTGCAAAGCATGAACTGTGAAGAAAAATTAATGATATCATTAGTATAGATAATTTATTCATGGAGTATCCTTGTTTTTTCTTTTTCAATCGCATAGGAATTATGTTATCAAAATTTTTTTCAAAGCCACATTTTTCATAAAAGCCGACCTTATCTTCAAGGCAATATAAGGTAATGCATGGAGTATTGGCAAGTTTTGTATGTGCAAGTATCTTTTCTACCAACAGTTTACCCAATCCTTTACTTTGATATTGGGTATCTACGATCACGTCAAAAATGCTTGCATATCGCACCTCATCTTCAAAAATCTTAAATAAATTTTTTGTTAATTTTGGAGCTGCAAATTTAGCAGTACAGCGGTCTTTCTTCTTCTTGATTTTCAGAAACATTCTCCATTTTTTTGGGATTGCTTTTGCATGAATGCGGTGATTCTTTTTTTGTTGCCTGTGCATTCATTTCGCGCATAAAATCTACAAGGTCTTTAGGATCAAGCGAAAGCTCTTTTTGCAGGGCAAGCAGTGCTTCTTTAGAGCGGTAGTTCATGCCTCCCAATTCAAATGATGTAAATTCTCTACAAAATTCTATGCATTCTTGAGGGCGATTAGCGCGAGCTGGATGATGGGCGCAATAAAGAAAATTACTAAGTATAGCGCACGCACCATTTACCTCTTTGTTTTCATTAACTTTGCTACATGCTTGTTTAAACGGAGAAGAATCAGGCAGAAATGCAAATCGCTTCGCATATTTTGTTTTAAGAATCATCGCTTCAATTTGCGGGGTCATGGCAGATAGGTATGAACTCTGTAATATGATCAAAAATGAAAAGAGTATTTGTTTGTGCATAAAAGTTCCTTTGCTTATTTTTAGTCGGTAGATTGTTGTTGGTTTTCCGTTTGTATTACAAGTAAAAAATTTGCGGTATCCCAATAATTCATAACGCGTTTGATATTTTCATGATTGTCTAATCGCGGCCCCGGAACAATACGAGTTCCATGCTCTAGTGCCAGGAGTGGCAAAAGGGATTGACGGTCAACATCAATGTCTTGCGTCTCTTGCAAGCTCATTTTAATATCATGTACTGTTGATTGATCATTAATAGGAACATTTATGATATGGTTATTAATCTTTTCTATTTTGATGTTGTTTGTAGATTTCACCCACTGTTTGAAATTTTCTTCATCTTCCCATGAAGGCATTGCCAATGCGTAACAACCTGAAAACAAAAGTAATGCAACAGCAATAAATTTTGTTTTATTCATACTTTTTATCTCCTCTGAAAGCATACCGAACTTTAGAATTTATTTGCCTCGAGCAAGAGCAGCCGCATAATTAAATTGAAAAAAATAGTCTTGCCATTCTTTGTCAGTAGATTTGTATTCATTATCATATAAAAAATGATCCACAAGCAAATAACGAGCTCGGCATATTTCTTTGAGGCGTTTTTTGTTTTTAGGGTCCGCGATGGTGAGATCTAACAATTCTAATGCGCGATCAAAAGCTTGTTGGCTATATTTATGATTTGTGTTTTTCCATTGGATAGCCCGATCAACATCTGCACCAACATTGGCCAGCTGTTCCAGGAGTGTAAATCTGAACCATCGTTCATGAGTTAACCCGGTATGGATCATGGTTTTACCAATCTTAGTACAATTTTTGTAATTTTTTGCTGAAGCTGGGGGTTATCAACACCCCGCGTTCTATTTCCTTGGCCGGGGCGTACATTAATCATGGAATCAAATTTGATGAATTCTAGTTTTCCCCAATGTTCAGGATACAAATTAATTCCCCAGAGGTTTTCCTGTTTTGATTCGTATTCTTCTAATAACCAACTTTCTTGGTCAACATGCATTTGTGCATCAACGACCATAATTTCTTTTTCTATATCAACGACTGCTTTTACCAAACTCTCAAACATTTTGGTAGACATTTGCTTGAGCTCGTCAAGTGAAATTTCTTTTTCGACCAGTTTCATAGTACCTCTACAAATTATTTATTTTTCTAAATAAAATCCAAGCGCTTCTTTAATTTATAAATTCCCAAGCACATGCATAATGCTGAAAATGCTGTGATTGCCAGCAGACACATCCAAAAATTAATGTAGCCCTCTTGCCCAAGAATGGATACGCGAACCGATTCAGTAATATATATCATGGGGTTAATTAAGTTGAGTAAAGCAAACCATGGCAGGGCATTATAAAATGATAACCATGAAAATTGAAATCCACCCAAAAACCACATCGGGAAGATAAATCGTGCCCAGACCATGCCTAATTTTTGCATGTTGGCAACAATGCTTGCAACCAGCATTACAAAGCATGCATAAAACATACTTTGGAAGATTACTGCCAAAATAAATTTAAAATAAGAAATCTGGGTGAGATCAAGCTGATTCCATAGGCAGAGTTTGCCAATAGGCAGCATGAGAATAGATAGTATGCAATATACTATAAAATAATAGCCGGCTTTGCTGGCTATTGCCAACCATGATGGTATCGGCAAGGTGAGATTATAGCTGATCACTCGATCGCCTTCAAAATCTGCTACTAAATCAACCACGTTTGCATACAGTTCAAAAAGACCAGCAGCTGCAATAACACCCGCTAATTGAAAAACGCCAAAATCGGCCGATAATCCAAAATAGGGCATGATGTACGCCGTTACGATCACCGTTAATATTACCCAAATTGCCAAATCGATAAATTTATTTAAAAACGTTTGTTTAAAAATAATAAGATCAGTGTGAATAAGATTTTTGCACACATGCCAATAAAATAATTTATTCATAGAATACCTATTCTTGATTTGCTTTTAAAAGCTCTATAAAGACATCTTCAAGATTTTTTTGCTTGAAATCTGCCATGAGCTTATCAGGAGTATCAATAAGTTTAATAAGGCCTTTATCTAAAATGCACACGCGATCAGAAAGTTTTTCTGCTTCGTCCAGATAGTGGGTAGTAAGCAAAACGGTGATGCCATCATGTTTGAGCTCTTTAATCATAGTCCATAAGTTTCTACGAATATGAGGATCAAGCCCAACAGTAGGCTCATCCAAAATAATAAATTCTGGCTGATGGATTAAACTGCGTGCAATCATAAACCGCTGTTTATAGCCGCCGGATAATATTGCAGCTTGTTCTTGCAAATAATTTTGCAGATCAAACCGCTTTGCAAGTATGGCAATACGCTCTTTGATTGTATCTTCAGGAACTCCATAAAATCTTCCGGCAAACATAAGATTTTGCTCGAGCGTGAGATAGGGATTCAAATTAGGCTTTTGCGGGCAATATCCTAATTTCATACGAAATCCTGGCAGATCATTATAAATAGACGTGCCGTTATAAGTTATATCGCCGCTTGAGGCGGGATGCAACGTGGCAATGATGGAAGACAATGTTGATTTGCCTGCGCCATTGACGCCAAGCAATCCTAAAACTTCACCTTTATAAATATCCAGGGTTACGCCTTTGAGTGCTTGGATGGTTTTTTCTTTGGTACCGTAGCTCTTTTTAATATTTTCTATGCTGAGCAATGGGATGGACATGAATAAATCTCGCTAAAATAAGATAAAAATGACAGAAAAAGGAAGCCTGCTGGCTGGGCGGCTTGCTATTTAATACTTACAGATAACTTTTTCAGAATGGTTTACTGAATTTTGGCAATTTTCATGATACAAGACCCTACGCTTTATAATGTATATTCTCATTATAAGAACGATCCAAAAGAGCGTCAAGGCCTTATAAGTCTTATTTTAGGCCCAAACTTCGGGCTTGGAGTTTTTTAACTATATTTGTATCATCGCTTGCCCTTTCAAGCATAATTTTACGAGCAAATTCAGGAATTGGTTGGGGTTGATTTGAGCATAATAATGCTTGTATTTCAGGCTTTCTGGTATTAATCCGATCCATTACTGTTTTTCCTTCTCGATCTTTTATTGTTTTATCGGCATTTAAGCTTAACAATAATTGCATGAATTCCGGATTTTCTGATTCGGCAGAATTTGGATGGATCATGAGGGTTGTTAGACCACTATATCCATTTTGTGCATTAACATCTGCCCCATAGGAAAAAAGTAACCCCGCAGCAATTTTGTTTTGATCATACGTGGCAAGAGAGGTTAAATTTAATATATCGGGATGGTTTATTAATGCTCCTGACTGTAATAATAACTTGAATGCTGGCATGTTATTATTTTTTAATGCTATATAGAGAGCATCCTGATGAGAACAGGATCTGTTCTTATTCATATCTGCACCATTACGAATAAGCCAGCGCAATGCAGGCAGGTGTTTTTCTTCTTGTGCTGCAACATGAATTGAAGCTAAACCAAAATCATCGCGAATTAAATCAAGATCGGCTTTATATTTTTTGAGCAAGTCAGCAATTTCTAAATGCCCAAATTCGATGGCGCGATGAATGGGAGCAGCGCCCCGATATTCTTTTTTGTTCGGATCAGCACCATGCTCTAATAATAAACCTGCAATTTCTTTATGATTCTGTTCGGTTGCAAAATATAATAATGAACGTTGTTTTTTATCAGTGATGTTTGGATGAGCGCCATGTTCTAAATACCAGCGTACATTGTCGATGCGATTTGCCATAACAGAATCTACAAGTGCGCACGGCACTTCTTCACGATGTAAACTATAGATAAGTAGACCGGTGCTGGTCAGACCAGCAATGATACGCGCTAATGGGTGGATGCTTTGCTTCCATTCATTAGTCCCAATTTTAGCAATATTATCATAAGGCGCTCGAACTAATAACCATAGTGCTGCCAGTTCGACGCTGTAAACTGGGATGGCTACAAGGGGATGAGTAAAAGCGAAGTGCTTAAGAGCTGCGCCTGTTAACAGTGTAGAGTTGTATATTTTTTTTAAAAGTGGTACTTCGGGTTTTTTCTGAGGGTCCATTGCGCTGCTTTTGAGTGTGAAAAGCATGAATAATGATAGTAATAAGTTTCGATTGAATGTTTTTTTGTTCATGTTCATCCAGGTTGTTATTGTTACTTTATTATAAAAAGTAGAATGCCAGAAGTTGATAGATTATTGAAGCAAAATCGTGCTTTTATTCAACTAAATTCTTAATACCCGCTGCCATATGCTCATTATTCTCTATTAATGCAGCAGCAACTGCATATAAGGGATACGAATGTATTTTATCATGTATTTCTCCTGGTTGTGCCCAGAATCTTATACCAAACGATGAGTGAGGATGTGATTCAAGAAAAAGCTGCATGCTTTTTATGCGTTTGCTAGCGCCCGCCTTTACCTCAATGGGAACTACTTGATCTTTGAGCTGTATTAGATAATCAATTTCCGCTTCGCTTCCTCGTTTTTCTCGATTCCAATAAAAAAGAGATTCTTTTGTTATAGGGTCTGAATATGCAAGCAGTTCCTGGCCGATAAATGCCTCTACAATTTCACCTTTATTGATAAATGTGGTAAGTGGATCAATAAACCAAGGTGTTATATCAAGTTTTAAAAGCGCTTGAGAAAGACCAACATCTAAAAGAATAACTTTAAACTCATCTAGATCTGCCTGTGCGCCAATGGGGATACCTTGGCCGGAACTATGAATTACTTTGTATAATAAACCGGCTTTTTCTAATAATTCTAATGCAGGGGCTAGCTCTCTTTTTTTGTATTCACCTACTTTTGCATACATAAATTTTTTGGTTAATTGATCAATTGCTTTGAGAAAAAGTAGGTGAAGATACTTAACTTGATGCGATTTTGCATATTTGCCAAAATCTTGCTCGTACGTAAAAATAAGGTCTGCATGAACAGTTCTTACTGCGCGTGATGTCTTGGTGTTAATCCATTCATTAACTGCTTCAGGCATTCCACCAATCGCAAGATAAGCTCCCAGTAATACGAGAATATTTTCATGGAGTGGTTCGCTTATGGTTGTTGGCACTTTATAAGAAATAATTGCTTTTGCCCATTGGTGGTGCCCCGTAGCAACTAGAAACTCTAAAAATGAGAGTGGATACATATATAATGTTGAAACACGGCCAACGGGCATGCCAACTTGTTCTATGGCGAAATCAAGCAGAGATCCTGCTGCAATGACGTGTAATTCTGGCATTATTTCATAGAAATACCGGAGTGCAATAATAGCTTTGGGAACATTTTGAATTTCATCAAGAAAAAGCAGGGTTGAATCTGGCTTAATGTCTGTTTGGAGCAACTCAGAAAGTTGTAATATAATACGTGAAACATCTAAATCTTTTTCTATGATTTTACGTGCCGCTTCATTGACCTCTAAATTGATTTCAATAAAGTTCTCAAATGTTTTACCCAGTATCCGAACAGCATGAGTTTTTCCAACCTGACGTGCCCCGCGCAATAAAAGTGGCTTGCGGCTTTTACGATTTTTCCATTCCACTAAAAAGTAGTCTACTATTCTCTTCATATGCCATCCATGGTTAAAAATCAGACTTAAAATGTCTCTTTAATGTACAAAAATCAGACATATTTTTCAAATTAATGTGAAAATTCTTCTACTATTTTTTTTGTGCAATAACTCCAATTAAATCCCCTGGATGATCATGTGCATCTTCCCAGAAAAGTGCCCCCTCGTGCGGAAGGCGGCTCCTAAAAGTTTTTTCGATAATAAACTGTTTGCTTTCCAGTAATTTTGTTAAATCTTCCAGCATAAAAAAAGCATTGAATCGGGAACTGAGAATTTGGGAGCTACGGTATCTGAAACTTTCACATATTGGTGTACATTTTCTATATACCCCGGATAAAAATGGGATTTCACTTTTTGTTCGTTATAAATTTTATCAACCTTAAAACTTTTGGAAAAAGGAGTTATGGTGAAAATATAGAGTTTTCCATTTTCTTTAAGTGCTCTATGTGCCCAGTTTAAAAAAGTTTCTGATTCTTGTGGCGATAGAAAATGACGCACTTTATCCAAAAGGATACTGTCATAATAATTTTATTTGGTATTGAGTGACTGTGGTATTTTGCCTGACAAAAATTTTAAATAGCTTAAGTATTTGGGACTTTGGGTGCCAAATAGAGTATGCAGCGAGCACATAATTTTAAGATGCTCAAGCGATAAATCATTTGCGGTGTATTCTAAAATACCTTTTTGTAAACATTTTTGAGTAGTTTGGCTAAAGCCGGCGCCAATTTCTAAAAATATTTTGTGAGGACTCGCTTCATTAATAAATGCCTGGGCGATTGGTGAGGTGATATAAAAAATGTAACCATAGCCATTGAGTGTTGGAAACCGCTCTAAAGAGACTTTTTCTGGCATTATAACTTCAGTACATTCTTCAAGCAGTTTTAAAGCAGGAACTTCCTGGCAATTAGACTGATTTTTTAGTATCAGTAGAATGGGTAAAAAATAAAAGAATAATTTCATTGCGTTTTCCTTTAATGATTTGCTGATTAAAGTTTTGACAGCATATCATAAGGTTTTATTTAATATAAGGCATAGTATGAAGTACCATTGGATTATGTATTGCTTGTTTCTTTTTCATAGTATACTCGGTGCAATGCATCTATTAAAACAAAATCTAACTGAAGAAATGGTAGCGAATATAATGAAAATCCATGTTGCATGTTTAAAGCAATGTGATGCTGAAAAATCTCAGATTTCCATTGCCATTTATGAACAACGAAAAAAGCAATGTAATGTTCCCCTTGTTAATTTCTTGCTTGAACTTGAACAAAAATCACAAAATAAATAAAGCGAATGTACATCATGAAAAATATTCTCTATCTTGCATCAAAATCTCCCTCGCGCAAAGCATTATTAGAAAAGAGTGGCATCGATTTTACAATTCTCGATCAAGATGCTGATGAGTCGCAATGCGATTGGGGCATGCCATTGCAAAAAGTGGTTGAATCGATTGCCGAGCATAAAATGAGGCATGTGATTATGCCGCACGCAAAAGAAGGCCAGATTGCATTTGTGGTAACTGCTGATACGTTGGGCATGGATACCACCGGAGCAATCACCGGCAAGCCTGCTGACCTGAACGATGCAGTTGCAAAAATTAAAGCGGCGCAGGGCGGTATGAATCGCTGCGGTACTGCATTTTGCTTGGAAAGAAAAGTATTTAATTTTGGCAAATGGCAAACAGAACAGAAGATTATTGGGTATGCGCAAGCTACCTATGAATTTGATGTCCCTGATGCATTGATTGAAGATTATATAAAGCAATCGGGAGCATTAGAGGGAGCAGGGGCTATTAAAATTGAGGGTGGCCCTCAATTTTTAAAATCAGTGAACGGTTCTTACACGGCAATAATAGGCCTGCCCATGTTTGAGTTATGGCAGGCGCTCACTGAAATTGGGTTTTTTGAATAGGTTTTTTATAAGCCCGTTCGGGTCTCTCGACGCGCTAACGCTTGCTTCGAGATGATCGGGGAGCCCTCTCCACTCGGCTCCTATGGAGCCTCTATCGAGGCGAGCGGAAAAAATTAGTTCATCATATTTTTGGCTGGCTTCCACCGCTTGAGCAATTCTTTATAGAGCATATTTTGAGCATTTTCCCGAGGGTGTTGCTCAGATTTAGCGACTGTTTTTTCTACGCTTGAACGCACGGTAGCATCATCGCATACCGTTGAATCAATATGATCAATAGTGGGCATGAGATTTTTTTCCACGGCACGCTGAACCGCTTGTTCTTTAATAGATTCGGCAAGAAGCATTTCAAGCATGCTAAAAAATTCGATAATGCTGTGTTGCACTTCTTCCACCATGGCAGGGTCTGCGCTCACATCACCCAGCTGTTCAAAATATTTAATATCCTCTTTTAAACCTGTTGCTAAGGCTTTTGAAACCATTTTTTTGAGTTTTTCAACATCATTTTCAAGAAGCCAACGCAACAAACAGAGTAATTCATATGAAATTACAAATTGTTGTGCATTGTTATTGTTGAATGAGTCATTATTCATACCGCAAGTCCCTTTCCTTGGTTTCCGGCAGTTATCCCTATAAATTCTTTCTTCCGTTCGCTTCGAGCGAGGCAATTCGCCGAGTCGAGAAGTATTATTCGTATCCCTCTACTCGCACGTTCCGTGCTCCATCGGGACGAACGGGGTGTGTACTTTTAGCATTACCACTTTTGAAAATGCATTAAAACATTTTGCTATTTTTTACTCGCCATTGCGCGCAGACGTGCAATTCTATCCTTCATAGGAGGATGAGTAGAAAATAATGCGGTCCATCCGTTTCCTGAAAATGGGTGCACAATAAAGAGTGGTGCTGTGCTTGCCTTATCAACGTCATTTTTATTGAGCGATGCGTCTGGAATATGATTATGCAGTTTTTCAAGCGCTGATGCAAGTGCTAAAGGGTCATGGCAGCATTGAGCGCCCGATTCATCGGCTAAATATTCTCGTGAGCGTGAAATGGCTAGTTGTATGATACTGGCAGCAATTGGTACTAAAATGCTCATAAAGACTAAGGCTAATGGATTTCTTCGGGTACTATCCTGGCTGGTTAAGGCCGAGAATCGAAACAGAGTAGCCAAATATCCAATGGCGGTTGCCAATACTGCCGCAACCGATGAAACTAAAATATCTCTATTTTTAACGTGCGAAAGTTCATGCGCTAAGACGCCACGAAGCTCTTTCTTATCCAAAATTTCAAGAATCCCGCTTGTAACAGCAACTGAAGCATGCGCAGGATTTCTTCCGGTTGCAAAAGCGTTGGCCATCTTATTTTCTATCAACCATAATTTTGGCATTGGTATATTCATATCATGCGCAAGCTCTGCTACCATCTGGTAGATCCAATCATAGTCTTTGCGATCAAGCGGCTGTGCATGATACATGCGCAAAACAATTTTATCACTGTAAAAATAGGCAAAAAAGTTCATGGCAACTGCCATAATTGCAGCTAAGAGTAAACCCGTTGAACCGCCTAAAAAACTTCCCAGAAAAAGAAAGAGGCCGCTTAAGCAGCCGAGCAATAAAACGGTTTTAAATTGATTGTAAAAGAACATGAGGCACCTCCCTGAGTGCAATTTTATTCGTCGTATTCGATTTCCCAATCATCAACATCAAAAATTTTGCTCTGCGATTCTTGCGTAGCTTTAAATTCATCAGAAGGCGCTGGTTGTGTTATTGCGGTATCAATCGTAGTGCTTTTTTTAATTTTCATGAGTTGTCTAGCGCTATTAGATACCATTTGTTTAGAATTTTCTACTTCAGTTTCGAGTTCTTTTTGGGTGTTATCAAAGATCTTATTCATATCTTTTTGCATTTTGGCCATCTGTTTTTTGAGTTTGAGAATCATCTCAACTCCCGCCAAATTAATGCCCAGTTGATGCGTTAAATAAATAATCTCTTCCAGGCGATCAACATCTTCTTCAGAAAAAAGGCGCGTGTTGCCCAAAGAACGCTTGGGGATAATTAATCCCTCTTTTTCATACAAGCGGATCGTCTGCTGATGAACAGAAAACATCTTGGCAACAGCCGAAATAGAAAAATAACCTTTCTTTCTTTTTATCATACTCATGGACAACCTCTTTGGTCGTCTGGGGTTTAAAATCTTATTTTTAACGTTTAGATCAGTATAGCATAACTCTCATCTTTTTTCATCTGTTTACCAATGGGTGGCGGGGAGCCCTTTTTGAAAATGTCAAATAGAAAATGTTTATTGACAAAAAGTCTCTCTTTGGCATACTAAAGAAATGGAGGTCTTATGTTAAAAAAATACCTAATTGCCCTGGGATTAGCCTTATTTTCAGGCTGTTTTATCCTGGCGTATCTTGCCCCAAAAACCGGTCAAAATTCATCATATAAACGGTCAGATTTGACCAAAAAGCTCTTTTTAGAAAGAAAAGAGGTTCATGATCAGTGCCTTGCCCAAATCAAACAGGATTTGGCTATAGAAGAGCCTTTATGGGTTGAATTTATGGGAGAATGTGAAGCTAAAATAGCCCAGGATAGCCTTTTGGGCGCTTGTCCTGCTGGCATTAGTAACCCTCAGGATCCTGAAATTGTGAAAGCCACTAAAAAGGTACTCGTTGAATATGGTATAAACCCAGAAAAAGTTACTATTAAACTAGTTAATACTGATACTCCTGCCCAGGCGGTACAAGGCCTGGATGATGGGGGTACTATTACCCATCGCATTGAGCTTGATCTGCGTAGGCTTGCCAAATATAGTTTAGCGATTCAAGAGGCGTTAGTGCGCCATGAAGTGATGCACTTGCTTAACTATGATTCGCTCGAGGGCAGCTATCTTATTACGATGCTCTATAAATTAGGGCATTCTCCGCAAGAACTTGAAAAGATTCCAAGCATAGTCGCGTATCGCCATCAGCGAGAACTTCGAGCAGACTTACTTGCCGGTTGCGATCATCCTGAAGTTGCGCGCTCGCTGCAAGAATTTTTTGCATCATTTATGAAGGTAACCGATCAAGATAATGCCTCATTATGGACGCTTCACCCAAGCGATACCCAAAGGCATGAGCAGTTGGCCCAGTTGCTTACTACTATGGGTGAACCAGCATCAGCGGTTCGCGCGTAATATAAATTTCCAATAGAAATTTATGGCGTTTTGCAATTGACTCGATCCTGTCTTCTGGCATACTAAAAGTATCTGGAGGATTATTTTATGAATTTTAAGTCTTTTCTTTCGCTCATAACATTTTTTGCTTTTGCAAACCAAATTGCATTTGTTAAGCCCTATCCAAAGCCAAAGATAATCAGTTCTGCTCATGCATCTAAATATTATGAAAATCGTAATCAAATCCATGCTGCAGCATTAACTCGCATCAAAAATGAGTTTAAAATCAGTGATGCAGATTGGTGCCACTATATGAATTCTGCGACGAATATCATTGAAAAAGATATATTGTTTGCCAATTATCCGCTTGATAGATCCAGCATCTCACCGAGTGATCATGAGATCGTTAAAGAAGCAAAAGAAATTCTTATTCAATGTGGCATTGATCCAAAAAATATCGAAATTAAAGTGGATAATGATATAGAATGTGCAGCAGCATCACAAAGTTTTATACCAGAAGAAAATGTAATTAGGCACACTTTAATACTCAATCTTGATTCGCTTAAGCTATTTGCTCCCGAGAAACGCGAACGTGAAGCGATATTGCGCCATGAAATTATGCACTTAGCTTTTTATGACTCTATCGAAGAACAACTTATTATTGGCTTGTTGCAAAACCAGGGCTATATTCAAAAAGCAATTCAACGCAGCCCAGCGATAATCAATTATCGTCAACAACGGGAAACGCGCGCCGATCTGTTATCAGTAGTTGATCATCCAAGATTGATAGAAGTTAGCCGTGCATGGTATGCCTCATTATCAGAACTTACTGAAGTTTTGCCTACGGTTACTTGGGATACGCATCCTAGCCATGAAGCGCGTGCAGAAAATTTGGCGCAACTTCTGGCGGATGTTTACCCCGCTCGCCTGGCATAATTAAACGGGCAATATACCCTGTGCTGTTGCAAAACCGGCAAGAACTTGCTGCACTGCTTCATGAGCAGCGCCATCATCTTCATACGCAACAATCACTCGATCAGCATATCCCACTAATTCTACCGCATACGGCGATCCATAGAGAATTACCGTTACTTTTTTCCCTTCATTTTTTAATCTGATAATTTCTGCTAATTTATCATCAGGAATGCCAAATTGTTTTTGTTTATACGGATGCATACCGGTAATGGTTACTATCGCATCAGCAGATTTATCCCGGGCAGGATCAAGAGCATCTTTTGCGATGGTAATTACGCTGCCAAATATTTGTTTTTTGATTTTCATCGCTGTTTTTTTATCGCTTGCTTTTCCTGCTGCATGCGCAAATGCCCACTCTTTTGCACAAAGAACTCGCATTACTTTTTCATTAATCGATTGTTCTGAAATTCTTCCATTGTGCACTGCGTGTTCTATCGCATCAAGCGCTTTGAGCGGATCTACTGGGCACAGAAGAATATCAGCGCCGGCTTCTAATGCGCGCACTTCTAGTTCGCCTAATGGGTGATGATCGGTAACACCTTTCATTCCTAATCCATCAGTAATAATAAGTCCTTGGAAGCCCAATTCATTGCGTAAAAGATCGGTGGTAATTGCTTTTGAGAGTGTTGCTGGTATTGATTTATCCGGTTCAAAAGCAGTAACTTGAAGATGCGCCGTCATAACTGCTTTAACGCCATGAACAATAGCTTCTTTAAATGGAACCAATTCAACACGAGTAAGCCGATCACGATCATGCGCAATTACTGGTAAGGTTTCATGTGAATCAACATGAGTATCGCCATGCCCTGGAAAATGTTTTGCGCATGCAATAATTCCAGCATCTTGCATTCCTTGTATATACACAACTCCTTTTGCGGCAACTTTATTAGGATCACTGCCAAAAGAACGCTCATTAATTACCGGGTTGAATGGATTATTATTAACATCAATTACCGGTGCGAGATTAATATGAACGCCGATTTCGGCCAGTTCTCTTCCAATTTCATATGCCATTTGATAAATGAGTTCATTATCTGCTAATGCGCCCAGGGTCATATTGCGGGGAAAGCGAAATCCATTTTGCAAGCGCATACTCAGTCCCCACTCAGCATCGAGTGCAATAAGTAGTGGAACATGTGGACTTAATGTCTGCCAGCGTTTGGTGATATCTGCTTGCTCATGTGAAAATCCACCGCCTAAGAAAATAATTCCACCAATCTGATGAATTTTGATGAGATCTTCAATGTACGCAGTATCCATGCGGTAGGGAGTACGGGTTATAAAATCTTTGTTAGCGGTCTCATTGGAAACAGCAGCAACTATCATGAGTTGTGCAATTTTTTGGCGCAAGGTCATGGTTTGGAGTGCTTCATGTGGATTAATCGAATACTCCATGTTTGCATGAACAGATGAAGCACATGTTAAAAATATAATTAATTGAGATAATAGTTTCATAAGAATTTCCTTTTTTGTTAACCTCATACAAAATTATGTTTTGAGGATATCGCAATGAACTATAAAACACAAATTATAAATATTGCATTGCTCTTTAGTTTTTATATGCAATCAAGTCTTGCCATGCAGGATTTAGTTGATGTTTTGATATTGCAAGAAATAGAACAAAAAGTGGAAAATGAGCGCATGTCATCGCGCGCAAAAAGAGCGGCATTTCCAAAAGAATTTGAAGAACATTTGCACCCCCATTATTTACGCAATGTGCCCTCGCATGCGCATACAATCATGATGCATCGTCAAGGGGCTTGCGTTTCAATTATATATAATGTCGCCGCATGCTTTGCGCCTTCAGATGATATCGAAGAAAAAGTTCCATAAGCGTAGTTCTTGCGTTGCTTGATTTTGGACTAATAAATTACTTAGAATGGGAAGACAAGAAATAGTATGATCCTTCGATACGCTCACTGCGCTCGCACTCAGGATGTATAGAAATTTACACATGGTGAGTGTATGGCAAAGCGAGATGTATCGAACCATGATAAGGAGAAAATAATGGCAGCTATTCATCTTAATAAAAAAGCAGTTGAACAAGCAGAACGATTAATAAAAGCGGGAGAAATTGAAGCATTTGATAGTAACTGGGAGGCAGAAAAGCCCACTTCAGATGAACTGAATCATTATCTTAATACTCATACCACGCAAGAATACGGCCTTTGGTTCTTAGGAATAAATCCTTCGATGCCCAAAGAAGTTAAAGAGCATTATGATTATCCCTATGGCGATTTAAAAACCGTGCAACGCGCAGGGTTAGTGGATACCATAAAACGGGCAGAAAAAAATGGTCATAAGGAGATTGTTCAAGTTGCCAAGCAACTATTAGAAATGCTTGATAAGGCAATTAAGAAATAAATAGCTTTCTTGTAAGGCTATATTCTTTCCTCCGTTCGCCTCGATAGAGCGCGAAGCGCGAGTGGAGAGGTCTTCCCGATCATCTCGAAGCAGGCGTTAGCGCGTCGAGAGACGACCCGAATGGGTTTCAGAAAAAGTCTAAACAAATATAAAAGCCCCGGATAATGGTTTATGCGGGGCTTTTTATCATGGAGTAATGTTTATTTTTTTGCTGCTTTTTTAATCGATTCTTTGCGAGCATTTTTTGCTTCAAGTAATTGTTGAATTTCAGCTTTTTGCTCAGCGCTTACTTTTCTTGGTGATGAGAATGTTGAATAGTTCCAAACTGTTTGTCCGCCTCTATCTTCAGCATTTACATCAGCGCCAGCCTCAATCAAAATAAATGCTGCTTGGGCAGGGCCTTGTGATACTGCCATCATTAAAGGAGTAATGCCATAATTGTCGGGTTGGTTCACATTAGCACCATTTCTAATTATTTCTTTAATGCTGGCGATATTTCCTGCAATCATTGCTTCGCGAAGTGGGGGAATTCCGGCAGGATTTGTTTGATGTACGCTTGCGCCATGCTCGATTAATAGGTGAACGATTTTATCATTTTTGACTGCTCTCATGAGTGCGGACCATCCTTTGCTGTCAAATGAATTTGCAAGAGCTTTTGCATCTTCTTTAGTTAATTTACTGAATAAGTTTTCAACCGCATGTGCATCACTTTTATTTATGGCATCAAAAAGCAATGCGGTCTCAGTTGACAATGTTTGGCGTGCTGGCGTTTTTGTAGTGGTCACTTGCGATGAAGGCATTGGCAATGCTGAAGTATGAATTGGTTGCATGCCAAACGCCATCGCGCCAGAAAATAATAATAAAATAGCTAATAATTGTTTGCTATAGTTCATTGTTTCTCCTTTTCAACTATAGAAAATATTTAAAGTATTGTTTATTTATTCTACTATTTATACTATTTTATTTTTATTCAGATTGTCAATGAATTGTGGTGTTTGAGGGGATGGGAATGAAAAAAGAGCTTGAAATAAAGGCTTTTTAAATTAATTGCCGGTCGGGTAACTTTCTGGGAAATCCATAGAGTTCAATTTTTCGTTGATTATAGTAAGTGGTATCTCATTTGGGCAATACTTTAAATAGGGTATAAAAGAAGGGGGACACAATGTTCAAAGATCGTTTTGATGCGGGAAAAAAATTAGCTGAAAAATTGCAAAAATATAAAGATAATGCGCACGCGGTAATTCTGGCTATTCCGCGCGGCGCGCTTGAAATTGGTTCAGTATTAGCGCAAGAATTACAGTTGCCACTGGATGTGATTTTAACTAAAAAAATTGGCTATCCGGGGAATCCTGAATATGCCATTGGTGCCATGAGTTTGGATAGTATTATAATCGATAAGCGGGCGATTGAAATTTCTGGAGAAATGGAAACGTATCTTAAAAATGAGATTGCAGAAATTCGCCAATTATTGCGTGCGCGTTCAAAAGCATATCATGGCATACGAGAACCGATTTCTTTGGAAAATAAAATTGTTATTGTGACCGATGATGGTATTGCTACCGGAAGAACATTAGATGCAACATTGGATCTTATCAAAAAACAACGACCAGCCAAAATAGTTGTCGCGGTCCCGGTTGCTTCAAAAGAAGCCTATCAGCTCATTAAGAAAAAAGTTGATGAAGTTATATGCCTTGAAGTTCCGGATATTTTTATCAGCGTTAGCCAATGGTATAAGCATTTTGATCAAGTAGATGATGAACAGGCGATCGCCTTATTGCAAGGATCATATATATGATAGTGTTTTATACCAAAGCCACGCAACATCTGAGTCAATCATTAAAAATATTTGAAACGGGCACGTATATTTCTAAACAGTTTAGTGATGGTGAATGGTATATAAAACTAGAATCTCAGGTTGCCAGTAAAGAAGTTTGGGTGATTGCGGCGACTAATCCGCCGGCTGATCATTTAGTGGAGCTTTTTTTGTTGCTTGATGCTTTGCAGGCAGCCGATGCAAAAATTAATATTTTTTTCACCTATTTTGGATATGCTCGCCAAGATCAGCCTGAAAAAGGTGAAGCAGCTAGTGCTGAATTGATGTGCACTCTGCTCAAAACATTTACGATTCATAAGATCTATATTCTTCATCCCCATAGTATTAAATTGCATAAATATTTGAATTTTGAGGCTGTTTTTCCAAACGATTTAATCTGCGCACATGCACAATTATATGATGCGATTGCCGCGCCAGATCAAGGCGCGTATGAATTAGTAAAAAAACTCGGTGCTCATTGCGATTCAGAAACAATATTTTTAACCAAAACCAGACCTGAACAAGAAGCGGTGAAGATACTTGAATATGATGGCATGGTTCGAGCAAAACGGATTTTAATCGTTGATGATATGATTGCAACAGGGAATACGATCATCGAAGTTGCAAAAACATTAAAAAAATTAGGGGCAACTCACGTGAGCGTATGGGCTACGCATGGTATTTTTTCGGGCAACGCGCGCCATGCAATTGAAAAGAATGGGGTTGAGAAAATCTATGTGACTGATTCGCTGCCACAAAAAAATCATTCAGCTCGAATTGAAGTTGTTTCAATTGCATCATTAATTGAGCGCATTATTAAAAAAAAGGGCCCCAATTGAAGCCCTTTTAAAATATGTAACCGTTATTTTTGTACGATTTTTTGAAAATCAGTGAATGCTTTTGGACAAGAACGTAAAAGCGTTTGTAAAAAGTATGTTATATCAGCACAGAATTGATCCAATTCTTTGAACGTGGTTATCGCAGTTTTGATTGCGGCAGCTTCTTGGCCTTCTTGAATCGCGTTCCATTGCAAAAGCAAGCTATCCAATCTATTAGCATTACTTGCCCACTCAGTTATAAGGGTAATCATCGTAGTTTTCATATCATTTACCGCTAAAATATGTGGGATAAGCAAATCAATGATTTCCTCTTGCACGTTTTGACAATATTTTTGGAGTTTTTCTAAACGTATTGAGTCTTTTGCGAGCGGACTTTGTATTAATTCTGCCTCAAGTGTGCTCAGCGATTGAAGGGTATGTTTTTCTCCTTCAAAACTATAAGTGCCGGCTGATCCAATGGCAGTTTTAACACCAAGGCGCCGCTTATTCAGATTGCTGAGTAATTGCATAATAAATTTGACACGCTTCAGGTTAATACCTTCTCGAGTATTATCCATTACGGTCAAAATATCCGATTGTAAGACAATCGGGCAAAACTCATGGCCAAAGAGCGTAGCGCACAAGATGCCGATTATTGATGTGAATAATAGTTTATTCATGATAACCTCAAAATTACAATTAATTCTTATGCTTGTGAGCCTTTTACGATACTTTCAAAGTATGAAGCGCCACGCTTTTTGGTACGGGTTAAATCAGGCGTGCTCCGATCAATATGATAGAGGCCATAAAATTTCTTATATTTGCCCCACTCATAATTATCAAGTAATGACCAATAGATATAGCCACGCACATCATAGCCATCATTAATCGCGCGTGCTAAGGCATATAAATAGCGTTCACTTTGCAAGATGCGCAAATTATCATCATCAGTACCAATACCGTTTTCAGTTACATAAATTGGAATACCAAATGGTTTTGCCAATTTATCTGAAAGCGTTTGAATCGCGCGGTAAAGGCCTTCACCATAAATGGTATAACTATCATGGCTTGGAATATCGGGCTCAATATCTGCTATTGGTTGTTTAACGGGCTTAAACATCTTCATATACCTATGCCCGTAGTAATTAAGCCCGATAAAGTCTAAACATTTACCACCATTTTTGAGGTATTCATTCGTTTGTTTTTCAATGGGATATTTAAGACCAATTGGCACTGGAATGCCCATAATTTTACTGGTTTTTATCCCGCGGGGAACATTCACATAAAATTCACCCGTGGTGAAGAACCGAAAGATTGAATTATCAACTAAATCAGTCCCAAAATATGATGCCAGTTGTTCTAGTGGATTAGCCGCATCGCGAGGCTCGAGTTGGTGAATATTTTTAAGGATACCGATTCGTGATTCTTTGCCACCCGGCAGCTCTTTTATAGCGCGATATACTGCAACATGGGCTTCAAGTACGTTATATAATGCCTTGACCATTAAATCCATATTTTCTTTTGCCGGTGGTTTCATGGCCTTGAGCCAGCCCTCAGCGGAGATTCCTTCGGGCGCATTAAACGTGAACCATAAATAGACATATTCATGAAGTTCTTTAAATACTATTTCACAAAAATCAACAAAGTAGCCAATGTTTTCTTTATGCTCAAAACCACCGCGTTCAAAGAACCAAATCGGTTCTGAATAGTGATACAAAGTGATGACCGGCTTGATGCCAGCAGCAACCAATTTTTGGCACATTTGTTTGTATTGCGCAAGCTTAGCATAGTTTATTACACCCAGCTGGGGAATAATGTCACTCCATTCAACGGAAAAGCGATAGGTGTTAACCCCTAAATCTTGCATGCGTTTAATATCATCATCTAAATGTTTAAATGAATCGCAGCCAATACCAAATGGTTCGACTATGCCGCCGCTTAATCGTGCAGGCCTGCCATCAGGAAGCGCCTGAGGTGGTTGAAGCGTGCCATTTTGATCAGGTTGCCATTCGAATAAGCACCACTGGCTATTTTTGTGATGGCCTTCAACTTGGTGTGCTGCCACTGCGGTTCCCCATAAAAATTCATTTTGGGGAGCATCTTTCCTTTGAGGTTCATCCATTTGGCGTAATTGGTTTGCGCGATCTCTAAAAATTTCTTCAACCGGTTTTTCATCGATGATGCGTGGATTGATAGTTTTCCATGGCCAGTGAATTTTATTAAACTGCATTGTGTTTAAAATCGAGTGGCCTGCAGTTAATAATACTGCTGCAGTAACGGTTCCAAGCACCGCTTTAGTTATGCTTGGGTGATCCGTGCTAAAATTGAGTGCCGTATCCATGCAATGGGTATGATTTGGTTGCAGAGCAACCCCGGAAAGCAGAATGCTTAAAAGTGGTTTAGTGAAATTCATAATAGTACCTCTATTTATTGATTAAATTTCTGAACGATTTCACGTAATGGCCTGGTGCCTTCGCGTGGCTTCTTGCTGCGCTCCATGGTTTTAAAATCTACTGCATATAATCCATAATGAACGTCATAGGTTCCCCATTCATAATTATCAAGCAATGACCAGACGATATATCCTTTAACCGGGCATCCCTGGCTGATTGCATATGATAAGGCATATAAATTGCGCTCAAAGAAGAGCGCGCGATGTGTTTCATTATTGGTTGCAACCCCATTTTCGGTAATATAAATTGGCACGTGTAACGGATTTGCAAATTCATTGGTTACTTGCATAACCGCGCGATACATACCTTCTGGGTAAATAGTATATACATCGGTTTGCGTTGGCAGATCACCGGGATACAAGCCAACATCAAAATTTTTCATTTGCCCATGGCTGTAATAGCTCAAGCCGATAAAATCGAGCGCCCCTTTTGCTTTAGGGTTTGCGTATCTGAGTGATATTTTGAACGGTACATGCACGTTAAATTGGCCGGTTTTAAAGAATGCATAAATATTACTATCAAAGAGTTTATATGCATATCCGGCCCCGGTTTTATCCCAGAAATTTTTGGGTTCGATATGATACACATTATGGCTATACCCAATTTTTGATTCTTTGCCGCCGGGCATTGCCTTGAGTGCGTGATATACTTGCACATGTGCTTCAAGCATGTTTTTGAGCGTCTCTTGCATGAGTTGCATATTTTCTTTGCCCGGAGGAGCCATTTTCTTGTGATATGCGCGAGCAACGTAACTGGTTGGGGAGTTGAGTGTGAGCCACATTGGATGATATTTATTAAGCCGTTCAAAAACTTTTTTGCAGTAATTTACAAAATAGGTAACGTTTTTTATTTTTTCAAATCCGCCCATGTGTGCAAACCAGGAGGGTAGCGTGTAATGGTGAAATACGATCATTGGTTGGATATTATTTTTTACTAATTCTTTGCAAACATCTTCATAATGTTTTAATGCTGCCTCATCGAAATGGCCGGGTTTTGGTTCAACTTTGCTCCATTCAATTGAAAAACGATAGGTATTAAATTCATTTTCTTTGATGAGTTGAATATCTTCTTTATATCGATTCCAATGATCGCACGCCAAACCGGTTTTAGTTTTGCAGTGAGTTTTCTCCCATTCACTCCAATCATTATTGGTGCAGTTGCCTTCTACTTGATGCGCTGAAGTTGCCACACCCCATAAAAACCCTGCGGGGAAATACAGTTGCGAGGTATCAATCTGTTTCCAATCCCAATAGAGTGGATTCTTTTGCAGAATTGGTGGAGCAGCGATTGTTACTGGTACTCGTACAATTGGGGCTTTAGCAGCGACAGTTTTTGTGTTTGTTCTACGCACCGATTTTCTGGAATTTCGCGGTGTGCGGGCGATTGCCAAACCACAAGTGATTGATACAAGCATGAAAATAATAACACTATTTTTCAATTTCATGGGACTCCATTTTTTTGAACATTCTGATTGGATCCATTGATAACCTCCGGCCAATGGTATTATTTTTTCTGCTTCGCAAAATCTTGCTCTCTTTTTAAATTTTAGGCTATAGTGCGCGTAGAACTCTTCCAGATTCTCTCTTTACTATTTTAAAATAGCATGTTGAGAGTTTTTGTCCAGAACGGCCAGCTCAAAAAGTTACAAATAGAAAATTTTTCAGGAGAAATCAGATATGAAGTATTTTGCTTGGTTAAATAGGACTATTATAGCCCTGGGATTTGTGAGCTTTTTCTCAGATTTGGGCTCAGAAATGGCCACGGCAGTATTGCCTGCCTTTATGGTCTCTTTAGGATATTCTGCGGCTTTTTTAGGCCTGATTGAAGGGTTTGCCAATGCAAGTAACAGTTTTACCAGTATATTGGCCGGATGGGGCAGTGATTATACTGCGCGTCGCAAGCCATTTGCAGCCATTGGGTATTTTCTGGCAGCACTGGGAATAGGTTTGTTATCTGTTGCAAAAGGGTGGTATCAGATTGTTTTTGGCCGGATTCTTACTCGCGTGGGAAAAGGGGTAAGAGAGCCAGCTCGAGATGCTTTATTAGTAAGTGCTGCTGAACCGGCAGTATATGGGCGCATGTTTGGCTTTCAACGTATGATGGATAACCTGGGTGCCGTTTTTGGCCCGCTGCTTGCGTTAGTTTTTCTTAAGGTTTTTCACATTCGGATAATTTTTTTTCTTGCTTTTATTCCAGTTTTATTCTCTTGTTTGATTATTGTTTTTGTGATCAGGGAGGTATATGCCAAAGGAAGTAAAATTAGAATTCATGTGCCGCATATTGCACGATTATCACCTCATTTTAAATCCTATCTGGTAGCAGTCGGAATTTTTGGTTTGGGTAATTGCGCGGCATCATTATTAGTATTGCGGGTAATAGGATTACTTAAGCCGATTATCGGCACTCCAAATGCGGATTGGTATTCAGTTCTTTATTATGCCTTATTCAATGGATTATACGCTTTGTTTTCTTATCCGGTTGGCTATTTGGCAGATATAGTTGGCAAAAAATTGATTCTCATAATCGGATATCTGCTCATGGCAATTGGATTATTCGGATTTGCAATTACCACTGCTTCATATCACTATTTGATTTTACTTTTTGTGATCACCGGTTGCGCATATGCCATTATTGATGGCGTGCAACGTGCTATTGCCGCAGATCTCTTGCCCCATGAAATTCAAGGAACGGGTTATGGCATCCTTGCGGCAGTCACGGGAGTTGGCAGTCTGTTTTCTAGCATCATCGTTGGACTTTTATGGAGCAGCGTAAGCCCTTTAATAGGCTTTGGATATGCTGCTGTGCTTTGCCTTCTTGGGGCAATATTTATGCTGCGAGTGAAACCTATACATTAAACCTAATGTGCACAATGTCGCCATCTTGGACAATATAATTTTGCCCCTCAACGCGCATTTTGCCCGCATCTTTAATTTTAGCTTCTGAGCCCAATTCAAAAAGATCCTTGCAATTATAAACTTCAGCGCAAATAAATCCACGTTCTAAATCGGAGTGAATCTCTCCGGCTGCTTGACGGATGCTGATTCCTTTTTTAATTGGCCAGGCATGAATTTCTTTTGGACCGCAGGTGAAGAAGGTGATGAGGCCTAAATTTTTATACGTTTCACGAATTACCAGATCAAGGCTGCGTTCTTTTAAACCAATCAAGCTCATCATCTCTTGCGCTTCCTCATCAGAAAGCTGCGAAAGTTCTGATGCAACTTTTGCGCAAACGGGGACCACCTTATCTATTCCGAATTTTGCAACTAACTTTTGATATGCATTATTATTTTTATACGCTTCATTTTCAATTTCATCTTCGGCAACATTGGCAATGATCAGAAAATCTTTTTGAGTGAGTAACGGGATAGTTTTTACTGGTGCATTTGCAATCAGATCGCGCACTCGCTCCACCTTATCCGCATCGAGCGCGGCACGAATTGCCGTTAATAAATCTTTTTCTGCGTGAAGTTCTTTTAACTCAGCCGGTTTGCCTTGAGCTTTTTTGATGGATGGTTCTAAGCGCTCAAGCCGTTTAATAACCGATTCTAAATCTTTGAGCATCAATTCAGAGATAATAATTTCATAATCTCCCAGAGGATCTACTAAGCCGCGGGAACTAATAATATCTGGATCTTCAAAGCATCGCAGCACATGTAAGATTAAGTGAACCGATTGAATATGGCTCAAAAATTGGTTGCCTAGCCCTTCACCAGAAGCAGCACCTTGCACTAAGCCGGCGATGTCTACAAAGGTCACCATAGCCGGAATTTGCTTTTGCGAGTTGAACGCTTTTTGGAGCTTCTCAAGACGAGGATCAGGCACATGGGTGATTGCCACATGGGGTTCAATAGTGCAAAAGGGATAATTTTCTGCCGGCACGCTTGATTTGGTTAAGGCATTAAAAAGGGTGGATTTGCCCACATTGGGGAGGCCAACAAGGCCTGCTTGTATACTCATCTAAAAAGCTCACTTATCATATAAATTTATGGTTTCCTTCTTAATTGTGCGGGAAAAAACGCATTTATTCAAATTTTTCTAACGTAGAGCTCTTTTTTAAAAATTCTTTAATATGCGTTAGCTGAAATGGTGTCAGGCGGAATTTTCGGAAACTGGCACCTTTGAATTGTATTTTGTCACCGAAAGAATCGTCGTAATAATATAAGCCAGTTCTAAAATCAGGATCAGAATTTGGTGAAGTGGGCAGCACTTTATAGACTATTCGCCCTTGGGGATCACGAAAATTTAAGTTAATAAAGGCTATCCTTTCATTATAGCCGTCTTCAGCGGTGTATTGCATAATCATCTGATTGGGGTGAAGCGGGTCTATGGCAAAACCATTGATCTTTGGCTGATTTTGGGTGCCAGAGCTTAATGGTATTTGCACGTCCATGGGTGTCTTTTGCGGTGCATTTTTTATATCTTTGCCATCAATCCAGAGGGTGTACAAACGTCCTGTGTGTGTTAATCCCATGAGTGTTTTTTGTGTGATGAATGCGATTTTTTTTAATTTTTCGGGCAGCGCGCTTTTTGCCATTAACTGGGACTCACATTTTTCGTCTTTTGCATATGAAAAAATGGCTAAACTATGTTCTGATTTGTCTTTTGTTTTTTGAATAATTTTGGAAATAGCAAGCGCATAGTGTTTGGATGGTGCGAGTGCCAATGCCGTTATTTCTTCATTCTTATGTTCAGAATTTTCATAATCGAATTGTTTTATGTGTTCAAAGCGTTTTTTACCCGCTAGTTGTAGCAAAGAGTAGAAGTAGGCCTGGGATTTATCCAAATTATCGCAGCTATGCGACTTGTTATTTTTTATCAATTCTTCATTCATACCTACCAGGATTATGTTATCATTATTGGGCCCATCAAAAAATACAGGTCCGGAACCGTGACGAGGTTCAATAATCAACTGTTCTTGAGTTTTTTCATCTAAAAACCGAAACTGAGTAGTATCATTTCCATGCTCATCTTCGTTTCTTTGGATCCATAATTGATGTTGAAATAGATAGAAAGGGTTCGCAATATTTTTTTTATATAATGTGAGCGTGTTCCAATTTGTGTTCGATACAAGATCTTCGATGGTTGTTCTATTATCCCAGGGGAAGGATTGGCTATCATTGTAAAGTTTTAGTCCGCGTTGTATTTCATTGCAAAGATCATAATTAATCCAAAAATGATCGCTTATATGTTGTTCTTTATAGACATCATTGTATTTTGAAAGTCTTGCTTCATTAATTGATGAAGTAAGATCGTTAATGGGTAGAAGATTTCCATTTCTTTTAATTTTTTTTGATGAATTTTCTGTGTCATCTATTTTTAATAATTGTAAAGCTTGAGTAGTTACATCAATTTCGTATGTTTTTTCATCGCGAGCTCTTTTTTCTGATTTACGTTTTTCCCATTCTTGCCGATCTTCCATAGAGAAAAGTGAAAACGATGCGAGTGATAAAATAACAATAGATAAAGTGCGTATCAATGCAATGCTCCTTGTGTACATGATTTTTAAATGCAGAAATTATGCTCTAAAAATAACAATTGATCAAATGGTATGTTTTTGATCACAGCTATTTACAGTGAATATTGTTCTATGGTATTACAATTGATGTAGTATTTTTTCACTATCTTATTCCTATAAAAAGGAGTTTTATTATGATGCATCATCATAAACACCATTCACCAGCTGTTAGATTGCTTTGCAAGGTAAGCTGGTTATTAACCTCTATTGCTGCTCTTGCGTGGGGTTTATTAGCTCTTGGTAACTCAATGGGCAAAAACTGGAACATCTGGGAGCAGGATTTTGTGGTTAACAACTTGGCATGGGCAGTACAACCATTGCAATACGTAATCGGTCTTGCTGGTTTAGTTGGTTTAATAAGCTGGTTCATGTGTTTGGGCCACTGCCACGATGATAAACATAAATAAAAGATAAGAGATACTCTCTATCTAAAAATAAGGGCTCCCGAAATGGGCCCTTATTTTTTTGATGCCTAAGCTCATTCTATTTAAACGATAAAAGTTGATCCCCGAAATCTTGATTGTAGCTCTCGTGGTAATTTTTTTGTTGCGGTTGTTGTGCCAACAAATAAGAAATCTTCACTATTTTTAAATTGATCAAACTTATCTGCCAAATAGGTTCCGACATACCGAGCGTTAGAATTTTCTGAAAAATTACCGGAAGATAGTAGTTCTAATTTTCTTATAATCAAAAGAGGCTTTTCTTCATGCTTGTCAATTTCTTCGAATAATTCTTTCAGTTTATCAATTGCATCCAGTTTTGAAAAAGTTATAGCATCAATAATGAGATATTTCTTTTTTAATATGTATGCGATAGCCTGTGCTAATGCTATCTGATTTGATTCTGAATTTCCTGTTAAAAGAATCTGTTTGAATTCTTCTGATCCCTCTTCATTTTTTGCAATGAATTCTATGATATTTTGTAGTCGTTTTGGCGCATTTGCAAATACTTCTGCCAATATTTTCTTTTCTTCTTCGTTAATTTCTTTTTCCGCGTATGTCATATTTTTTTGTTCTGCTTCCTGAGACTTCTTATACTCATTAAATGCTGCATTAGAAGAACGTTTAGCATAGGAGTGGGGAGCGACTAATAAAATAATGGTGAGTAGCGATGCGTTGAAGTTATTCATGGTGGGTATCCTTACGCCGATTTTTTTTGAAATTGTTGGCAAATTGAAGATGATTATAATGGATAAAAATATAAATGTAATTAAATTGCAAAATGGAATGTTAATTATTGATGTCGGATCTTCTTTTTTGGTAACGTTATGACTGGGATTAAAAAAAGGGGCCATCTCAATGAAGAAATTATTTTGTTTATTCTTTTTAATTTTTTTTGCTCTTTCTGGCATGCAGTTGCCTGAAGCCAAACGTCAAAAGACGCATGGGGCAATGTCGGCGCATTCTATGCCATTAATTCAAGCATCGCGGGATGGTGATGCAGCTGCGGTTGCAAAACTAATTAAAGAAAAAGCGCCGTTCAATGAGCAAGATTCTGATGGATATACGGCGTTAATGAGAGCGGCTGAAGCAGGACATCTTGCTATTGTTGAACAGTTGTTGCAAGCGGGAGCTAATGAGAAAATTAAAAATAGGTATGGGCAAACTGCGCTTGCCATCGCGCAGATAGCTGCTGCTAAACCCGGAGCAAATGCAGATTATAAAACTATTGTTAATCTTCTTGAATGGCTGAATGTGACGGGAGAAGCTCAACAAAAACCAGGGGCAGGGCAATCGTTGCTTGAAGGTATGCCGCCTGAAATATTAGAAATAATTTTGATGCGCTTGGTTGCCCTGGCGCCGGATATGCATCATGCGATTGAGCAGATTCGTAATTTTGCAAATACCAGTGCATCATTACGCCAACTTATAGAAATGGAATCGGTTCAGGGAAAGCTTATTAAAGATTTGGCACAGCGGTATACCCGTGGTTATTTATTTGATGCTGCGCGTGCATTGGGTTATAAGCAAAGTATTTGTTGGTTTTCTTCTCGCATTCAAAGATTAATTCAAGAAAAAAAGATTACTGACGCGCACAAGCTTGAAGAACAGATGTATGGAAATTTTTATGCTTCAGTGAATAATGGTGATTCTGCTACCATTGCATTTATTGTGCAATGCCCGTACTTTGCGCAAAAGTTTGTTAATAAACCCTACTATTATCTATTTAGAGGTCAGAGAATTATACTATTTCCGCTTATTAAGGCGGTTGAGCTTAACAATGAAAATCTTGCTCGCGTGCTTGTGCAGGCTGGCGCGCGGGTAAATGAAGAAAGTCCGGATGGTAAAATCGCCTTAGTTGAAGCCGCCGCTCATTCTGATCCGGCTCTGGTAAAATTATTATTGGCAGCTCCTGGTATTAATGTGAATAGTGTAAATAAAATGGGATCAACCCCATTAACATCGGCAATTTTGGGAGTAACCCTTTTTCAGCACAATCCAGCACACGGACTTATCATTATCGATCAGTTGCTGGCAGCCGGAGCAAATGTGAATCAGGCGGATAAAGAGGGAGAGACTCCTCTTATGAATGCGGTTAAATTCTATAATTATGAGATTATTGAGCGGTTGCTGAGAGTTCCGGGTATACAAGTTAATGCCCAAGATGCCCAGGGAAGAACGGCTCTTTCTGGCATGATCAGTCCTTTTGCAGGAAGTGTGCGTGAAGATGAGCAGATTATTCGCGCGTTGCTTAAGGCTGGGGCAGATCCTAATTTGCCCGATAAAAATGGAATCACACCGTTTATGGCGGCCAAAGAGATATATTCAAGAGAGTTTCGAGAAAAGATTATAAAGTTGCTGCAAGAATTTGGGGCGAAATGAATAAAGGCCGTATGGTTCGATACGAACTCTTACGAGTTCTACTCACCACGAACGGCCTTTATTTTGGATTTATATTAGACTTTATGCGTAATAAAATCCGCACCGCACCCTTCGACAAGCTCAGGGCGAGCGGATTGGTGAAATTTTACACCCGCTCGTGGTGAGCCTGTCGAACCCTTCGAGTGGATCGTAATATACATAAAATTTTAAAGTTCTTACGCATAAGATCTATTATATTAACTAATGTCAGCGTCAATTGGGCCTTGATCATTTTTATTATCAGAACCGCCTTGCGGAGCTTCAGATGACCCACCGCCTTGTTGGCGATAGAGAATTTCAGCAACTTTATGAGAAGATTGCATCAATTCATCGGTAGCTTTTTGCAACTCTTCCGCATTGTTCTCATGCTCTTTGAGTGCAGCTTTTGCTTTTGCAATTGCTTCTTCAACTTTGGTTACTTCAGCTGCGGTCTAGCTTTTCTTTATTTTCTTGCAGTGTTTTTTCAACTTGAAGAATCAAGCCATCAAGATGATTGCGCTTTTCAACAGTTTCGCGCGCTTGTTTTATCAGCAGCTTCATGCTCTTTTGCTTCTTGTACCATGCGTTCGATTTCTTCTTTGCTTAAGCCGCTGCTGCTGGTGATAGTGATTTTTTGTTCTTTACCTGTTGCTTTATCTTTAGCAGAAACATGCACAATACCATTGGCATCAATATCAAAAGTTACTTCAACTTGAGGTATTCCGCGTGGAGCTGCAGGAATACCGTCTAAGCGGAATTGGCCAAGCAATTTATTATCTTTAGCAAATTCACGTTCACCTTGTACAATGCGAATATCAACTGCCGTTTGATTATCTTCTGCAGTTGAGAAGACTTGAGATTTGCTTGTTGGAATGGTGGTATTGCGCTCGATCAAGCTTGGTCAACGCCGCCCAAAGTTTCAATCCCCAGTGAAAGGGGAGTAACATCAAGCAAGAATACATCAGTGACCTCACCAGCCAAAACGCCACCTTGAATTGCTGCACCGACAGCAACAACTTCATCAGGATTTACTGATCTATTTGGTTCTTTGCCAAAGAATTCTTTTACCAGTTGTTGTACTTTTGGCATACGAGTTGAACCACCCACTAAAATTACTTCATCAATTTGGCTCGTGCTAAATTTTAGCATCTGCCATAGCTTTTTTGCATGGTTCAAGTAATCGTGTAAAAATATCTGAGCATAGGGATTCTAATTTTGCACGGCTAATTTTCATGTTTAAATGTTTTGGGCCCGATGCATCTGCAGTGATATAAGGAAGATTAATTTCTGTTTCATGTAGTGTTGAAAGTTCAATCTTTGCTTTTTCAGCAGCTTCTTTTAAGCGTTGCAATGCCATGTTATCATTGCGCAGATCAATCCGCTTTCTTTTTTGAATTCATCTGCTAGATAGTAATCGATAATGCGTTGGTCGATATCATCACCACCAAGATGGGTATCGCCATTGGTTGATTTTACTTCAATAACGCCATCGTTAATTTCAAGAATTGAAATATCAAATGTTCCGCCACCAAAATCAAATACGGCGATGGTGCCATTTTTCTTTTTATCAAACCATAGGCAAAGCTGCAGCGGTTGGTTCGTTGATGATACGTTTTACATCAAGTCCGGCAATTTTTCCTGCATCTTTTGTTGCTTGGCGTTGCGAATCATTAAAATAGGCAGGAACGGTGATAACCGCTTCGGTAACTGTTTCGCCCAAATAATTCTTCTGCTGTTTGCTTTAATTCAGCTAAGATACTGCAGCTGCAATTTCTTGTGGGGTATATTCTTTGCCTTGTGCGATAATGCCAACATCACCATTTGCTCTTTTGACTACTTTATAGGGCATGTTTTTGACTTCATTAGCTATTTCATCATATTTATGCCAATAAAGCGTTTTGCTGAATAGATAGTGTTTTCAGGGTTGGTTATTGCTTGGCGTTTTGCCAAGGTTCCCACCAAGTCGTTTGCCATCTTTGGTAAATGCAACGATAGAAGGGGTTGTATTGCTGCCATCTTTATTAGGGATTACTTTGGGGGTATTGCCCTCCATGAAGGCGACACATGAGTTGGTGGTACCAAGATCGATACCGATTATTTTTTTTGCCATGAACAATCCTTTTGGTTGTAAAAAATATGTCTTTTTTAATAGTAGTAAATCCAGCTAAATTATAGCGTTTGGGTCCATGAGTGTCAAACATTTACTTATAAAATCTTAGTCATGCGCACTAAGGTTTTATAAGTAAGCTATTTTAGATTTCAAGATTTAGAGGCTTATTCTAATAATTATGTCAAAAATTTGCTTTAAGCCAATAAATTTTAGTGGCATTTTTTATGTCGCATAATTTACAAGCCCTCACCGAATGTAAATTCCACTCCTCCCGTTATTGACAGGCTCTCATAATTGGAAGTAGAACCGGTTTTTTTGCGGATTTATAAGCCTTTTTATCCTAATTATAAGATTGTGCGCCTCCCAGTTTGGAGTCTCGAGTCCCGGCGAAAGGCCCGGCGGGGCACTCCGTCTTCACCCTCGCCCCCTTTCCCGTGGGTAGGGAAGAGGGGGCTCGCGCTCGACTCCGTGTTATAATGGGCGATTCCAAGCCACTTTTGCGAGTGCAAGATACTCACTACTCTCCTAGAGGAATAACAGTATCCATATCTACCTCCCTCTCTATACGCATACGTATATAATAAAGGAAGATAAATACCATAACAGGTAGGAGTATATCTCATGCTACGAATAAGAAGGGCAAGAGGGACGAATCTAAGAAGAGGACGTACCAATCGGACGCATATACACCCGTACGCGTAATAGTAACAAAGAACGCATATGATTAAATGGTTATAGTAATAATGAATGATTATGAAGTAACTAGTTATTCTCTCTATAGTTTTAGAAAATCATAGAATTTTAAAATCTTTTAAAAACTACTAAAACGGGAAATGCGCGCGCGGCGATCTTCGATAATATTTATTTTTACTCTATTCCCTTCATGCATTTGCTAATTCTAACTGTAAATATAGAAACTAAAATCTTGCATGATTGACTCTCTGCTTGGAAATTGACTATCATTCAATATGATAACTGTTCAAGGGAGAGAATTGTATGAATACGAAAGGCAGAATAATCACTATCGCTACCTCATTGTGTGCTGTTATTGCCATCACCATGATTACCCATTTTGCACTCACTCAAATGCCTGATGATATGGGAACCAGCTTTGACAGTACTGAACAATCAATCGATTTAAATGCGTTCGATTCTTTTACCGGCCTTACTCCCTTAATGCAAGCGGCCATCGATTCTGATTATGACCGCACTAAGCTTTTGCTCGCTCAAGGCGCTGATCCAAATATTGTTTCGGCAAATAGCGATCGAGATAATGCATTAAATATTGCGATTTTTAATGGTGGCAAATTGGGGAGTTTGGGGGTTGCGCAAGAATTAATGAGGGCTGGTGCGGATGTCAACGCTAAAAATTCTCGCGGGATGGCTCCTATTCATTTTATGATGCAGATCACTAATGCAGGAAACCGCTTTATTATACTGCGAGATCTTTTGGCACGCGGCGCTCATATTAATGCTCAAAATGAAGATGGGAGCACCATGCTGCATATCACCGTTACCAATTTGGATTATGATTGGATCGATTTGCTCAATCGTGAATATGGGCAGATCATTAATTATGATGTTATGGATAATAAAGGCAGAACGCCTCTTGATTTGGCTCTTGAAAGAGGTTTAACCGGCGATATAGAATTAGGAACCCAAAGCGTTGAGACTTCTTTGAGAAATCGCCCGCGTTATATTGGCGATGATTATGATGTTGCAAAAACTGATCAATACGGCCGCAACGGACTCCAGCTGGCAGTAATTCGTGGAACTATTATGACGCCTCGATTGAATACTCTGCCTGGTGGGGGGATAGTGGCTAACGAGCAGGAAAACGCAAAAGATGATTTGACGTTCGCTCAAAAACTTTTAACGCGCAATCCCGATCTTGCGCATCAAGATGATTTTGGTAACTCAGTAATGCACTATGCGGTTCTCAATCTGAATCCCCTTAAATTCGTTGAGCTGCTTCTGAAAGCAAAAGCCCCAGTTAACATTGCAAATAATAGAGGGGAGACCCCTTTGTTTGGCGCGATGAAGATCAGAGATAAAACTGTGCGCAGACGCATTGCTCAATTGCTTATTGATGCAGGTTCACCTGTTGCCCACCAGAACATACATGGTAAAAGTGTTATCGATTATGCGGCAGCTGCCCGTGACACTGAGTTGGTAAATTTGTTGCAACAAACTATTCAAACTCGGCGAAAAACTGAGACGAGCAAAAAGTATTCTCAATGAAATGTTTATACAAATAAAATTGGCGAGATTGCTCAAAAAAAATAAAAAGACATCGATTCTCATAAATTATAATTAAATTTGACCGATACAACAAAAAACAAGTGATTAATAAAAAGTGTAGAAAGGGTTTTGAAATTTGAATTTTTGACGCTCTATTGTTTGCGTTTCTCAAAAGTGCTTCTAGTCGAGGTTTTGCAAGTAATTTTTGAATAGACTTTCTAAAAATCTATTTGCCATGGTATACTTGGTGCACTGAGTAAAAGCTTATTCTACTATGGACGTTCCCTTTAAAAATGAAAGGGTTTTTTCCATGTCGAGAATTAAAGCTGCAACTTTTTGTGTTAATGAAAAAGTTGTGTACCCTGGCCATGGGGTAGCTCAAATAAATCGCATTGTTGAAAAGCAAGTGGCAGGCAATCGGGCGTGTTTTTTTGAATTAAAGTTTCTCAACAAAGACATGACTATTTTAGTGCCGACGCATAACCTCTCATCTGTTGGCATCCGTCGATTAAGTTCAACCGAGAATATAACTGATATTTTTAAGACGCTTGTACAGCCGTCACAAAAAATATCATACGATGCGGTAACCAATTGGAACAAACGCAACAAAGATTATCAGTGCAAACTTCGTACCGGTGATCTGCAAGAGATTTGTAAAATCTATCGAGATCTTAAAAACATGTCAGTGTATAAAGAGCTCTCTTTTGGTGAGAAAGCATTGCTTGTTCAAACAGAGACTTTGTTGGCTCAAGAGATATCCCTTGTTAAAAATATGGATGAAGAAAAAGCGGTAGAGCATCTGCGTTCTTTGTTCGCTAAAAATACTGCTCGCGGTGGTGCGGTTGCAACCTCACTGTAGTTCGCATATGATTATAGAAAAAGGGTTTGATGTATCGTCAAACCCTTTACTGATTATTGAGGGTAAGCATTTAAATTATAAGGCATCACGTGCGCAAATCGATGATTATTATATTTGGCCCCACGGGAGTAGGTAAGACCGATCTTGCAGAGTCCTTGGCAGGCACGATCCCTGCAGAAATTGTTAATGCGGATTTGGGTCAATTCTATACTCCGCTTTCAATAGGTACGGCTAAACCAGACTGGCGTAATTCCCCCATAGCCCAGCATCTTTTTGATATTATCAATGAACCGCGCATGATCACCGTAGCCGAGTATCGGGATATGGTTATGCAAAAATTAGAAGAAATCTGGAATCGCAACAATATTCCGATTATTGTGGGTGGATCGGGATTTTATCTTCAATCATTATTTTTTCCACCGATTAGCGCAACCATTGATCAATCTCAAAAAAACTATTACGGGCCCGAAGCGGAGCGCTGGAACCTTCTCTATTCGGTGGACCCGGAACGAGCATTAAGAATTCATCGTAATGATGTATATCGGATCAATCGGGCATTGGATATTTTTTATGCGACTGGCAAAAAGCCTTCTGAGCAGATTCCCCGCTATCAGCCACCCGGATCTTTTTGTTTTGTGTATGTCAACCGAGACCGCCAAGATCTGTATAATCGCATAAATCAACGAGCAGATATTATGATAAAAGCCGGATGGATAGATGAAGTAGCCCGTTTGCAGGGAACTGACTGGGAATTGTTCCTAAAAAAAAAGAAATTAATTGGATATGATGATATACTTAAGTATCTTGAAGGAAACAAGACAAAATCTGATTATGTTGAGCTGCTTGAGCACATTACCAAAAAAACGCGTAATTATGCAAAGCGGCAAATAACATTTGGCAATCAACTTTTTGAGCATCTTGAAAAAGCGCTGCTCGAGAGCTCAGACACGCGTAGTTCCTGCATGCAGATTAACTTGACTTCCACCAAGCTTGAATTATATATTAATCAACTATTGCATCAGATCAATGTATTAAATTTTAAAAACGGATGAGCTGATTATGTTTGAAAAAAATTCACATAATGATTTTAATTTCACGCTCACAATGCGCCAACTGAGCTTAGCAATCGCAAGCTTACTTGCTTTTAGTTTTTTTATTTTTATTAGCGGGTATTTTTTAGGGCAAAAGCGTGCCGCTCAAGATTTTGTATATCGAGCGGATCAGGATTCGCTGGCCGATCAGATCTATTCATCGATGTGCGTATTGTATGATCCTAAAGAAGAAGAGGAGCCAGAAAGCAGCGAAGAAGCAGAAACTTCTGAAACTGAATCGCCCCTTGAACCCAATGAATCAGTTGAAGCAAAAGATGATGCCATGCAAGAAGTTGCATCAGAGCCGGTGCTTGCATCAAAACAATACCGGGCAATACTTTCAGGATTTCCTGCATCATTACTTGATGATGCAAAAAAGATGGTCTCACGCTTAACAAAAAAAGGGTATCCGGTAGAACTTGTTGAGCACATCAGCACAAATAAGAAAATTTCAAAAAAATGGTATCAAGTAGTAACTAAACCATATTCTTCAAAAGAAGAATTAGAAAAGATTAAGCCGCAATTGGCAAAAATTGGACAAGTCAAAGAACAGAGTATCGATATTATTTAATATCAAAGAAAGCACATATTTCGAAAGGTAAGCACTCATGATCACAACAATTCGTAAAAGTTTTAAAACCAGAGCTTATAAAATTATGCTATGGATCGTCTTCTTATCCATGGCAATTGGCGGCGGTTTGTTCTCTTTATTCGAGATTCTCCGGAGCACTTTTTTTGGAAAACCATCCGGAAGTTGGGTTATACAGATAAATAAACAAACGATTGCCGCTCCGGAATTTATGAGATCGGTTGCCGATCAAGAAGAGCGCATTCGCATTATTCGATCCCAGTATGGCCAGTACGCAGATATGTATTTTCAAATGATGGGAATGAAGCTCGATTCTCAAGAGCTGGCTATGAATGCTCTTATTCGTAAAGCGCTTTTAAATCAAGTTGCCACGCAATTGCCCTTTTCAGTAAATCCTCAGATGGCTCAATCGCAACTTAATAATCCGGTATTTATTACTGAAGAGGTCTCTGACTTGGTTCCTTTTTTTACATGGGATCAATCACTTGGTGGCGTGAATCCGATCACATTGCATACCTATTTGCAGCGCATTGGCGTGAGCACGAGCGAATTTGAACATGCGTTGGCACAAGGGTTTGTTCGGCATAACTTGAAAAATATTATAGAACACGGTGGGTACACCCCTCAATTTGAGCTCAAAGAGCAATTTGCTCAAAATTTTCTTGGCCATAAATTTTCTATCATAACGATTCCTGCCCAAGAGATGCTTGCCCAAGCAAAAAAAGAGGCGGCAAGCGATGAAAAGCTAAAGTCTTATTATGACTTAAAGAATACCCAAGAGCGCCGCTATTTTGTTCCTGAGAAGCGATCGGCAAAAATTGTTACTTTTGACCCGGCTTCCTACGGTATTTCAATTTCAGATGACGATGTTGAAAAATATTACAACAATAATAAGGCGCAGTATGTAGAGCAACCGGCGCAAGTACAAGTCCGGCATATTCTTCTTAAAGTCGCTGATCCTGCAAAAGAACAAGAAATTGAACAAAAAGCAAAAAATCTTCGAAATGAACTTTTGAATGCTCCGGCAACATTTGCAGCAAAAGCGAAAGAATTATCCGAAGATACAAAAACTGCCGCTCAAGGTGGCACGATGCCTTTTTTTGGAAAAGGCACCCATGATAGAACTTTTGAGAAAACTTCATTCTTGCTCAAAGAAGATGGTGATATTTCAGAAGTGGTAAGAACCGGCGAAGGTTTTGAGATTATTCAACGAATCAGCAAAAAAGCGCAAACCTTTAAACCGCTTACCCAAGTAAGCAAAGAGATCAAAGACGCGCTGCGTAAGAAAAAATTTGCAGAACAATTTGGCTCTGATGTTCGCGCTGTTTTGGCGCAATCTAACCCAACTGAGGCTCTTGCCACATTTACCAAGCAAAAGAATGGCAAAGAATCTATCTCTCAAGAGGTAACGGCCAATGATTCAATTCTTTCAAAAACCATCTTCCGCATTAATGAAAAGGGGACCTCATTCTACCAAGATCCTAATCAGGGCGTGGTGGTTACAGTTACCGCAGTAAAACCTTCATATGCTCCGGCTCTTGAAGAAATTAAAGCGCGCGTTGCAGAAGATTATTATAAAGATCAAGCAAGTACCGCATTAGCTGATCGTTTAGAATCTTTCAAGAAACCGGGCGCTTTCCAAGAAGCAATAAAACAGGGCACTAAGGTTGAAAAGACCGGATGGCTTACGCATTCTTTTGACGCGAAAGACGATGAGCAAGAAAAGCAGGCACTCACCAAAAAGGGCATCAATCTTGGAAAATTGTTTCAAATTGAAAATATCGGCGGGGTGGTTGCCCATGAGGGTAATGGGAATGGTTACGTGATTCGCCTTGATGAGCGCGCACCATTTGATGAAGCGCTTTTTCAAGCAAAATCTAAGACCATCCAGAGCGAACTTGAACAACAAACGAACTCCTTGCTCATGGCAGGATTTGTTGCTTCTTTATATAGAAATGCTAAAATTAACAAAAATGAATCTCAAATCCGTATACAATCGTAAAGAAAATTCAATATGAAAACTACCGCAACTAAGGAAAAGGAACCAACTGCTAAATCAAAGCCAGTTGATTCTAGTGATAAAGTTCTTAAAAAAAAGGCGCTTGAAGTAACTTTTTCTCAGATTGATAAGCAGTACGGCAATGGAGCCGTTATGCTCTTGGGACAGGCTACCAACTCTCGGGTTGAAGCGATCTCAACCGGCTCGCTACTCATTGACCAAGCTATTGGCATTGGTGGGTTGCCCGTTGGCCGTGTGGTTGAAATCTTTGGACCGGAAGCGTCGGGTAAAACCACTTTGGCTATGCATGCGATTGCGCAAGCACAGCGCCGTGGAGGCATTTGCGCTTTTATTGATGCAGAGCATGCCATGGATCCCGCCTATGCTTCTAATCTGGGAATCAATATTGATGATTTGATTATTTCCCAGCCGGATTATGGCGAGCAAGCATTGGATATTGCAGAAATGCTTATCAGATCTGGCGCAGTTGATATTATTGTGATCGACTCGGTTGCTGCTTTGGTGCCTAAGGCTGAGCTTGAGGGAGAAATGGGTGATTCTCATATGGGATTACAAGCCCGTTTGATGTCTCAGGCGCTGCGTAAGCTAACCCCAGTGGTACATAAATCAAAAACGGTTTTAATATTTATTAACCAAATTCGTCAGAATATCGGTGCGATGCCGTTTGCTCCTAAGGAAACAACAACTGGTGGTAATGCACTTAAGTTTTATGCATCTTTGCGACTTGATGTGCGTAGGATTGCGAGCTTAAAGAGAGACGATCGGCATATCGGAAACCGTATTTCCGTTAAAATTGTAAAAAACAAAGTAGCGCCTCCATTCAAGCATGTTGAATTGGATTTGCTCTTCAGCGAAGGTATTAGCAAGGAGCTTGAATTACTGGATGCGGCAATACATAATAATGTGATTGTCCAATCAGGATCATGGTTTTCCTTTAATGATGCTAAAATTGCGCAAGGAAGAGATCAGGCGTTACAATTCTTGAAGACAAACAAAAACGCGTTTGATCAGGTGTTGGAACAAGTTGTTATTGCGATGAACGCATCAAAAGTAGTTCCTAATGCGCCTGCTAGAACCGAATAACATTGAGTGTGTATGGATATATCGAATAAGGGTAATGCAAATATAAAAGATCAAAAAAAAGAAGTAGGGCCTCTCATTAATGAGAAGATTAGAGCCCCACGATTGCAACTTATTGCGGAAGATGGTCGCAATATTGGAATTGTAACCCGTGGAGAAGCTTTAAAATTAGCGCAAGAGGCCGCTCTTGATTTGGTAATTATTGCAGATGAGGGTCGCGAAGGCGTCCCGGTTGCTAAAGTCATGGATTTTGGCAAATCACTTTATGAGAAGAAAAAGAAGCAACATGAGGCCAAGAAGCATCAGAAAGTGATTCAAATAAAAGAAGTTAAGATGGGGCCAAAGATTGGTGAGCATGATTTTCAAACAAAAATGCGCCAAGTAATTGACTTTCTTAATGAAGGAAAACGAGTTAAAATTACGCTCTTTTTTAAGGGACGTGAGAATGCGACTCGCATGGAACGTGGCACAGAATTATTTGATAAGATACAGCATCTTTTTGAAGAAAACGATCTGCTAAAAAATTTAGGCCAAGAACCTGATTCAAGAATGGGTTCATTGTGGTCACGTGTATATTTTTTAAAAAATGTTAAGTAAAAACGGATAACAGGACAATTATGCCAAAAATGAAAACGCGCTCTTCTGCTAAGAAGAGATTCAAAAAAATTCGCAAGGGCTTGATCAAAAGAGCGAAGGCATTTCGCCGTCACTTGCTCACCAAAAAGTCTGCAAAGCGTAAAGATCAATTGCGCAAAGCGGCGTATGTAAATGCAGTCGATGTTGGCAGAATTTCACGAATGTTGCCAAACGATTAATTGCAGTAAAAACTAAAATAGAATCAGATTTAACTGGAGCTTCACTATGACACGGGTAAAACGTGGTACGGTAACAAAAAGACGTCATAAAAAACTGCTTAAGAAGACTAAGGGATTCTGGGGGCAGCGCAAAAACGTATTTATGCGTGCAACAGAAACTTTAAATCGTGCGATGGCATTTGCATTTAAAGGTCGCAAGCTTAAAAAACGTGATATGCGCGGGCTATTTATTGCTCGTATTAAGGCGGCAACCAATGCGCAAGGCATTTCATATAGCAGATTTATCTCTGGCTTGAAAAAAGCTCAAATTGATTTGAACAGAAAAATGTTGAGCCAACTTGCTATTTGTGAGCCGCAAGCATTCGCGCAATTAGTCGCTCTTGCGAAGAAATAAAATCGAATTCTTGACTTTGCATAAAACGCTTATTTAGAATAACGCTAGCATAAGTTCATAGGAGTACCCGCTGGGCCAGCAATAAACATGGCAGCGCTGGCAGGTGCAACCCAAAGAACTCTTTTTAAAATATGAAGGGGGAGTAATGAATATGTTGAAGCTGTTAGAAGAAAAGCTTATATGCCTGGCAGAGTTGGTAAAAGAGTTAAAAACAGAAAATGCTAAATTGGCTGAAGAAAATGCACAACTTTCAGCTGAGTTGCTTATGTTGCAAAATGCACTCAAAGAGGACACGCAGCGTATTGATGAACTCAACGAAGAAAAAAAGTTAACCCGACTTGTTGTTGATGATTTAATAAAAAGCATCGATTCATTAGTAGAGAATCAAAATTAATATGAAAAATAGTTGTAAGTTATTAATTTTCGGTGATCACTATTCGGTCGTAAGCGATGAATCGCAATCACAGTTGGCACATGCGGCCTCTCTGGTTGATACTTTGATGAAAGAAATTTCAACCAAGGTTCCTCATATTGATGAAAAACGCATTGCAGTGTTAGCTGCTCTTCAATTGGCAAGTAAAATTATCGCATTGGAATCCCAGATTGAACATACTTCAGTACGCCATAAAGAACTTGTTGACCGAATTGAGCATGAATGCATAGCGCTTTTGCGTAGCTAAAAGAACCGCTGGGCGGCAGCTTTGCATTGCTTTAGATAACTTTTTAACGTTTTTTTGTTTTTAACCATCCACTTTGTTGGATGGTTAATTTATTTTGAATAATTAGAAACCGATCGAATGGTTCGACAAGCTCACCACGAACGGATAAAAATACTAAATTTTCACCGCTCGCCCTGAGCTTGTCAAAGGGTGCGAGCACAATAAAATGCTATAGCAATTTGCTATACAATAGATGATGGTTTAGGAATATAAACAATGGTATCCGTAATTACTTTATTACTTAATGGTATCGGAATATTTGGTATTATTATCAGTTCCATACTTCTTTATTATGCGCGTAAAAAAAGCGGGCGTGCCCATGCGTTGCTTGAAGAATCGCATGAAAAATTGCGCAATGTTAAACGTGAAATTGAAAATGAAAAACGTGAAGCGTTACTCAAAGTCAAAGATGAAATTTATAAAAAGCGCAGTGATTTTGATTTAGAAATAAAGCGTGATCGTGCTGAAATAGAGCGTATGCAAACTAAACTCAATGCACGTTATGAAGCAATAGAAAAAAAAGAACACGATAATGATGATCTCAAAAGAGAATTGCAACAAAAAGAGCGAAATCTTTCTCGCACTGAAGATATGTTACGCGCGAATGAAGCAAAGCTTAAAGCGGTCTATTCGGAACTGATTACTAAACTTGAGCGAATCGCTTCGATGACTAAAGAAGAAGCTAAGCAAGCGCTCACTAATACCCTTGAAGATGAAGTTCGTCTTTCAACACAAAAATGGATGCAAAAAGTTGAAGAAGATGCGCGTCAAATGGCAAAAGAAAAATCGGTGCAAATTGTTGCAACCGCAATGCAGCGTTATACCGCAGATCAAGTTGCCCCCCATTCATCAAGCGTTGTTCATTTGCCTAATGATGAGATGAAGGGCCGCATTATTGGAAAAGAGGGTCGCAATATTAAATCACTTGAAATGGCAACCGGCATGGAATTTGTGATCGGTGAAACACCCGAAATTATTACCATTTCAGGATTCAATCCAATCCGCCGTGAGATTGCGCGTAGAACATTAGAAAAACTTATTGTTGATGGACGTATCAATCCAACGCGAATTGAAGAAACAGTTGCGCAATGCGAGCGGGAATTGGAAGATATGATCCAGGAATATGGTCGCGATGTGGTTCTTGAATTTAATTTACAGGGAATTCATCCTGAGATTATCACTGCTCTGGGTAAACTGTACTTTAGAACTTCCTATTCTCAAAATGTGCTTGATCATAGTAAAGAAGTTGGATTATTTGCACGTATGATTGCTGAAGAGCTTGGCCTTGATGGTGCTTTGGCACTCCGCGCTGGTCTTTTGCATGATATTGGTAAAGCGGTGACTGCTGAAGTTGAAGGCCCCCATGCTAAAATTGGTGGTGATATGGCAAAACGATGTGGCGAAGATCCGATCGTAGTTAATGCAATTGCTGCCCATCATGAAGAAGTTCCATTTGCTTCAGTCTATGCAATTATTGTGGTTATTGCCGATACGATTTCTGCATCACGCCCGGGAGCACGCAGAGAAACACTTGCCGCTTATATTAAACGTCTTGAAAAGCTTGAAGAGATTGCCGGATCATTTGATGGAATCAAAAAAGCATATGCATTGCAAGCAGGCCGCGAAGTGCGCATAATCGTTGAAGAAGAGATCATGGATGATGAAAAAGCAACTATTTTGGCACGAAACATTGCGCGTAAAATTGAACAAGAAATGAACTTTCCGGGCCAAATTAAGGTAAATGTGATTCGCGAGAAACGCGCGATTGAATATGCAAGGTAATCATGATTTTACGAATTTTATTTATCGGTGATGTGGTAGGTGCGCCAGGGCGCACCATTGTGCAAAAACATATTAATCGCATTCGCGAACAGTATCAGATTGATGCAACCATTGTGAATGGTGAAAATGCTGCAGATGGCCGTGGTATCACCCCGCGCATCATGGAATCATTTAAACATCTTAAAGTTGATCTGGTTACTTCTGGTAATCATATCTGGGATAAAAAAGATATTGTTCCCTATTTGCAAATGCATGATGATCTGCTGCGTCCGGCAAATTTCCCATCGATGTGCCCAGGTGTTGGGGTAAAAATTATTGATGTGAAAGGTCAATCGGTTGCGGTGATTAATGTGCAGGGCAGAGTGTTCATGAAAGAACATCTTGATTGCCCATTTAAAACGGTTGATTCTATTCTTACTTATTTGCGCGATAAAACTAAGACTATCTTGGTCGATTTTCATGCTGAGACTACTGCAGAAAAAGCTGCATTGGCGTATTACCTTGATGGGCGCGTAAGCGCTCTGGTGGGCACGCATACGCATGTACAAACTTCTGATGAGCGGGTGTTGCCGCATGGGACAGCTTTTATCACCGATCTTGGCATGTGCGGGGCATTAGACTCAAGCTTGGGAATGAAATTAGATTCCATTATTCAGCATTTTATTACTCAAATGCCAGTTCGATTTACGGTTGAAACTTCCGGCCCAATCATCTTGAATGGAGTTTGGATTGAAATTGATTCATCTACTGGCCAGGCTTTGAAGATTGAGCGCATTAGAATTGTGGATGAACAGTTGCAAGTAATCGAAGAGTAGGCAGATTATGTGGCTCATATTATTACTCTATTTTTTGATGGCAAGCACCTTTACCCTGGCAAAAACGGCCGTTTTTTATATGCACCCAATTTATTTTATTGGATTGCGTATGATCTTAGCCGGATCAGCATTACTCGGATATCTTTTTTGGTTTAAACGTGAACATTGGCGATCGATCTCATCAGCTCGGTGGCAATTTGCCCAAATCATAGTTTTTCATATCTATTGTGCCTACGTATTTGAATTCTGGGCATTGCAGTATCTAACCTCTGCTAAAACCTGCTTATTATATAATTTATCCCCATTTATTACGGCATTGCTCATGTATCTGCTTTTCAACCATAAACTTTCTTTGCAACGGTGGTTCGGGCTAATAATTGGATTTGCGGCCATGCTCCCGATTTTAATTGCTCATTCTGCGCAAGAGGATCAATTTATGAGCTGGGGGTTTCTCTCACTGCCTGAGCTTGCCTTGCTTTTTGCAGTCGCAAGTGCCGCCTATGGATGGATCATTATGAAAGATTTGGTAGTCAAAAAAGGCTATAATCCTATGATGGTCAATGGAATAGGAATGGCAGGAGGTGGGATCGCGGCATTGATTACCGCGTTTATTTTTGAGGGATTTAACCCATTTTTGTGGCCGGATACCGTCTATGATGCATTTGGAAGCTTTTTAATGCCGATTTTAGGCGTACAATTGACCACGATTATTATGGGCCTCAGTTGCTTGCTGGCTCTTATTATTATTGCAAATATTATTGGATATAACCTCTATGGCAATCTATTGCGCCACTATTCGGCGACCTTACTCTCATTTGCGGGTTTTATAACCCCATTTTTTGCGAGCATTTTTGGCTGGATTTTCCTTGCTGAACCGCTCACAATACCATTTTTTATATCATTAGGCCTTACCGTTGTAGGGCTCTATCTGTTTTATGAAGATGAAATGCGAAAAAATGCACAAAAAGAATGAGGCCCAAAGTTATTTACCAGGACCTCATTATTTTCAGTGAGATTAAGCCCAAAAGCTAAAGCTGGCACTTTTCTTGGCAGCTTTTTTGGCGCGCTTAGCTGCTTTTCTTTTAACAGCTTTACGTACACCGGCTCTTTTTACGGCTTTTCTTGCAGCGGCTTTTTTTACAGCTCTCTTTGCCGCTGTTCTTTTTACAGCTTTTTTAGCTGTTCTTCTTTTGGTTGCCATTGTGATTCTCCTCTTTTTCGGGTAACAACCATCTATTACACTAATTTCACTTTACCTAATTATTATTTGCAAAAGCAACAGTTTGTGAATCAAATTTTTTTCAAAAGCGATTTTTTTGAACAATGTATCACCATTTGCAAATTCAAAAATCATAAATTTTTGCCTTATTTTAGCGCTTTTTTCGCGGTATTGGCGATTTTTTGCAAAATTGATTTTTTTTACAATCAATCTATACAATTTGCAAAAAAAATATGTTTATTAGGCTCTTTTTGTTTGATTTTTAAGGCGGCTTTCATAATATTTTTTAATTTTTTGAATATGTTCATTGGTACTTATAATTGTGGCAGGTTTATAGTTTGCATTTTTCGGCAAGGCATATTTGGGATAGAGTTGATATAACGATTGGGCATCGGGTTGGCAAAGTTTAGTAAGTAGTGGCATACCCAATTGGGCTACATAGGCATCATGCGGTAGGCCATGTTTGCAATAGAATGCGTGCGCTACTTGCTGATATAAACACCCAAACCGGTTATGGTGGATGAGCTTTGCATGTTTGCCTTCAGGTACAATGAGCAGGTAGGTATTATGATGGCCAGATTCTCGTAAAGCCAAATACAGATTCATAGAAGACCATGCTGGTACCAGTTTATCTTCAAGAGAACAGACAATTAAAATGGGTAAATCTTTTTTTATTGAATCGATTTGATCGATAGGTCTAATCCCCTCGGGTTTATATTGGCAAAAAAGAAAGCTCATAAGATTCAAGCCATATTTCTTTATGCCCGGCATGCAGCCAAATTTAGTTTCATGAGCAAGGCGCGTGACAATACTCTCTACTGCATCAAAGGGTGATTCAAGTATCAAAGCACACACATTCTCCGGATTAAATAATCCCATAAAATTGATTAACGCTGATGCCCCGCGTGAAACCCCGACCAGGATCGCCTGTTCTTGGTTTATTTTACTAAAAAAGTGCTGCGCAAGGCAGGCAATTTCATTATCTTGAGCCAAACTTGTTTTTAATCTATTTAACCTAAAAATACTTGAGCTCACATCCGGATAATCGAAGGTAATCAACGGTTTTTTAATAATGTACGGCCTTTGTCTGTTAGTTGATTCTGTGTATCTAAAGGCTTGTTTATGTGAATCAGCAAGCCCATGCGAAAAGAGATAATACATATCCTGAGCATGATTCCGATTGGAAATGCTTATAATTGTAAGAGCAATGAGCGTAATGTTTATTCTTTCACGCATTGTGATATCCCCCCGGTAAATGCGTTTGATTAGAAACAGCTTAGCAAATTTCGATTAGTCTTTTTTAATGTTTTTATTTATTGTATCTTTTCCTTTCTTTCTTCAGCTGATTTTCGCTGGAAAAAATACCTATGATCCTTTCTTGTAAATAATCGACCATAATGGTAACAAAAAGCTCTTGAATACCGAGTTTTCCAGAAGAAATACACCTGAAAAAATTCTATATACAAATATATTGATTTTCAAATATTCAATTTGTTACAATTAGCATTAGGAGTAGTATATGTTTAATTCATTTAATAAGGAGAATAATATGAAAAAGTTATTAGCTATTATAGCATTAATCAGTATAGCAAGCCTTGCAGATGCACGTGTTGGCGTCGGTAGACCTGGCGTAGGCGTAGGTGGGGTAGGTAGACCCGGCGTTGGCGTTGGTAGACCGGTAGCAAGAGCAGCTGTTACCTCAGAATATGTTCAAGGGCAATCGTATGATGGCCAAACTCAAACGTATCCCAACTCGTATTCTACAGGTCGCCCTGTAGCTCGAGGCGCAGTGGTTCGAGGCGCAAGATAAGGCGAAGAATCGCAAGGAGTGCTCAGGATTTGAGTACTCCTTTACTATCTTGCAGGAGTATATAGGTAACCCAAGAAATAAAGGAGAATAATCATGAAAAAACTATTAGTAATTATATCATTAGTAAGCATAGCAAGCATCTCATTTGCTTGGGAAAGAATGGGCTCTGATGTGGTTTTTGAAACAAGACCAGTTGGAGTTTCACCGCTAGAATCCACTGAACCGATGGTAGCTGAAGAAGTTGTTGAATATCAACCGGTTGTGATTAGAACCTATCCAACCAATTATCGCGAATACCGACCAGTAAGTGGGGTAGTCAGTGGTGCTGAAACTGCGGCTGAAGGCGTTGCAGAAGGTGCTGCACAAGCAGTAAATTCAGTTATTCCTTAAGCGGCATAATTGCAATTTAGATTGAGAATTTTCAAGGGAGCATGGTATGAAAAGGTTATTAATACTATCATTGATAGGTTGTAACAGTTTGCTTTACTGTGCTCCTCTTGGAGAATATACCTATCCAGCTATATACGTTTCAGAACCGTCCTATAAGTTTGCACCGGAAAATCTAACTAATGAACAGCATCTGCGTGAAATGAGGGGGTATCCGTATCCAGCCAGTTATGATACTGCCGATCCACTAAAGCCCTATGGCCAGAGTGCCAAAGATATTGCTGATCAATTCAAAAGACAAGAATCTGATCTTTTGGAATAAGTCTTAGTTAACATTAGTCACAACTTTCTTTATACTTTGTAAAAAAAAATATCGAACGTATAAGGAAAATATGCAAATTAAGATATGCGCACTTCTAATTTTGTTTTCACCACTCTTGAGCACATGTATGGCACCAGAGACTGATAACAATCGGTATTATTTAGAATTTCTGGGCAAAGATATTAAAAAACAAGTTTATTTCCTTCTTGCTGTCAATAGCAAGAGTGATGAAGAAAGCTTGCAAAGAAAAAGGCTCGTTGTAGAGGCGGTAGAACAAGAAAAAAGTCCCGCACTTGTGCATAGTTTTGTGCATTTAACGAGCTCGCAAAACGATTACTTTACAATACTCGCTTCTTCAAGAGCCGTAGATGCAAGAAGTATACCATTGATTGAAGCGTTTATTGATGAAGGATGCGACCCAAATCAACTATCCATGTATTCTTGCACAGCATTACATTATGCAGCTGTGGATGGCAATGAAGCATTAATAGATCTCTTGCTTGAAAAAGGAATGCCTGTGGATCAATGCGATTCTACCGCGCATAAAGAAACACCGCTTCGTTGTGCTATAACAGGCAAACAATTCGGTGCCGTAAAAAAATTACTATGCAAAGGAGCATCGACTACCTTTCTTCCAGGTGACTATACATTGAAATACGAAAAATATTATGAAAAACACATCCCCGGCGAAAGCTATGCCCTATTTTTAGCGCGAATGAAGGGTGGTCCTGATATTGTTAATTTCATTAAGCAGCACGATGAAATACGTACAATGATAACAGAGGATAAAAATATAAAATGAATTGTACACTTGGTTTAATATCATTCTTGAGCATGTTTTTTTCTTTGCTAAGCGCCATGCAAGGTGAAGCACCGACATATTTTTATTTGGTCCCTGCTGACATACAATCGATGGTTATACCATATCTAGCCGGTGGCGTTGACTCATTAGAAGAATATCCAAACGCACTTAGAAAGCTTCACTCTGTTTCGCCTGATGCATGGAAAGAAATAGAGCAATTGCATCCCATTACGAATTCAATCATTTGTTATAGTTACAAAGACATCCTGTTTCCTTTTCAGGATACACAGAGACTAAAAGAGGCTGGGGATTTAGAACTCAATCTATATTGGCCTACTACAACATATCGTAGAGATAAAAAAACCAACGAGAGAGAGTTTCTTTCGGAAAAAGCGGTAGAGTTTGAAGAGCTGACTGTGAAAACTATTGCTCTTTCTAAAAAGCTGGGCGTTCAGCTTCTTCTGAGACATTTTCATACGGATGCAATACGTAATATTGCAAGTAAAGCTATAGATAAATCAGAAAACGAGCTGGTAAAATCACTATTTAATTATTGTGCATCGAAGATTGGTTACAACAATTATTATTTTCATAAAAGTGTATTCGAAAATAACCTCGAGTTGGTCCAATATTTTATAGAAAAGGGCAACGCAGACATAAATTATATATCAAACCCAGAAAATGAAACTGCCCTTATAAAATCTATTCGTAATGCTGCTACATCACCAAAAGAAGCGCTTGCGATTGTTGAGTATCTGTTAGAAAAAGATGCGAATCCCAATATTTGTGATGGTGGCCATAAAAAACCGTTATCAATTGCTAAAGCAATGGGCAATCAAGAAGTTGTGGATCTTCTTGAGAAGTATGGCGCACGCAAATAGCGCAAGATATATACATTTATTTGTGCTTCGAGTACGATAATTACCAAGTTTTCTTTTAATATAAGGTTATTATTGCAATGAGCGAAAAGCTTCCCGATATTTCAAAACAGTTTGCTGAATGGTATCAAGAAATAGTGCATCAGGCAGAGCTTGCCGATCATGCGCCGGTTCGCGGTTGCATGGTGGTACGGCCATACGGCTGGGCATTATGGGAAAATATTAGAGATCGTCTTAATCAACGCATTAAAGAAACTGGCCATCAAAATGCTGCATTTCCGTTATTAATTCCAGAATCGTTCTTAAAACGCGAAGCAGAGCATGTTGAAGGTTTTGCGCCTGAGCTTGCCGTGGTTACTCATGCAGGCGGCAAAAAATTAGAAGAACCATTAGTGATTCGCCCCACATCAGAAACTATTATTCATTATATGTATGCGCAATGGCTCAAATCGTGGCGCGATTTGCCAATTTTAATTAATCAGTGGGCAAATGTGGTTCGCTGGGAAATGCGTCCCCGGCCATTCTTGCGTACAACGGAGTTTTTCTGGCAAGAAGGCCATACCGCCCATGAAACCCAAGAAGAGGCGCACAAAGAGGCGCTTTTGATGCTTGCTGAATATATAGATTTAGCGGAAAATTGGTTGGCGATTCCGGTTATTCGTGGCGTAAAATCTGAAAAAGAAAAATTCCCGGGAGCAGATAAAACCTATACGTTTGAAGGAATAATGCAGGATGGCAAAGCCCTCCAAATGGGAACTTCGCATCTGCTTTCTCAAAGTTTTGCAAAATCATTTAACATGACATTCCAAGATCGCACGGGCAATTTGGCCTATCCTTATCTGACCAGCTGGGGAGCAACCACTCGTTTAGTAGGTGCCGTGGTGATGGTGCATGGTGATCAAAAAGGTTTAATTTTACCGCCTAAAATTGCACCGATTCAAGTGGTGATAGTGCCAATTCTCAAAAAGGGTGAAGAAGAATCAGTGCTTGCTGCATGCAAAAAAATAAAAGATGCGCTTAAGGATGTGCGCGTGCACATTGATGCTGATGATCAAAAAACACCAGGTGCAAAGTTTTATCACTGGGAAATGAAAGGCGTTCCGTTGCGCATTGAAATTGGTCCTCGTGATCTTACAAATAATCAGTTAATTGCAACGGATAGGCTTGGACTTGGCAAGAAAACAATTGCTCTTGATACTATTTCACATGAAATTCCAAAAATATTGGAAGAAATCCAATCAAAACTGTTTGAACGAGCAAAACAAAAACAACAAACGCAATGGCATAAAGCAAGCAAGTTAAAAGAGTTTGGACCGATTCTTGAAGAGCATAATGGCATTTATCAAACCGGCTGGTGCCAGACGCGCGAATGCGAAGACAAGTTGCGAGAATACACCGCAACCACGCGCTGCTTACTTGAAAATCAAAATAATTTTGAAACCTGTTTTAATTGTGATAAGCCAAGTAAGGGCGATGTCTTAGTTGCAAAAGCGTATTAATTTTTTTTAGGCTATTTATGATGAAAATAAATCTTTTATTTTTAACATTTTCAATGATAAGTTCAGTAACCCTGGCGATGAACCAGCAAGAGGTTGCGATGTTACTTGCGGCGATGAATATTGCGCTTGAGCAAGCAGCACCAGAAAATAATCAAAATATATATTTGCAAGAATATAAGCAAAAGAAAAAACAAAAAAAGTGGGAATTTGAACCCAAAATTGAAAAGCGTCCGATGGCCAAAGGTAAGTTTAAAAGAAAATAATAGAGACTGAAGGAAGAGGATGAACGCTGACTTGGTTATTGAGCGATTTCTTACCTATCTACTTACTGAAAGGCGAGTTTCATCAAATACTTTCCAAGCTTACAAAACTGACTTGCAGCAATTTGAGCATTTTATTAAAAAAAATAATTTTGATATTTCTCAATTGACTGCAAAGGAGATAAAACTCTTTTTGCATGATTTAAAAAAAGAACAGCTTGCCGCGCGCAGCATGGCCCGCAAAATTTCAACACTCAAAGCATTTTTTAGCTACGCCAGCCAAAAAGGACTCGCGCCTGATTTGGGCAACCAATTGATATTCCCAAAAATAGAAAAAACATTGCCATCATATCTTTCTGAACAAGAAATTGAATCACTGTTGCAGGTTGCTGATCGCGATACTTCTGCCAACGGCAAACGCAATAAAGTAATGCTGTATTTGCTGTATGTTTCTGGACTACGCGTTAGTGAACTCATTAATCTGACAATCAATGCGATACAATGGGATACCGGTTTCTTGCGAGTAGAGGGCAAAGGGGGCAAGCAGCGCATGATTCCTTTGCCGGCGCCAATGGTAGTTCTTTTAAAAGAATATGTTGAGAACATTCATCCGAATGTGAGTGATAAAAAAAAGAAAGCGACCGATTATCTTTTCCCGGTGCTTTATGCAAAGACGGTGCGGCCAATCACGCGCCAAGCCTTTTGGGCAATTTTAAAACAGCTGTGGAAAAAAACTGGAATCACTAAATCCATTTCACCCCATCAGCTGCGCCATTCCTTGGCAACACATTTATTAAAACGGGGTGCTGATTTACGATCATTGCAGATGCTTTTGGGGCATGAGAACTTATCTACGGTCCAAATCTATACTCACGTTGAAACGAGCCATCTGCGAACGATTTATGATAAAAAGCACCCGCGATCGTAAATTACTTTCTTGCTTTAAGCTCATTTTTTATGAATTTTTTCATCTTAGGGTCTACCGTTTTCAGATTGGCAATTTCTTCAGCTTCTTGTTGAGAAATCTCAAAATGTTTTGGGTATTTTTCTCTCATGTAGGTAACAATATCCGCTGGAAGTCTGCTCAAAAATGTTTCTTCTTTTCTTAATTTCTGCATTTCTTGATCTGAAAGTTGGGGTATTTTGTGACGCAGCAACAGTTGTACAATGCCACTATTGCCTTTTTGTGCAGCCCACGAGAGCGCAGTCATATTACCACTATCTTTGGTACTAATCTGGGCGCCATTCTCCAGCAAAAGCGTTACAATATATTTATTGCCATGGATGGCTGCAAATATCAGAGCGGTTTTACCATTGTTATCTTTTTCATTTGCATACGCACCGTTCTCTAGCAAGAGCCTGACCATGTCTTTATCGCCCAAATGTACTGCGGTCACGATAAGAGCCGTTTGGCCCTCATTATTTTTTGCATTCACATGAGCATTGTTCTGGATCAAGAGTTTTGCAACGTTTATATATCCATTGCGCGCAGCCCACATGAGAGGAGTCATGCCGGATTCATCTTTTATATTTACATCGGCTTTATTAGTAATAAGTTTTGCAACTTCTTTTTCATCACCATTTTTAGCGGCTTCAATTAGATCAGAAGCTGCTGGTTTCATCCCCACGGCAACGCCGGCACCAAGTAACAGTGATAATGATAGTATTTTTTTGATATCCATAAGAATAACTCTCCCTCTAAAATTAATAAAAATACGTGCTATTTTAGAGTAAAATATTTCAAATAGATAAATCAATAAACGGTGAATGTTCGTTATTCTTTTTGATGATTAATCTTTAACGAGTTTTTTATCTCGGGAGAAATAGAAATTGCAGGTTGCTCATGATAGTGCATAGTTAAATAATTAATCACATCGAATGGAAGCAGCTCAAGAAATGTCCCCTCTCGAATATCTTTTAGATTTGATGGGAAATTTTTTGTTTTATGGTTGAGCAAAAGCGCTATAATTTTTTTAGCAGATTCTAGTGGAATTGCGTGCAAGAGATTCTGCTGGGAATACAGAATGGTTCTTAATAATGCCGCAGAGTAAACATCTGCATCTTTTGGATGTGCCAGCGTACAATTATCAAGCAATAATTTTACAATATCAACATGTCCGTTCTTACAGGCAATGCTTAAAGCCGTTTGCCGGAAGCTATCTTTTGCATGTATTTTAACCCCCAGATCAATATAATGTTTAACCTGATCATATTTGCCCAATTCTGCTGCTTCTCTCAATTCTTCCTCTTGTTTGCTTATCTTTGCTGGTTCCATGCCCTGGGCAAAGCCTGCGCACAGTAATAGTGATAATGGTAGTATTTGTTTGATGTTCATATGAATAACCTCCTTATAAAAATTAGTAATGGTAAACCGCCCCAATTAGAAAGTAAAAGAATATAAAGCCAATCCAACTACTCCGGCCATAATCAGTGTTACCACTGCTGCTTTGCATCGTGTATTTTGCGTCTCATAATGATGAGTTTCTAATAATGAATCTTTATTCTCTTCGTCCATTTTTGATGACAAATTAACTATTTCAAGCGATGTTTTACCGGCATTATAGGCATAATGCACCTGACTTAAGAGCTTATTAAACAAGTAGGGGGTAATAGTTATATCAGCAGCAGGAATATGGCGTTTAATACTGGCAATAAGCATCTCTTTCCATGCTGGATCCAAAATAGGGGATATTGCAGAAGAGTTGGCAGGTAAATCACTATAAATTCCGGGCGGAATAAGAGTGCAGGATGCTTTTTTAATAGTGTTTCTCTGCTGAGAAATTTGTGCACTCAGAAAATTTTCTATCATGAGCTTGTTTTGATCTTTGGCATCATAGGCAAAGTGGCCCATGCAGAGCGCATGATTTCCATTGGTATATTCTATATCGATAATTGTGGTTACACATCCGCAGAGTTTATCGGTCCAGATTTTATACTGATCTTTTTTTTGAACATACTCAGCGACATAGCTATTCATAGCAATATGGATAACTCTCGGCGCTCGTTGCATGCCATAAATTGGGCTCGGCAGCCCAAGAACCGCTAGAAATACCCCTAAAATGGGGTAAATTAAGCCTTTTTTGACCGTTTTTGATAATTTCATTCAAATCCCTTCAAATTCTCATTTTTTATATTCTAATTGAAATTTTACCATATTATGAGAATTTGGCAAGGGTAAAACCCTAGATATTCAGCCTGAAGAGGCTAAAATAAGGGGGGGGCAAAGCCTGGGGATTGCTTAGTTGCATTAAGAAAGGTTAATCTTGGGTAGAAATAATCGCAAAAAGTGGGGGTTTTACTTTAAATCGTAGGGCCGAATACCTCTGCCGCGCCAATAGGGTTTGCCATAATTGGCAAACAGTTGCTGATCTTTTTTAATATCTTGATTTGCAACGTACACTAAATGCCAACGATTATTAATTAGAACATAGATCATATCAATGTTTGGCTCATTGCTATGGTTAATAAATCGGGTGAAATTACCGGCATCCTTTGAGTCAATAACAAATTTGGTAGGCGGTGGAAATCCCCACGCGTAATCATAGTCTTCTTTTTTTTTGGAAAAATCAACCCGTTTTACAACGCCGGTATACTCTCCAATCATCTGGCCTTTTTTTAGGTCTTGTGCTGCAAATATGCCATACCCCACATCATCGCCGATAAATGCAATATACACGGGTGCTTCATAATGATTATTAATTTGTTCCACGTATGCTTGGGGATCAAATCGTTGTTTGAACTGTTTTTCAGGAATATCGGTTAATTCATGTTCTGGTACTGCATATTCAAGGTGATCTAAATACCGAAGACCAAAATGTTCTAAATTTTTTGAATCAATTCTTTTACTGATTTCTGCATTATTGAGTGATGTGATACTCAGGATCTGTAACATAAGAAAAATATTTTTTTTTGATATCAGCATACGTAATCAAAAATTATAAAGATTATATACTATTCATCTCTTTTTCATTCTATCCTCATGGTAATAAAATCTGTATGCGCAAAACAATATTTGGATCTTTTTGTTGCTCTGATTATACTATTTCATGAAAAAGTCTGAAAAAATTATTTCATTAGAAGGCAATTCATGGAAAATAAATTTATTGTAGAGCAAAAACCATTTCTTTCGCTATTGGCAGCTATGCAGCCAATCTGCACCAAACGTACAACGCTTGATGCCACTACCTATATTATGTTTGCAGTTGGCCATAAAGAATTAGTACTCAAAAGTACCGATTTAGAAATTAGCTTGCAATCAAGTTATTTAGTGAAAAATAGCACGATTGATCAGCCATGTTCTTTTTTAGTTTCAGGTCGCCGCATTTTTGATTTGGTAAAAGAATTAGACGGCGATATTTCATTTGTATTTGATAACAATCAACTCACCTTGCAAGCGGGCTCTGTTGATTTGGCGCTCAATATCAAAGATGCGCAAGAATTCCCCCCATTTCCTGAACGCATAGAAAATTTAATGCAATTGAGTGCATCATTTTTAATGGAGATGCTTGATAAAGTAGCATTTTTAATTCCTCAAAATAATGCAAATCAAGCGCTTAATGGATTGTATTTAGAAATTTCTGATACTGAATTTAAGATGACTACTACTGACGGGCATTGTTTGGCGCAGGTAAGTACCAATAAATATACATTGCCTGAAAATAAAAAATGGTTATTGCCGCGCCGTGCGATTTTTGAAGTTAAAAAGATTTTAGAAAGCGCGCCGGATGGCAGCATCTTCTTGGGTATTTGCGGAAATCAATTGGTTTTTTCTGGCGAATCATTTAATTTCTTTACTAAATTATTAGCTGATCCATTTCCTCAGTATGCACCGATTCTCAATAAAGAAGGATTCATTGGTGCAACCGTTGATCGAAGCCAATTGGTTAAAACGTTACGCAGATCATCATGCTTGCTCTCTGGCCAATTTATTGCAACCAATTTTGGTTTTGAACCGGAACGTTTGCAAGTTTCTATGCAAAATAAAGAGGTTGGTAAACTGCAAGAAGCGTTGCCGTTGCATGAATTTAGTGGCGCAAAACTTGATGTGCGATTTTATGCGCCATATTTGCTGAGCGGCCTGCAGGCATTTTCTGATGATAAAGTTAAATTTTTCCTTAAAAATTCTTCGCGCCCCATAATTTTTGAAACTGATACTGAGCAAAGTCATCTTACTTATTTGGTGATGCCGGTTTCCCCAACATCAAACTAAAAAATGCGTATCACTCATGTGCACATAAAAAATTTCCGCTGTTTTCAATCATTAGACCTTCCGTTTGGCACCAATATTATTGTGATAGAAGGAGTCAATGGAACGGGCAAAACATCGCTATTGGAAGCGCTGCATTATTTATGTTACTTGCGCTCATTTCGCACCCATTCACCGCAAGAGTTGGTGCAATTTGGCCAGGATAATTTTTTTATTAGGGCGCGTTTGGAAACGAGCAACAATGCCGCTGATGGGTATGATCTGCAAGTTGGGTTTAGCAACAAAAAACGATTAGTTAAGGTGAATAATAAATCAATTGCTTCTTATAAAGAATTGCTTGATTATTATCGCATTGTGACGATCACTGAAGATGATCTGGGCTTAATTAAAGATGGGCCTGAAGAGCGCCGGCTCTTTATTGATCAAGCAATAATGCTTGAAAATCCTGAATTTGTTGGGCTGAGCAAGCGATGCAAAGATATTGTTGATAATCGCAATGCATTGCTCAAGCGGGGGGCTTCAGCAGAATCATATCAGCTGTGGACCGAGCAACTCTGGAACATCACCCAACAGATTACGTGCGCGCGCATTGAGATGCTCACTCGTCTTGAAAAGGAAATGAGCGCGTTGATTGGGCACTATTTTTCAGATGAATTTACTATTGGGCTCACCTATACCTCAAAAAAAACAGTGCATGGCTCATATCAGGAATTTACTGAAAAACATTCCCACCTTTATTACGATGAGCAGCGATTTGGCCGATCTTTATTTGGGGCCCATTTAGATGATTTTATGATTCAGTTTAAAGATGCAAAATCTAAAAACTATGCATCGCGTGGCCAGCAAAAATTAATTGTTTTGTTGCTTAAAATTGCGCAAGTTAGGCTTCTGATGATTGGCAAGGGGGCAGTGATTTTACTGCTCGATGATTTTATGACCGATTTTGATCATGGAAAGGCGCAAACATTACTAACTGTATTGTCAGAACTGGCTATTCAGCTCATTTTTACCATTCCTACTCCTGAAGGCTTTCTTCAACGAGCTCTTTTGGAAAAAGGAGCCATTCAATTGAAATTGACTAATTGAATAAGTTCTCTAGGATAAACACTTTTATTTTTTTTATATGTTGACAAGTATAAAGGCTTGGGGTACCTTACTAGTAATTAATTGAAAGATTATGTTGAATTAATTAGAGAAAAAAAGTTTCATGAATTTGACTTTTTTGAAATTTAACCTAATCTTAAAATTAACTTTAAACTAGGCTTCATTACTACTCTCCTTTTTTCCATCGCATTGATTTCGGTCAGTGCGATGGTTTTTTTTGCACTAAATTTCTTCTCAAAACAACTCTATCTGTTCTCAACCTACTTTGCATGCCATTCTCCCTGCAAAAACAGGGCAGCAATTTTTGTTAATGCTTACTCAGAATGCACTAATTATTGACAATTAAATCACGAAAATAATAGGTTGATTTTCAGAGTTTGATTAACCCCTAAAAAAGAAAGGTTGTAGCAATGGCATACAGCGTTAAATCAAAGAAAAGCGGAAAAACTTACTATTTACACACAAAAGAGGTTATTTTAGCCGGTAAACGCAAACAAAGAATTTATTATTTTGCGGGCGACAAAGGCAAAAACGCGATAGATGAAATTCCAAAAGGTTATGAAACCATGGAAAACAAACGTACCGGCCTTCCGATGCTTCGCAAAAAGAAGAAATAAAAGCCCATTCTCCTGGTCAGGGAAATTAAGGGCCCTGTGAATAGCCACGGCGAATGAAAAGATACAAAAATTCCCTTCCTAGCTATCTCGGATTTTCTGGATCTTTTACTCGTTTCTTCCTGAATTCTTTTCTCTGAACCCGCCTCTTTTTTAATCAAAATTTAAATTTCTATCTGAAATAATAACGCTAAATTAGGCTGTTTTTATACGGTTTACGAGTCTCTTGGGGTATACAAAAAAACAATTTCTTAGTATAGTAATCTATATGGAAATGGTTTGGTTATACTCTCAAAAAGGGACCCCCATGAATTTTAGAAGTTTATTATTGGCGACTATGGTTGCCTTTTCAAGCATGCCGGCGATGGCTCTGCTTCCAAGGGTGTCAATCGCGCCTTCGTTTGTTGGACGCTTTTACACCTATGCCTCTACATGGGTAAGCTCATCGTTCTTGGTGAGTAGAGAATTCGTTACCAGAGAATTTAGTGAGCTTAGAAATCGCTTTGCCATTTTTAAAAGTGAAATAGCAGCAGCAGATATGAAGATAGCTGGAGTTGAAAAAACGTTAACGGTTACGCTCACCGATCAAACCCATGACGCGAAAACGTTTGCCGAAAATTCCAAAGCTCAGATACTCACTCTGGAAAATCAAAAAAAAGCTCTTGAAGATGGAAAAACAAAAGCCGAAGCGCTTGCCAATAAAATCGAAAAACAAAAGGAGCGCGCAGAGAAAACTGAAGCCGATGTGAACTCTGCGTATGCGGTAGCAACACATGCAAGAGAATCAGTTGCCAATACAAGAAATGCGGTTACCAATCGACTTGAAGAAGCGGAAGGCGAACTGAAAAGCTTAAAAGATTCAATTAATACGCATTATGAAAATCGTAATAAAACATTAGGTTCACTGATGGCACTTTCAGAAGCTCATCGTAAAAATTTATTGAACTTTAGTGCCGAAATAAATCACGCATTAGCTGAAGCAAAAAAGAGAAATGAGGAACAAAAGAAAACTTCCGATGGTTTGATAAAATTACAAAAACATGCAGAAGAACAAGAAATAAAAGTAAATGCACTTAGTATCGCGTGGGCGGGATTTAAAGAAATAAAACATTCATCCTCTCGATTCCAACCTTGTTTTACCGGGGCATCATTGGTAGAAGTATCATTTTCAGGCACTCAGGGAATTAATAGTCGTCGATTACCAGCAGTATCGTTCGAGAGAGCTCTGACAAGTTCATCAAAATCAAGTTCAAAGATGGAAGAAGTAGATTAATTTTAAAGGAAGGTTATGACATTGAATAGAATAAAAAATATAATTACGGTTTTATTATTAGTTGGATGCTCATTGAGTAGCATCGCGATACATGCTATGGACCGCAGCTTGGTAGTTGCAAAGGCTCCAGGCGCAAGCGAAGAAGTGCATCATAGGGATGCTAATGTAATTTCTCCCTATGTATATTCAGGTGCATCATTAGCAGTTGCCCGCTACGCTCCTGACATTGCTGCTGCAGTAATGCCGCATGTAGCTCCCAATTATCCATTATTGAATGCCTTAGCTCCTGCAGCAATTCGGTATACATCTACTGGTTTAAGCGCACATTTTATTTTAAAAAATGCATGCGGAATCAACTATTCTGATCTGGTTAAAACACGCTATTTGAAAAAAGTAGCGACTAATGCATCAAAACTTGCACCTCTGGCATTATGCCATCCGGAAGTTATCCAAACGGTAAAACAGAGCGCTACTCAATTGGCATCCAGCTACTTGAGCAGTGATACGGCATCTGCCGTAAATAGTTATGCAGGTCCTCTGATAGCAGCGGCTGGTACTTTAACAACTGCGTGCATAATCAATCCAAATTTAGCTCCTGCGACCCTCTGCCATCCGCAGGTAGCGCAGTTAGCCGCCGAATGCTGCACGAGTTTAGCATCATCATATGTAAGTGACAGTACTTTGCAAACATTAGATACATACGCGGGAACCGCGGTGATGGCTGCCGGCGCATTGGGCACCTTATACTTAGTAAATCGCAATGTATTTGAAGGTACATTATGGAAAAAGCTCAAGAGGGTTTGCAAAGATGTCCGCCCTTATTTATTCTTAGCTCCATTGGCAACGGCCTATAATGCTGATTCGATTAAAAATCTTGCAATGAACTATGTGCCATTCTCAGGTTCTAATTTACATTCTGATATTGGCGCTGGTGTTAAAGCTACCATTTATTATGGAAGTCTTGGCACCGCAGTATATCTTTTGGCAACCGAAACGTTCCAATTAGCAAATCAAGGATATGTAAAAAAGCACATCGATAAATTATTAGCAACGTGCACGGATATTCAAGCACGACTGGCGACATTAACCGGGCGCATTGATACGGTGCAATCGAAGGCAACGGCGTTACACAAGGGTCAGATTAAACAGAATGCTGCACTCGAAGAACATATGCAAAAAACTGCAACACTCACGAAAGAAAGTGCAGAGCTCGTGAAATCTATTTCAGTTGCACATACCAAATCAACCCAAGCGGTCGAAGCCTTAGAAGTTTTAAATACTAATTTGCTTTCTCAAGCATTGAGTATTGGGCTTATTGCGACTGAAATTGCTCACAATATAGCAGCACTTAAAGCGGATCATGCAGAAAAACTTGCGAAATTCAAAGTTAGCTGCAAAGAACATAGCCAAGAAGTTCTTAAACTAATTGCAGAAAAAGATAAAGAAGTTGAAGAAAAAATTGCTGCGCTTGAAATTGCATGCAACGTAGAAGCGGTACAATTGGAAGAATTGAAACCGAAACTTGCAGAACTTTTACAAGTTCTTAAAGAAGAAGGTCAAACATATCATATTGATCAAGTGCGCATTAGTAACATTACTCAAGTACTGGCGGCATCAAACGCAAACCTTGATACCATTATTAAAGAGCTGATGGAATTACAATCGTCTGGCACGTAAAAATTGGCCTCAAGTTTCCCGTTTTTGGGTTTTTAATTTAGTAATTTATATTAAACGGCTTATCCGAAAGGATAGGCCTTTTTTTGCGTGTATTGGTTCGAAGTTATTGCTTCCATCTTATCGTTGATTGGTAGTATATCCGATTGGTAGTATATAGTATTAAGGCATATTCCTTATTAAGATATATATTAGTTTATTTCCTGTTTTTCCTTTTAAAAGAATAATCTGAATCAAAATTGCATTCCTTCATTTGATTCTTTGTTTTAATCCTTTTAAATAGCTGTCTTTTTTTACATAATATGCATTATCAGAAGTTTGTTTTTCCTATTTCCTATCGTAATCATCATGATTAAAAAGCCATGCGACGCTTATTGAAAGTTGATATGATATTTTGGATTGGATTCCAAAGAGTTTTTGATACACGGGAACTTGCAATCCTGCCTGGAATATGAGCCGCTTATTTGCATAATAAAGTACGGGCCCAAAATAAAGAGTATTCCCTCCGGAATTCGGATCTTTAATACCCAATAGTTTGTCTCTTTGAGCATAAATACCATCAAATTCAAATAGCAGCATGAGGATTTGATCTTTTAAATGAGTAATGTTTCTGCCAAGTCCCGCTTGGTACAAGACATTATTGCCAAGTTTAGTTTGCTTATGAGTAGTTGTGATAAGACCGCCCAAAGAAGTAAACATATACCAATTGATATTCGTATGTTGAGATGTTCCGCCAAGAAAAAAGGCTGTTGAGCCGAGACCCGTGAAAGGGGCATGAGGTGGCAAATCAGGGCCTTGATTTGATGCTTCAAGAACGCCGCTGGGTAAGTAGATGCTTCCCACGACGGTTGCCTGTGTTACGGAGACTTGGTTTCTTTTATCAAAATAAGCATATTCTCCCTGGATAATAATATCTCCAAATCCCGAGGAAAAGAGATTGTTTTCTTTATTAACCACCGGAGCCGGTATTTCAATAAACAATGACGCTTCGTCAGAGATTCCATATATTCCAATAATTTCGTTTAAAAAGAATTTTTTATTTTTTCCTCGAAAATAGATCGGATTCATATAGCCCAGAGCATCATGTTTATCGATGATATTTTGACCAAAACTAAACAGAGGACTCGGTTGCTGGGATATTGGCAACGCAAAATTACCAATTGGAAACGGATCATCTTCGTGCGCATGCGCGCTAAAACTAAAAATGCACGATATGCCCAATACTATTTTTTTCATGTTTCAATCGAAATCGGTAAAAGTATGATAATCGGCATATGAGTATCAAAACCAAGCCGGCACAGTTTCTCTTCGATCTGCAGGCAACTTTGATGCATAATGCTATCTTGCTCAATCCAAAGAAAATCACTCGTAAACTCTTCAATTAAGAACCGATCCCAATCTTTTTGAGAAATATTTTTATTGAGATCGAAAATTGATTTTTTAAGTGAGCATCCTTCGATGGTAAAACACGCAACTGATTGATAGCAGCGCAATGCATCAAGAAATTTGTAAATAAGCGCACGACCTTCTTTTATTGAAGGTACACTAATATGATGCACTCCATTGGTAAGAAAAAGATCTTGAAGTTCCAAGATCTGTTGTTCAGAGATTCCTATAGTATTATTTAGTTTTAATGAAAATGATTGATTAATCTTGCAATCAAGATTATAGCAAAGATTCTTCATCCAGCCTCCTTCGGTAGATCATTACCGTAAGTGAGTTTGGGATCCCTATTTCCCTAGCCCTTAGCTGTATGCTACAAAAAAATATTCTCTAATTGCAAGAATTCCGGTTTCCGTTAGGCCTTCAGCCTTGAACGATCAGACAAAGACGATGCGTATTTTGTCTGCCATAGTCCACATAAACTGATGGCTAAAGCATCGGTGGCATCATATTTATCAGGCTTGGCTAGTGTAGGGAACAATTGAAATAAAACACGTGAAACTTGCTCTTTGCTTGCCCCGCCAAAGCCAGTTAATGATTGTTTTATTTGAGTGGGGGCAAATTCACATAATATGAGATTATGTTTATGAGCGAGCAGGTAAAGAATGCCCCGCAAATAGCCAAGCTTAAGAAAATTCTGAGCATTTTTGCCAAGAAATGGGGTTTCTATCGAAAGATGGGTTACCCGGAAATGAGTAATCTTCTGCTCAAGAGCATCATGAAATAGAGCCACCCGCTCCTGCAGGGATTTTGATTGCGGAAGTTTCAGGTAGCCAAAATCAATAAGCCCGGTCTTATTTTGATCTTTGATCACGATAGCATAGCCTGTAAATGAAAAACCCGGATCTATCCCTAAAACTCGCATGCTCATTCCTTTTTTGATTAGCCAATCCACTTTAAGTATTTATCAATCAGAGATACTATACCGTCTCTTTTGACAAAAACCAATGAATCATTTAATGTAATTTATACTATTTTAATTTAAATCAAAAAGGCCCAATATATAATGCTTTCTTATATTACAATGCCAATTAGAATTTTGCTTTCTGCGCTTCTCTTGGGCAACCCTCATGCAAATACAATTTCGGCATCCCCAACAGACACCCAGCTCGCGCGCGAAAATCTAATCATAGGTATTGATTCACAATTTGAGACCGAATCGGGAACCTATTATGAGGCGGTGCTTAAAGATCCCGGCAGCGGAAAAGTTCTTGGTCGCGTCTTGTTCTCTTATGATAAATTCGCAAAATCCGGCTACATTGCCCGTTTGCATGTCCAGCCAGAAGAACGCAAACAGTCCTATGGGAGCTCCCTTCTTAAATTTGCATTGCAAAAACTCACGGATCTTAAATGCATAGGTATTTATTGGCAAGCATACCCCTTCGATCTTCGAGCCGATCAGACCTCGCAAAACATGCTTCCCAAACTGATTGCTTTTTATAAACGGCATGGCGCTCAGGTGCTCAGCCAAAATGAAACAAGCGCACAGATGGCATATTATCCACCAATCACTGCGCAAGTTGCATAAGGCTAGACATCTATTTTGGATCGAGTTTTTTAAGAATCGCGACAATCTTATGGTACCGATCATCTTTTTCATGATCGGTTCTCTTGGCAAGATCGTCGGCAATTGCCAGAGCACTTTTACCTGCCTTATTTTTTACGGTATGATCAACCGCAATAGGCCGCATCTTTTTAATCTCATTTCGAATGTCTGCCGGCAAGAATGTTAAATAATTATTATCCCATTCTTTTGCGAGTGTACAGGCAATTTCAATGGTATGACTTTTTGCTCCGCCGATTAACGCTTCTACCGATTCCACATGCCCATTGCGAACAGCTTGAATTAACGGAGTATTGTTCTTTCTGGGAATCTGAATGTTTGGCAATGCACCGAATTCCATGAGCACTTCAATTGCTTGGTAATAGTTATTTGTTGCACAATAGAGCAGCGGCGCACGCAATATACTCTGACCATCAGCTTTTGCACCATGTTCAAGAAGCAATCGTACATATTTTAGGCCATATTTTAAAGTAATTGTCCATGTGAGAAGATCAGAAAAATTATACGGGGCTTGGCCATTAGGATTCGCCCATTGTTTAACGGCTGCTTTGCCCGGCAAAACATGCTCTTCTAACAAAAATTTAACCACCTCTTCTTGATCATTTTCAATGCCAATTGCAAGGGCCGTTTTGCCCTTTCTTGATCGAAACTCTGGCAGCGCTTTATTTTCAAGCAAAAATTGAGCGGCGATTTTTTTACCGTTTCTTGCAGCAACATGCAAAGCACGAGATCCGCCGTATATTGATACGTAGGGAAGAATTTTTTTTAGATAAATTACATTTTCTTGAGCTGCAGCTTCGAAGAGACTTTTACTAATGATGGGCATTAAGTTCTTGCCAGTATGGATTTGCGCAAGCCTTTCAAGTACGAAATCTTCAAAGCCGTGTTGCTTATTTTTTGCAGCATTATACAGCAAGTCACGATATAATTCAGTATTTCTGCACGATTCGCCAGCTTGTTGTAATGCGATTCTTGCAATATCAATTGATTCTTGTTCATTTTTTTCGGGTCTTGCAGATTGTTCCATCGGCATGATGCTTGGACAAAACAGCACAAAGCACCATAATTTAAAAAGATACTTCATTTCTTCTCCAAATTCAGACTATTCATCAATATCTTCGAACTTAGTTTGCTCTTTAGCAAAATGCAAGAATACCGTTCCGGTTGGTCCATTTCTCTGCTTGCCAATGATCAATTCTGCAAGTGCAGGATTCTCAGCTTCTTGGTTATACACACTTTCACGATATAAAAACATAATCAAATCGGCATCCTGTTCAATCGCGCCTGATTCACGCAGATCTGAAAGCATTGGACGCTTATCCATCCGGCTATCAACGGCACGCGAAAGCTGCGATAGGGCAATAATAGGAACTTCTAACTCTTTTGCCAATGCCTTGAGCGCCCGTGATATTTCTGAAACTTCTTGATGGCGATTTTCATGTTTTTTTGCAGAATGAAGCAGTTGCAGATAATCCACCACAAGCATCTGAACATTATGCTCAGCTTTAAGTTTTCGTGCCTTTGCGCGCAGATCCATAATATCAAGCATTGCAGTATCATCGATAAACAATTTTAGTCCACCCAAACGTGTGGCAAATAAAGTAAGACGCTGAAATTCCTCTGAAGTAAGATCAGCACTTCTAATTTTATGATGTGGAATATCTGATTCTGCAGACAATAAACGAAGTGTTAACTGCTCAGCAGACATTTCTAAAGAAAAGAAACCAACTGCATTTCCATTTTTAGCAGCATTTGAAGCTAAAGTAAGTGCAAGAGCAGTTTTGCCCATCGAGGGTCGCGCTGCTAAAACAATAAAATCACCCTTTTGGAATCCTGATGTAGTTTCATCTAATTTTTTATATTCAGATGCTATACCAGTAATTCCTTTAGAATGGCTTTTAAGCTCAGAAAGATGTTTAAATGTTTTATGTAACCAAATATTAAGCTGAACAAAGCTTTGCGTTGATCGCTTATTTGAAATTTCAAATATTATCTTTTCAGCCTCATCGAGCACGGCATCAATATTATCATCATTTTGCTGAAAACAGTTGCTGATTATGTCCGCCGCAGAATGAATGAGTTGTCGCAAAACTGATTTTGAACGTACAATATTCGCGTGCTGTTCTATAGATCTAATGACAGCAACATCCTCTTGAAGAGAAACTAAATAAATCGTCCCCCCAACAACTTCAATTTCATTCCTCTTTGTCAATTCATCAATAAGAGTAATAAGATCAATTCTCTTTTGTGCATTTGCTAGATCTAGCATTGCCCTATAAATCAATTCATTCGGTTTATTATAAAAATCTTGAGGCATCACTATTTCAGATGCAACCGCTAGCAAATCATCTTTAAATAGTATTGACGCTAGGATGGAGCGCTCAGCCTCAAGGCTGGCAGGCGGCATTCGACCCAAAAAACGTTCGGCATCAATCGTTTTGGGGACAAAACGCTTCTGGTTGTGCATGAGGTCGTCCCCCTTTTTCTTTTATGTGATTGTGAGGCTTATTTAGCCTCGGAGATAACGCTTAAGGTGAGTTTGGGCTGCAAACGGGAAGACAGTTTGATCGTGACTTCATAAGTGCCCTTTTCCTTGATTGATTTTTCCATATCAACCTGGTTTTTAGCAACACTGATGCCGTGTTCTGCAAGGAGCTCAACAATCTCGTTTGGATTTACTGATCCATACAACTTGCCATCATCATGAAGTTTACGCCTGAGGGTAAGTTTGGTTGATTTGATTCTTTCAGCGAGCATGGAAGTTTGAGTCGCAATTTTTTCTTGTCGTTTTTCAACCACCTTTTCACGTTTTTTGTAGAATTCTTCTTTTTCTGGCGTCACTTCTAATGCAAGTTTACGTGGAAAAAGGTTATTGCGCGCAAAACCATCGGTTACTTTAATAATTTCGCCGGCAAGGCCCACTTTTTCTACATCTTTGAGCAAATATACTTTCATTTTTTTTCCTTTACAGATAATAAGGAGCATTTCCCCTTATTATAGAGCAAAAGACGAGCTTTGAAAACTCTGGACTTCGAATTGCTTATGCAAATTTTGGCCAACACACATTCACTATCAATTATTCTTTCGATATTATCTGCCAATCGTTTAATGCCGATTCTTTGGGCATTTGAGATTCAAGCAGCTTCATAAGTTCTGCTCGCTTCTCTTTTTTAGCCGCATCGGTTTCTTTCTCTTGTGCATGCGCGGCAAAGCCTAATGCATTTTGGTTTTTCTCATTTCGCAATGACACATTTGCCGCGATACGGCGATACTGATTCATGCATGGTCCGATTTCTAATGGCAAAAGATAAAAATAGTTATTTTTACCTGAATGGAGCAGTTCAAACTCTTTTTTTGCATTTGGCAGTTCAATTCCTTCAATAAGCGCATGAGCTACTTCCAAATGTGCTTTTTGTGCCGTAGCCATTAGGGGGCTCATAGTGCACGGCGATACAATAAGATCGGGGTTTGCACCATGTGCTAACAAAAGAGGAATCGCTTTTGCATTATTAGTACGCGCCGCGTGTAGTAATGGGGTCAAACCATCTTTGCCTGCTCCATTGGGATTAGCATCTGCTTTGATTAACGGTTCAATATATTTCTGCTTATGAATAGCAACCCATCCTAAAAGATGATAATAATCGACATTATCGTGCGGATATGGGCACGGACCAGTAATATTCGGGTCTGCTTTTCGTTCTAATAATGCCGTTACTAATGCATCATTGTCGCGGTAAGCAGCAATATAAAGAGGAGTGCAATGCTCGTATGGATTTTTTACATTTCTATCAGTTACTGCATTAATGTTTGCGCCATGGTCAAGCAAAATAAAAGCCATTTCATTATATTTCTTATTAGCCGCATGGTGTATTGCCAATGCTCCGCGATCATCTTTTACCGCAATGATATTTGGGACTTTTTTAAGAAAGATTTTTACCAAATCTGTTTTGTTGGAGTTGACCGCAGAAAAAAATGCATTGCGGGTATCATTAAGTAAATCAGCAGACCATTTTTTTAATCCTATTAACGCTTTTTCAACAATACGAGTGCTATTATTCTTAATACCCGATTCCAAAAGTCTCTTACGAAATTTTACAATATCATCCCTGCCCCAAATCAAGTCATCTGCCATATGAAAAATTTCAGTTGCCGCATCTTCTTTTGCTTTCTGTATTTCAGCATCATGTGTCTGCATGCCTTGTGCAGCGCCACCTATCAACAGAAAAAATAAGATTAGTTTCATCATTTTCTTCTCCTTTATTCATCCATACGCACCGAATTTTCCCGTATTATAGAGCAAAGGCAGAGCTTTGAAAACCCCGAACTATGAACTGCTTATCGGTATTTTGGAATAACCGGCACGAAGCACTAAAAATCACCTGCTGCCCCTGCAAAAGTGTACTCGCAATAATTATCCCCTCCGGCACTTGCGTGAAATTAATGCGGCCGAGAGTGGCCTCCAGAGGAATCTCAATTTCGGTTTCGTGAAGTTCGATCAGTTGCGCATAATTATTTTTGGCTTGCCTAATACCATATGAAAGCAATCCATGCCCCATGCTTTTATACCGTTCAACAGTTATTTGTTTACCAATAAACATTCGCAAGAAGGTGCCTTCATGCACCGCGGCAAGCAAAAAAGCAGTTAACATTCCCATTATCATCATGATTAAAAGAACTGCCGATCCGTGAGCACTTGTTTTCATAACAATTATCCCATGCTCTCAAGAAGAGGTATTTTTTTATGGCACGCTCGGGTATTAAAATGTAAATCATAAGAAACCGCTTCAATCAATTTCTGATTTTCTTTGAGGGTATTCTCAAAATGCGTAACATTGTTTGCAACTAATGCGGTTGATTTTTTTCCCCACCGTCTATTTAAAAAATTATAACTCCCGATGGTGCGATATAAATTTCCATTCTGCATCTTCCATCCAATGCACTCATTGCCGACCTTGCAAATGAGTGAAGAAGCAGATACCTGCCATTGTTCAGGGTGGTTGCTTGCCATTTGAATATCCGCTCGCAGTATCCGTTGAACTGCCCACTGCGCAACAATTTCTTGCTGATGCGCAGAAAAAAGCCGTACCCCTGCAATCGTTCGGCTAAAAAAAATAAAAAGCATCACACTCAAAAAACTGGTAATCGCACAATAAATAATGCACTCGATCAGAGAAAATCCTTTTGCATGAACATTCATACGCGCTCCGGAACAATCGTCATCAACTGCAACTGCTCATCTGGTAATGCGACCGTAATTTTACATACGTGAGCCACATCAAGATGCGTAAGTGCTCCTTTTTTTACCTGAGGCATAATTTGTTGTTTATCAATCGTTACGGCATAATGCCTACCATCAGTTGGTAACGTTTTATAATCTTCCTGCCCAGCAATTAATGCATCAACGACCTCAATTGCGTATGAAAGGGCTTGTAGGCGCTTTTCTGCCTTTTTTTGATTAACCATAAGATGCTGCCAATACATGCCTATCACAATGCTAAAACTTGAAAAGAGTACGAGTGCCAATAATGCCTCCATCAGAAGAAAACCTGGTTTATTATCAAGCGTCGGCAAAACAGCAACACACATATGAAAATGCCCTTTTTGTGGTATATTCTTTGATAAAGAGGTAATATCTCTTCAAACCGTATACTAACTTTTACGAGGCTCTGATATGAAGAATTTTATTCAAAAAGTGAAAAGCGTTATTACTTTTCTCGTGTTTGCTCTCTTCTTATGCGCACCCATTTCTTTGCATGCAGCCGGTACTCCACCCGGAGGGGGCAGCGGAATGCCAGATCTTTCAGCAGAAGATTTAAAGATGCTTGAAGAGATTGGTAAAGAAGTTGAAAAATACGTCAGCGCACTGCCCACTGAAGCGCAATTGCGTGCGCAAGGCGTGCCTGAAGAAGAGATAAAAAAACGTGAAACGCGTGAGAAATTTGATGCGGAAGTTGAAAAATACTCAAAAATGTCTGAAAAACAACTTCTTGAAGAGATGGAAAAAGTATTTGCAGAAGCTGCAAGTCAAATGCCTGCGCAACCACAACCTGAAATAGAGAAACCCACCTATGCACCACCCGTGCAACCGGAAATTAGTAAGCCAGTGGAAAAACCGATCATTCCAACTGATAAACAGCTGGCCGCATTGAAATTAATTGATGATGTACTGGCCAGCATTAATAATTTTATGAATAAGGCTCAAATTATGGTTGAACTTCCCGGTAAAATTCCAACCTGGGTAAAAGAAGGCAAGTTGCGCAATTGGCCCGCAAGTCTAACCTGGAATGCATTCAGCACTCAAATTGAAGAGCTTCAATTAAAACTCCATAAGATTAAAGATCGCGATCCGCGTTCGGCATCATATAAATATTTAGATGACTTCATTAAAGATGAAGCACTCAATAACAATCTTGCCAAAGTTCGCGATTCCTTAATGAGGAATGAACCTAAAATAGAATTGGGCGGTTTTGGCCTTGATAGAATGGGCTCTGAAACTCGTACGGCAGTGCGCAGCGTATTGCTTACGTTGCATGAGGCAACTTCAGTCCTAGGCATTCCTGCAGCCCTCGATAAAATAATTGAAAAATACGAACCGACCGCTAAGAAAATTAAGGAATCGGAAGAAGCGGCACAAAAAAGAGCAGTTGAAGAATCGCGCAGAGGCAGATATCCAGGCGCATCGGTTACCAGTACCGCACCCGCACGCGAACGGGTAGAGACCTTTGGGAGAGGCCGTGAGTTGGATCGCTTTAATATCCCATCACTTGAAGCTCCTAAAACAGCAGAAAAACCTTCAGAAGCACTAAAGCCCGGCGAAAAAGGTGCTGGCGGAGCCGCTGGTGGAAAAGAAGGCGAGAAAAAATCAGAAGCATCTAAGACCGAAGCAGACATTAAAACCGATAAAACAGCAAGCAATTATGAAGATCAATTTTCAAAAGGAATGGAAGCATTTATTGACGCGATGAATGAATCCGAGAATACCAAAGAGTTTGAAAAACATATCAAATCTCAAAGTTTTGTGGATGATGAAGTAATCAAAGGAATTAATACCGCCAAAGAGGGAATCAATTCTGCAACCAAAGCAATTAGAAAGATGAAATCCTATTTTGGTAGATTTTTGACCGATCAACAGAAAAAAGTATATAAAAAAGGAATACAGGACAGTTATAAAAACGTTAAAAAAGATATTGATTATACCGTGACGCAGATCAATAATCTTTCAAAACCAAGCCAAGTATTTCTTTCTTTACCCGTTAGTTCATCTGCGCAACAAACAAAACATACACTCGCTATCAAATCAAAATACTATGCCTATTTTGGTAAAATGTTTGATCAAGATTTAAGAGACTATGTTAATAAAGAAGAACAAGCGGCTACGGCTGCAGGCAAAACTGTTTCGGCAGATGTTACTCAAATTAAAAACTTGATCCAGACGCCGCATTTGGCAAATCTTAATGATTTGCAAGCAAAGATAAAGGATCTTAAAAAAGCGGTGGATGAACTTTAATTAACAACTTCATTAGAATAAAAGAACTAAAAAGCAGCGATCTAAAAGTCGCTGCTTTTTCTTTGGGATGTTTTCCGAATAAATTTCTTATGCGATAAATTTACATAATGGAAAGAAACGAAATATCAGACAAAATGCATTCTTCAATTGATTCTGTAGTCTTATCTAAATTTTGACTACCATCAATGGAATTAAATTTATAAAATTCTTTATACCAAGTATTTAAAATTTCTGAGTTTTTTATATATCGGCTATAGCGCATTTCAAAAATACTTTGCTCATCATCGGTACGATTTCTTTGTAAGACCCGCTTAGCTGCGACAGCCATAGAAACGAAAATTTCTATTGCCCCAATCAATTGAATATTTGGATTCTGTTTTACAAAATCCTGAAAAGCAGTTGCATATTCGAATGTTGGCGGGAATCCATCAAGCAGAATAATCGGCTTTGAGGTTTCTAGTACCGCTCTGCCAATTACGTCCATGCCTATTTCCAACGGCACTATCTGTGCCTGTGAGATAAGACTCTTAATTAAACGCCCGCGCTCCGTATCTTTCTTGGCTTCTTCTCTCAGCAAATTTCCTGCTGAATAATGGGCTATTTGATCATTATATTTATTCTTAATTGCATCAGCAGCGCTAGTTTTTCCGCTCCCCGGGGGTCCAATGATAAAAAATATTTTTTTTATTTCTGGTGATTGAAAAGCAGTTACATTAAAAGATATAAAACCAACTAAAACAAGCAGGAATTTCATGCGGAACCTACATAACCTATTATGTTAAACTAATCAGTCAACTATTGCTTGGCAGCGCGCGCACAATTTATGCTCATGCACCGTTTCTTTCCATTGCCAACAGCGAGGACATTTTTGCCCGGGCGCTTTTCCAACGTTCACAAATAATCCGGGATATTCTGATTGCTCTAGTCCATTTTTGGTCGGCGCAATAATTATTTGTGAAACAATAAAGAACTCTTCAAAAAAAGCACCGGCATCTTGTGGGCCATGCTGAAGATCTTTGAGCAAGTCTGCAAAGAGTTGGGCATAGGAAGCAGAATCTTCTACATGCAATGTTACGCTCGCTTCCAATGAATGCTTAATAATGCCCTTCTCGCGCAATCCTTCCATTGCTTTCAGAACCGCAGTACGAATTGCCCGCAACATCTTCCAGCGCTCCTCGTATGCTTTTTCATAGGCAATTTCTTCGAGCTTGTGCAATGGACGTAGTTCAACTTGATCAGTTTTCAACGCATCATATCCTGGTTTGAGTACCAGATTATGGCGCGCAAGCAATGTCCAAATATCGGCTAAATGGGCGAATTCTTGCAGGTGAATAGAGTGCTTTTTATTTTTTTGATAATGATCAGAAATTTGCTCTGCAGTAAAACTCATGATGGGCGCTATTAATTTGGTAAGCGCATCCAAAATATACCAGCAGGCAGTTTGCGCTGATCGGCGTTTAATGCCATCTTTTTTTTCAACGTACAATCTATCTTTGATAATATCTAAATAGAATGAACTCAGCTCAGATGTGCAATAATCATTAAGCGCATGATAAACCGCCGTAAAATCATATTTTTCATATGCTTTTATTACCGTAACATTAACTTCAAATAATTTTTGCAACGCATATTGATCAATTAATAATAATTCGTCTAACGCAATTGCATCTTTTTCAATATCAAAATCGTTGATATTAGAAAGCAAGAATCGCGCCGTGTTGCGAATTTTTCTGAATGTCTCTTTTACATTATCGAGCAGCACTTGTGAAACAACCGCTTCACCGGATAAATCTATTCCTGAAGCCCAAAGCCGCAAACCATCGGTACCCAATTGATCAATCATCTCCTGTGAACTGATCACATTGCCAAGAGACTTAGACATCTTTCTGCCTTGACCATCAACGGTAAATCCGTGCGTTACAATCTCACGCATGGGTGCTTTATCTTCAAGCACTACGCTGGTGAGCAATGAACTCTGGAACCAACCGCGATGCTGGTCTTTCCCTTCCAAATACATGTGTGCCGGGAATGCTTGCTCAGGATTTTTTGCGAGCACCGCAAAATGACTAATTCCCGAATCGAACCAGACATCCAAAATATCATATTCTTTTTTAAACTCTTTTTTCTTGCAATCAGGACATGCAAAATCTTTTGGTAATAGCTCGTGCACGTTAGCATCATCCCAATATTCAATGCCTTTTTTGGCAACTTCAACCGCCACCTTCATGATCAATTCTGATGTTGAATAGGTGTAATCACAGTTTATGCAAATCAATGCAGGAATTGGCACGCCCCATGTTCGCTGGCGAGATAATACCCACTCCAAGCGGCCTTGAATGGTCGCCTTCAAACGATTGATTGATTTATCTGGCAATCCATTGATGGTGTCTGCTTCTGCAAGCGCACGTTCTTTGAGCCCTTCTTTTTCCAAATCGCAAAACCATTGTTTGGTCGCACGAAAAATAAGAGGTGTATGGGAGCGCCAGCAATAGGGATAAGAGTGTTTGATACTTGTTTTATAGAATAAAGTTCCTACTTCTGCCAATTTTTTGATCACCCAAATTTGGCCATCAGCTACCGGCATACCTTCTAACTCTTTAGGTAAGATGCCAGCGGTATATTTGCCATCAGGGCTGATGGGTGAAAAAATCTCTAAATCATTCTTCACGCCCACTTCATAGTCTTCAGGACCGCATCCAGGGGCGCAATGCACAAAGGCAGTGCCATCATCAAGGCTCACCGTATCTGAAAGAATCAAGGGAACTAATGAATCAAGAAATGGATGATGCACCCGAGCTCCACCAGCAACCAGTTGCTCTGTCTTACATTCAGCAACTATCTTTTTTTCAACGCCAACCATGGCGCAAATTTTATCAGCCAGCTCTTGCGCAACCATTACCAACTGATCCTTGATATCAAGTACCACATAAGTCGCCTGTGGCTTTACTAACACCGCACGATTGAGCGGTAAAGTCCAGGGTGTAGTTGTCCACACTAAAAGATTTACGGTGCGATTAGCAACATTGGGGAATAGTTTTACTGATGCATTCGCTTGCAAAGGAAATAAGACAAAAATTGAGGGATCTTTTTGGTCTTGGTATTCAATTTCTGCCTGTGCAAGCACCGTTTGGCATGCGGGGCACCATGGCACTGTCTTATTTTTGCGTTCGATATAGCCACCCGCTACAAATTGGACAAAGGCTTGTAAAATCGATGACTCATATTCATAGCTCATGGTAATGTATGGCTTATCCCAGCGCATTAAAACGCCAAGCCGCTTAAACTCTTCTCGCTGAATATCAATCCACTTTTGAGCATAGGCACGGCAGGCTTTTTTGAGCGCAGCACCTTTTAATCCCGGATTTTCTTGGGTCACTTTAAGCTCAATCGGCAATCCATGGCAATCCCACCCAGGGATTACGGGCACCTGTTTTGCCAACATACGCTGCGATTTGCAAACAATATCTTTTAAAATTTTATTATAGGCATGCCCAATATGAATGTGGCCATTGGCATAGGGTGGGCCATCATGAAGAATAAATTTTTCATTACCTTCATGGCAGGTAAATGAAGTATCGAATAATTTTTCTTGCTCCCAACGCGCAATCATCGCAGGATCATCCTGTTTGTTATTTGCTCTGATTGGAAAATCAGTATGGGGTAAGTTAAGGGTATCTTTAAAACTCACTTTTTTTTCAGCGCTCGGGCTGCTGTTTTCTGCCATGATAAAAAACCTTATTTAATTGTTGAATCAACAATGTTCCTAGTGTACCCTGAATTTATATTTTTGTTGAGCTTAAACTAGTATTTCAAGATCCATTCATGGTGAGCTTGTCGAACCATGGGTCAATACACAATTATTCATTGCTAGATAAGCAAATTAGCATTTTTAATGTTGACTGGTCCTTCGACAAGCTCAGGATGAATAAAATTTAAAAAAGTATAATATGACTAAAAAAATTGGCATTTGGGGCTTAGGTATTGTTGGCAAATCAGCAATCCGGTATTTTCATAAAAAAGGGTATCAACTTGAACTGCTTGATCAACGCGCTCCGAGCCATGAAGAACAGGCATTTCTTACCCAAAACAACACCCCCTGGTTTGGCAATGAACAATTAACAGCATTTCTTGAACGCAATGATTTTGTGTTGCCCAGCTGCGGCATCGACTTGCGCCCTCACTCCGCTTTTGCTCATAAATGGCTTGCGGAGCTTGATCTGTTTGACCAGGAGTGTACCAAACCGATTATTGCCATTACCGGTTCAGTTGGAAAAACAACGGTCACCCATTTGCTCTCACATTTATTACGTGCACAAGGAAAAAAGGTGTTCACCGGCGGCAATATTGGGATTGGACTTCTTGAAAGCATCGATGACGCGAATGCGTGCGATTACGTGGTTATTGAAGTATCAAGCTTTCAGCTTGAGCGATGCAAAACATTTAGTCCTGATTTTGCAATATGCACTAATATTTTTGCCAATCACCTTGATCGGCATGGGAGCTTTGACGAATATGTTAATGCTAAGATGAAAATTCTTTCCCCGTTCGTGGTGAGTGCGAACGAAGTGAGCGAATCGAACCATAAGAGTACGCAATTAATCCTATTCCCATTATCTCTCTTTAACCAAATTCCAGAAGCGATTCGCATTACCCAAAAGCTTAACCTCTTTGCCACCCACATCCCTTCTTCTCAAGAAATTTCCTTACTCAGCGATCTTCACACTCTTTATTATTTACATAATTCAAAATTGATAATGAATTATCGGACAAGTAACAGTGAGATATTCGATTTCAAAGAGCTGCCCTTTGTTTCTTACTCGCAAAATGTTGCCGTTTTGGCCAGCGCGATGCATATTTTGGGATACCCGCTTACCAACTTCGTAGAAATTTTAAATAAACAAGAACTACCCGAACATCGATTAGAAAAAATTGCCACCATCAAAGAAATAGATTTTTATAATGATTCAAAGGCAACTATTCCCGCCTCCACCCTTGCTGCCATCGAAAAAATAAAAGACCGCCCTATCGTGCTCTTTTTGGGTGGTGTGAGCAAAGGAGTCGATCGCGCTGATTTTGTAAAACAGATTGGTAATTCTGTGAGATTTATTTATTGTTTTGGCAAAGAAGCAGAACAGTTAAAATCATTTTGTGATACCCATCACATCCCTGCTCAAGCATTTGCAACACTCGATGATGCCTTTGCGGCACTCCCAGCAGTTATTACGACTCACGATCAAGTGCTCTTTTCACCTGCCGGCGCAAGCTTTGATTTATTTTCAAATTACGCAGAGCGAGGAAATTATTTTAAAAAACTGGTCGCCGATTTACAAAAGAATACGCAAAATTGAGAAACTTGACCTAAAATACCTATTCATACTAACTTGCAGTTATATACATTCTTTAAAAAAAGAGAGAAATAATGTTACTGCATAAGAAGCAATTAAAAACCGATCTTTCGTGCTTTATCGGCATTGTAGCCATTCTATTAATTATAGGGTTGCTTTTTATTTACTCATCAAGCTCGGTTTTTGCGCTAGAAAAACTAGGATCTGCCCATTATTTCTTGAAAAAGCAACTCATTGGATTAATTATCGGCTTATGTGCGGCAGGATGCATGCGATTCATTCCGGTGCAAACCATTAAAAAAACGGCTCCGATTTTTTTTCTCATTTCATTACTACTCACGATACTCGCAGCCTTTACTTCACTAGGGCAAAATATTCATGGTTCTTCACGCTGGCTTTCATTGCCTTTTCTTTCATTTCAACCAAGTGAATTGTTAAAAATTTCACTTATTTTATACATTGCGTATTTTCTTACTAAAAAAGAAAAGCAGGGCTCATCATTTATTAATGGGTACTTGCCATTGGTTATTGTACTTGCCATTACCAGCATTATTTTGCTTAAACAGCCTGATTTTGGCTTAACGGTAACACTCGTGGCAACCACATTTATTATTCTTTTTATTGCCAATCGCTATGTAAAATATATTCTCATCACTCTTTTAGCATGCATTCCTTTAGTAATCGCGTTAGTGATTGCAAAATCATACCGCTTAAAGCGAATACTCACTTTTTTAAATCCATGGTCAGATGCGCAAGGGGCTGGCTTTCAGATTATTCAGTCAATGATTGCTATTGGATCGGGCGGGCTTTTTGGAGTTGGCATTGGCCAATCAAAACAGAAGTTTTTTTATTTACCGATGCAGCACACCGATTTTATTTTTTCAATTATCGCAGAAGAGACAGGATTCTTGGGCGCAAGCGCCGTCATTATTCTTTTTTTACTCTTTCTTTATTTTGGCTTACGTATTGCATGGCAGCTTACTGATCAGTTTTGTATTTTTGCAACACTCGGTTTTGTAATAGTCATCAGCCTGCAGGCGCTTATTAATATTTTGGTCACCACTGGATTAGCTCCCACCAAAGGGATTGGGTTGCCATTTATTAGTTATGGTAATACCGCCCTTGTATGTCAATTAATTATGATCGGGCTTATTATCGCCATGGTGCGGGAAAATAAAAACTAACTTACCCTTTTAAATCACGATAAAAGTTTTCATGAGAACCAAGTGCGAGTAAAATTAATATTTTTTTTTGACCATCAAAATCGTATGCCAGTAAAGTGAGCTGACCTACCATTTTAAATTTATAGACTTGGACTCCATTTAAATCTCCTTTTTTTAAATCTCCGATGGAAGGATCTTCAATAATTGTTTTGATTGCTTCATCTAAATCTTTTTTTTGATTTTTATGCAATTTTTTTATTTGCTTAGAAAAAGTTGTGGTCTGCTGGATTATCATCGCTATTTCTCATCAAAATGATACGGTTTTAATTTGCCAGCTTCAACTTCTTCTTGGGCAATTAAAATATTTTTTATGAATTCATAACTTAAATCCGGGTTCTCTTCAGCAATTTTACCAATGCGAACCCAATGTTCAATTTGCCCAGCTACTGATCGATTTAAGGCTTTCGATATAATTTTTGCCTCAGAAATAATGCGCTCTGATAATTTAACTGCAGTTGCCATAAGTTTTGATCCCATTTAATAAAAGATTTTGTAAACGAACTTAATCAATTATATAATATTTGGTTGCATTTTGAAACCGTTCGGCCATTTGGGTTTTACACAAAAAAATACCCCTTAACTACTAGGCTAGCCCACCAAGGAATTGATTTGCCCTTAATACCAGGATCCAAAGTAATATCCACAAAATAAAAGGTCATGAAAAAAAACGATCGAAATCACAACCAAAAAAAGGGCAAATGATTAAAATTTCAAAAAAAGATGCCAATGAAATATCTTGGGAATTCAACAAAGTTGTTCTCATTCTACAACGAAATCCTGAAAAGAAAGCTCATCGCGAAAGGGGATTCAAAGCTTTTAAAGTGAAAACCAAAGGCTTCAAGTTTAATCGAGATGAAATATACGATGAATAAAAAAATTACTGAAATCTGAGTTATAGTTTTTGCAAAGAAACAACTCCCTGTTAAACTGATCTAAAATAATTTCCACAAATAAAGGGCTATCAATGCAAGAACAACACCAGCATTTGATGAATACAGGTAATACTACTGAAAATTTAATTGATCCGTTGGGCGATGGTATCAGCTCCGTGCAATTAGTGCGCCATTCAGGATCAGATGTTGATGTGGTAAATGCCGCACGCGTTTCATATGGCAAATTTGTGACTGAACTTTCTGAACGTGATGCAAAATTGATCGATTTTTTATGAAGCATCATCACACCAGCTCCCTTTGAACATAATCAACTTTCATTTCGGGTAAAATGCGCCAATCTATGTGATGCGCCAATGGATTCGCCATCGCATGAATTCATACAATGAAATTTCTTATCGATATGTTAAAGCACCACTTGAATTTTATATTCCTACTCAATGGCGATATCAAGACACGGCAAAATCGCCAAGGATCGGTTGGCGCATTTGATGATGAAGAGCTTGCGGGAAAAATACATGCAAAGTATTGCAAGTCTCAAAAGAAACCTATGAGCATTTGCTAGAAAAAGGAGTGGCACGGGAAATTGCGCGCGGCTTATTACCGGTATGCACCTATACTGAATTTATTTTCACGTGTAATTTGCATTCGCTCATGAATTTTCTAAAACTTCGTCTTGAACCGGGCGCACAGTGGGAAATTAGAGTTTTTGCTCAGGCACTACTCAAACTAGCATTGCCTCACTTCCCTGTTTCTCTTGGGCATTGGAAACGATTATATATGCCTGATTTAAAATTGGATTAATTTTTACATAATCCATAAATTATGCGCCATTAATTTGTAAAAATAAGCCCATCAATTACGATGGGCTTTATTTATTATCAAGAATTTAAAGTTTTATTTCTCCCAGCTCATGGCAAGATCAACTAACAATCGCACGCCAAATCCCGTTGCACTGTGCGGACGATAATACGGCAAATCGGGAACATCAAACGCAGTTCCCGCAATATCAAGATGTGCCCATGGAACATCATCCACAAAATTTTGCAAGAATAATGCAGCGGTAATTGCGCCAGCCATATAGGTTTGGCTGCCGATATTACTAATATCAGCAACTGGTGATCTAATTGCCGGTTTATAATCATCAGTTAATGGCAAGCGCCATACATGATCACCACTGCGATCGGCTGATTCTTGCAAACGTGCCACTAAATCATCATGATTACTCATCATGCCCACAATAGAAGGGCCCGAGCGCATATGCGCAAGCGCCAGTCAACGTTGCAATATCAATAATTGCATCTGGCTTATAATGTTTAACCGCATATGAAAGTGCATCGGCAAGAATTAAACGCCCTTCTGCATCAGTATTTTTAATTTCTGCTGTTTTGCCATTATAAAATGTTACAATATCACCCGGTTTAGTTGCTTTTCCACTCGGCAAATTTTCTGAAAGTGGCGCAACACCAATCACATTTACATCTGGCTTAAATTGCGCAATTGCGATGCCATCGTTGCAATCACTGCTGCAGCGCCGGACATATCTTCTTTCATGGTTTCCATATGATTTGCCGGTTTAATACTCAATCCACCTGAATCGAAAGTAATACCTTTGCCCACAAATGCAATTGTTGGCGCATTTTTTTTGCTGGTTTTATATTCCATGATCACCAAGTTGGCAATCAAGATCAGATCCTGCAGAAACGGCTGCTAAGCCACCCATACCCATCTGATTAATTTCTTTTTCATTGAATACAGTGTATTTGAGTCTAAACTCTTTTGCGATTGTTCGGCTTTTTGCGCAAAATCAGTAGGGAATAAAATGCGCGGTGGCAAATCAATCCAATGGCGCGCTTTATTAACTGATGTTGCAATAATTTCACCTTTTTTGATGCCCTCTTGCACGAGCTTTGTTATCATGACCACCAGTTGCAATAATAATTTGGCGATCATCAATCACTTTGCGATCAGGATCGGTAATAAATTCATCAAAATGATATGATGCAATGTGGACCATATCGGCAGTTTCACCCGCAAGATATGCAGTAGGAGCATTAAACAATTTTGATGATGGCAATTCAAGCGCAAGCGAATGAACTTTAAGATCTTCTATAATGCGCATCAATTTACCAATTACGCGACGATAGGATTCAATTGCAAATGTATTTTTGCTCGTGCGTTTTCCCATCCCAATTAAAATGAGATATGAGCTTTTGCCATTGTCAGAAACCGGGATCACCACACTTAAAGCAAGCTTCCGGTGAACTTACGTTCTTTTACTAAATCAGAAATCGCAGGAAATAGATGCGCAACTTCTTTGAGCGCCGCATCGGTAAATCCTTGCTCAAGAATCACTGCTTTGGCAGTTGCTTTTGCATCAAGCACTGCAGCAGGAGTAAGAGAAATTGAAACCATGGGAAGACCTCTTCAAATCCACTCGCCCTTCGACAAGCTCAGGGCGAGCGGTTTATTAAAAATTATATGTATAAAGAATAGGATATCAGATCTGAACCAAAAGTTCATCCGGGTCTTCAATAATACGCGCAACCTTCTCTTAATCGAGCGACCCATTAACCGCTTTATCAATAAAGGTTCGAATTTCTTTTACGTATTTTTCAGGATTATAAAAATAGGAATCAAAATGACGACGACCATTGGTCAGCCATAGCACTTTATAATCGGTATCGTGCGCTTGAATAAATGCTTTTAACCGCATTCACGGTTATTTTCTCATCATTTTTACAATGTATAAAGAAACACGGCACATGAACCTTTTGAATTGATTCTACCGGACTAACCGGATACATGCGCATATCAATATTTTTGGTATCTAAATTGGCAACTGCTTTCAAAATTCCTTTTATAAGCGCTTGCACATATGGATGAAATGCATATTTTTGCAATAAATTGCATGCAGGAATTGAAAAATCATATCCAAAGAAAGTGAACTGTAAGCTTTCTAAACTTTTCTTAATAATATTTTCAGTAGAATCAAATGGGCAGTCAAGAATCATCGCATTAAACAATGTCTCATCTGGGCTTGTGCTTCAATTGATGCAACTGCTCCCATTGAAAAGCCATACACAATGACCGGCTTCTCTTTTAATTGCGGATGATTTTTTATAAATTGCGCTGCAGTTGATAACATCTAATGATTCATCACGGCCAAACGTGCAGCGTTGGCCTTCACAATTTTCCCCATGTGCTCGAAAGTCAAAGGTCATAAAATTAAATTTTCCTTGCGGGAACATGTGGCGCAAAAAACCCACATCAAATTTATCACTCATAAATCCATGGCAAATCAAGATAGTTGCTTTTGCATTCGGGTATCGCACTAATCTGCCTGAGCGAACAATCTTTTCTTCAGAGTTGATCGTCTTTGGCACATGTAACATAATATGCTCAACGGTCGCATGGGCTATATTATCTTTGCTTTGAGAAATGATTGCTCCATACTCATTACACTCAAAAATGCCGGTTTTATCGCAGAAACTGGCGGAAATGGTCCATGCTGCTTGTGAGCAAACAATGATTGCTTTCTACCAATTAAAACGAATAATGCCAAGGCAGTTACTATGATGCTACTTGCAACGACTTTCGACACTTGTTTACTGCGCGACATTTTTTCTCTCCCAACCTTTTTATAATTTTCATCTCATATGGAGAGTACCAAATAAATTTTTCTATTTGCAATATTTTATATAAATAAATATTAAAATGCCGCACACTGCATATCTTTTTAATAAAAAAAGGCCCGGGGTTTTTATGCCCGAGCCATGTTTTATATGCTAAACTAAAGACTTTTTATTACTTTACACAATCACTGGTTTGGCCCACATATTCAGCCGCAAGCTCACAAAGTTCTTTTTTACTCATTGCCGTAGTATACCGTGCCGCTAAACTACCATCTTTAAAGATTAATATGCAGGAATCTTATTAACATAGTACTTATTGGCAATATCAGGCAATGCCGAGACATCAACTGAGATAAAGACTCCATAATCCTTAAATTGTTGTGCAACCGCATTAAAATGAGGCAACATTTGCATGCATGATGGGCAATAATCGGCATAGAAATCAACAAAAACCGGCTTTTGTGTGCTGGCTATCACTTCTTCAAATTCAGCCAAAGAAGCCACATGTTTTACCATGCTTGGAAGTACATGAGCCGCTGCAAGTTGCGTATCCTGCAAACGCGCAGCAATGTCAGCATTAAAACCAATTTCATTCAAGAAGGCATCGGCATCTAAAGCAGCACAGCTTCCATCGCCAGCTGAAACAATCGCTTGGCGATACCGACGATCCTCAACATCACCGGCTGCAAAAACACCCGGCACCGACGTTGCCATTGAATGAGGCTTAAGAACTATATAACCATCTCTATCCAACTCAACCGCCCCCTTGAAAAGACCGGTATTGGGCTTGTGGCCGATAGCCAAAAACACGCCGTCTATTGGCATTTCAAACGTCTCTTGGGTCTTATTATTATAGAGCTTTACACCCGTGACATGGGTCTTATCTCCTAAAATCTCTTTTGGTTCCATATTATACATTACTGAAATATGTTTATAGCCGGTTAAAAGATCTTGGCTGGCTGCTGCTGCTTTCATTTTATCTTTGCGCACCAAAATAGTGATCTTTTTAGCGTAGGCTGCTAGCTGAATTGCCTCGGCAACTGCTGAATCTCCCCCACCAATTACCACCACTTCTTTACCATTATAAAATGGCGCATCACAGATGGCACACGTGGTCACCCCTTTACCCCAATATTCTTTTTCTCCGGGAATATTTAATGGACTTGGGGAAGCGCCGGTCGCAATAATCACGCTTAATGCATAGATGATTTTGCCATCATCAGTGGTAATGGCGAAAGGCCATTGTGAAAAATCGACCTTTTCAACTGAATCATCAATAAAACTTGCTCCCAATCGTTCAACTTGCTCACGAATTCCGGCCATGAGATCCTTGCCAAGAATCGCCTTAAATCCGGGCCAATTTTCAACATATGAAGTTTCAGTCAATAGCCCTCCAGGCTTGGTACCTTCAATGATGAGTGTTCTCTTTTTTGCCCGTGCACCATATAACCCAGCCGTCAATCCAGCCGGACCTGATCCGATGATCACGATCGGGAACACATCCTTTTTGTCTTCCAGCTTCTTAAAATCATAGCGCACTTTGTGCGTAAACCAGCCTGAAAACCAATCGTATAACGATTTATCTCCGGGCATGCATTGCGGTATTGCAAGGATGGATATACCCAGGCAAATAAGGCTACTTGTTAATAATATTGAGCGTTTATTCATGTGAACTCCTTTGGTTTAGTTCTTTTTTTCGTAATTAAGAATCGACAAATATTTAAACCTTTACTATAGTATTTGCATACCTTCAATAAAAAAATAAATATGTATGCAAGGAAACCCGAAATGAAATTTTCAAATATGATAAAAAAAATCGCCTTGATTCTTTTGCTTCCCGTTAGTATAACCAACTTACCTGCAGATACCAACTCTGATCAAACAAGTTCTGCCGCCTTATCTCCCACTGCTTCTCCCGATTCTTCAGTAACCAATCCGGCGCTGGTACAATGCAAAACATTTGCAGAAAATTTGGAACTCATTATTGGAATGATTTTCAATATTAAAAGCGGGCAAGGCAAACGATTAGTCGATGCAATCACTCCAATACTTTCATATTGTGATACAATAAAAAAACTTCCAGATACTGCTTCAAAGGCTCAAGTTCTTCAAGCATGCACCATGCTGAATGAATCAACCCAACATTTAATACAACTTTTAGAAAAAGGGGCAGACCAAATCCCGGAATTAAATTCTAATCCTGCAGCTAATGATCTTGCTACTGATGCAGATGTAGCACAAGTCTGCGATCAAGTTGATGCAAATTTTACCCAGCTCGTTTCCCGGGTTGAGGAATCCTATCAAGATGTATGGCGCAATTTACGCATGCATGTAAATGGTCAATTGAATAAAATTGATAAAATTTTGCAAGATATCAACACCAATGTAAGTAACAATGAATCAATTGTTGGTAAAGATGAGATTAAAAAAGAAATTATGGGTCTACGCTCTGAATTGCGTCAGATTCAAAAAGAACTTGCAACAGCCAGCACTAATCCGCAAGCAGTATTAAGTGTTTATCACGTTAATAAAGCTTTCATCGCCTATCTGCAAGAATGCCAAAAATATAAATTCAGAAAATGGGCTGTTACTGATCTAGTCGCAGAACTCAAACGCGCTCCAGAAACTGATGAAAATCAGACGCTCGATGAACTTCTCTATGAAATGAATCGAACGAATGCTGCTTTGGATAAATTAGAAAAAGATGCAGAAAAAATTGATTTAACCATCGTAAATCAAGCCGCTCGTTTGGTGGGCGATTACGTGGTTGATCCTATTCAACGGTATAACCTTGCACTTTGGAGTGCCGCGGGGCTGGCAACGGTTGGTCTTGCTGCGTATGCTGCATACTATTTTGATCAAAAATTTTTCCCGCAACCAACATCCTGGTTCAGAAAAATGTTTGGATATCGCAACCATTCAACCGGCAAAATGATTTCTATTCCACCCCATGATTTTTTCAAAAAATTGGCTACAGTAGCAGGATTAGATGAAAAAGAATTAGAAAAGCGCTTTAATGAAATTGAACAAACTTTAAAGGATTCAAAAGTTGAAGTAAATTTAAGCCATAAAGATCAAATGGAAGCTCTTGCCGATTCACGCATCTGGGAACTTGTTTCTAACCAGGCTAAGCGCCATGCAGTGGATTCTACCATTCCTTTGAGCAAAATTGATGAATTCATTTATGAAAATAAATCAGGAACTGCCGCTGTTGGCTTAAGCTTGATTGGTCTTGCAACCTTCAGCTACTACCAAATTTGGAAAACCTATCAAAAAGCATGGAATGATAAAATCTTTGTATGGTTTGCAAAGCTCAAGGGGGGCTCATTTGCTAAGACCGCAGAAAAGTATGATGAAATTTTACCAACGATTACCTTTGATGATGTGATAGGCCTCGAGCATGAAAAATCATTAATTTTTCCTCATTTAAAGTATATTAAGGATCCTGAAAGTTGGGATGCTGCTGGTAGAACACCCCCAACGGGTATTCTCTTGACTGGTGATACTCGGACGGGTAAAACCTTCTTTGCAAAAGCAATCTGCGGAGAACTGCATAAGCAAAATCCTGAAAAGGCTCTTAAGTTCCTCTCAATTGATGCGCATGATATTAAAGCTGAAGGTATTGCTACCTGGCTCAAAGTTGCCAAAATGCTTGCACCATGCGTCTTATTTATTGATGAAATCGATCTTCTTAATTTGCAACGAACCGGGGACCGTACCTTGCTTTCTGATTTCTTAAAAGCAATGAGCGGCGTAGATGATAAAGATCCTAAGAAGCAGGTTATTGTTATCGGTACTACTAATAAACCGGAAAATATTGATCATGCCATGATTCAATCGGGCCGCTTAGCATTAGTAATCCCATTCAGTTATCCAAATTTGCAAGATCGCATCAACTTTATTAAAAAACGTTTTGAGCAGTTTGCCATCGATCCAAAAGCATTTGATATTGATATTGAACGGTTGGCATATGAAACCCATGGCAAATCATTTGAAGATATCAAATTGATGCTTGATACTGCTTTTATTCGAACCGATATTAAAGGGGAAGCGATCACGCAAGAGCACTTAGAATGGGCGCTTGATACACAACTACGCAAAATCATTGATCTTGATACTAAAGAAGTTACCGTCGATGAAAAACGAGCTATTGCCGCGCACTTTGCCGGCGAAGTACTCAGTCACGTTCTTCTAAACCTCCAAGAGAAAATTGCGAAAGTTACGATTCGCCAAATCGTGGTCAAAGCAAAAGAAGAATCAACTTCTGACGCCTATAAAGCTGACCACAAAAAACAGGCACACGTAGAACAAGGTGCGCTCTTTACCTATATTGAACATGACACCTATGATATCAAGACTGCCGATGAACTTGAAAAGAAGGCAAAAACGTATATCGGCGCACGTATTGCGGAACGTATTATTACCAATACCAGCAGTACGGTATTAGGAAGTAAAAAGAATGCAGCATTTACCTTAATTAAAACCATCATTGCCGATGGTATTGATTTAAAATCGCTTTCTAAGGAAGGCCAAAACAAAATCAGCGATGAAACTTTGGCGAAGTTGAAAGAGTTTGAAAAAGAAATGGAACAATTACTCTTGCAACATAAGGAAACTTTAATTGCCTTGACTAATGAACTCCGCGACAAACAAACTTTAACATTCAGCCAAATTAAAAAGATTATTGATAGCATTGAAGGAACCGGATCTGCACCGGTAACTGCTGCACCTGTTCTTGCTGCCGCGTAATTGAGATATTTATTCCATAAAGAAGTGCCGTGTAAAAGCGGCACTTCTTTATTTTAAGCCGCCCCACGTATCAATCATGGCAATTCTCTTTTGATAACGATCGCCTAAAAATTCTGCATTAAGCCATGCAATAACCATTTCTACTGATTGCTCAGGAGTAATATAATCAGCGGGTAAAGATAAAATATTGGCATTATCTTCTTCTTTTGATCGAGCTGCCGTTTGTTTATCCCAAACGAGAGCGGCATATATTTTATCAAATCGATTTGCCGCTATGGCCATTCCCACACCGCTGCCGCACAATAAGATTCCCAAATCCGCTCTTTTATTTTTCATTGCCTGCACCACATCATATGCAAACGGCGGATAATCGGTTCGTTGTGCGCTAAAGCATCCCATATCAATCCATTCAATATGTTTTGTTTCGATACTAACCCCCTGCTGAATCACGGCCTTATGGGTATAACCACGATGATCTGATCCTATTGCGATCTTCAACATATATTTGCCCTTTACTTCATAAATATTCATTTTTTTTCTACAATCAATACTACTTTCTTCTATAAAATAAATGAACGGTAAGGTTTTTGCATGAATAAGCTTTCACTTTTACTCACGTGGCGCTATCTGTTAGGCGCACGCCGTGAAAAAAATATTTCGGTCATGGTACTGATCTGTTTCTTAGGAATATTTATTGGCGCATTCGCGCTTGCGCTCGTTGCAAGTATTATGAATGGATTTGAAAAAGTAACTCATCAAAAGTTGCGGAGCATTCATGCACAAATTATCATGCGCTCATTCGGCAATGAACTTGATTCTCAAAAAATTAGCCAGGTTTTAGAAACTGAATTTCCGGAAATACAATCTTTCAGTCCAAGCTCTTACCAGCAAATCATTATCCAAAAACCTGGATCCCAAGAAATTACTAATGCCGTAGTGCTCAAAGCCATAGATCCTGAGCTCGAGCAAAAAACAAGTAATATCAGCCAAAAAATTATTCAAGCAACTGCACACAATAATACATTACCCGCACTCATACACGATAATCACATTATCATCGGAAAAAAAATTGCTGAAGCACTTGATGTTACTGTTGGCGATTCGGTTGATCTTTTATATCTCTCTCCTGAACAAGTCAAAAGCCTGAAAATTACCTTGAGCAAAAAAGAGGCATACATTAGCGGTATTTTTTCAACTGGCATTGAGGAATTTGATAGCAATTTAATACTCGGATCATTTTCTTTATTAAAAAATTTATTTGATCATGCTGGAGTAAATCAATTTAACATTGAGCTTAAATCCAATGCATGCGAACCTCAAACCATTGCAAAACTTAAGGATCGATTTGGGCTTGATGTTTTTTCTTGGAAAGAACTGTATCCGGCACTCGTTGCCGCTTTAAAATTAGAAAAATATGCGATGTTTTTCATTTTGGCATTAATAACCTTGGTTGCCTGCATGAATATTATCTCACTGATATTTATGCAAATTATTCAAAAAAGACCGGATATCGCAATATTTCAAGCTATGGGAATGCCCGGGAGTACTATCATGAGATTATTTATGTTCATGGGAGTGGGATTATCTGCAATTGCGGCGATCGCCGGTTTAATTGCAGCATATTTTGCAGGATTATTATTAGAAAAATATCCATTTATAACATTGCCTGATACGTATTACGTTTCGCATTTACCGGTACAGATGGAATGGTACATTTTTGCGTTAGTTTTCATAGTAATTATAGCAATGAGCGTTATCGCCACCTGGATTCCTGCACGCAATATTGGCAGTATCGATGCCGCTCATGTATTGCGATTTGAGGGATAGATGAATGATTTAAAAAGTCCTCTTTCATTAACGAATCTTACTGGCCAACGGGTGCTTTTACGCGCTGATTTAAATGTGCCTCTTGCCAATGGATCAATCGTCTCTGATACTCGCCTGCAAGCAATAATTCCAACAATCAATATGATTCTTGAGAAGGGAGGCAAAATTATTCTTATAACCCATATCGGGCGTCCTAAAGATCAAGAAGCCACATTATCAACCAAAACTTTGCTTGCTTGGTTTGCCCAACACGGCTACTCATGTGTTTTTGAAAATGATTTGGATCGTGCCTACTCCAAAAGTTTTCATGACCCTAAAACTATTTTATTGCTCGAGAATTTACGTTTTTACACCGGAGAAAAACAGAATGACGTTACCTTTGCCCAAAGTCTTGCACGGTTAGGGGATATCTATGTGAACGATGCTTTTGGCAATCTGCATCATTCAGATTGCTCAATGGTTGAAGTGCCACGGCTTTTTAGCCCCCACAAAAGAATGTTTGGATTATTGATTGAAAAAGAGATAAACCATGCAAATAAATTATTAAATGACCCTTCTTCCCCGTTTGTTTTTATCGTCGGCGGCAATAAGATTCACGATAAAATACCGCTCATTACTCATTTGCTTGGCAAAATTGATACGCTTATTCTTTGCCCCGCTCTGGTTTTTACCTTTTTAAAATCAGAAAATAAACCAGTTGGCAGCTCTTTTATTGATCAAGAATCGATTACTTCATGCCAAGAATTTAAAAAGAATGCACAAACTAAAAACGTTTCGATTGTATTACCCAGTGACTATATTGTAAGCAACAATGGATTTGAGGGCCCCTACAGTGTTAAAAAAGCTGAGCAACTGACTCATGGAGATTTTGGAATTAGCATTGGTCCTGAAACACAAAAACATTTTTCTCAAATCATCAGAGAATCTAAAACAAGTTTTTACAATGGGCTTATGGGTGATTTAATGTACCCACAATCGTTGGAAGGTGTAAAAAATATTTTCCACGCAATGGCTGAATCCAAAGGATATAGCGTGATTGGCGGTGGCGATTCAACCGGTGCAGCAGAAAAACTCGGTTTTTCTAACCGAATATCATACCTTTCAACCGGTGGAGGAGCCCTGATGGCCTACTTAAGTGGCCAAACTTTACCCGCGCTTGATGTATTAGTCAATAAATAGGGCAAAACCCTAATAAACAGGCCCCATTTAACACCACATCAGAGGTAACTGAACAACTGGTTGGCATTTCATAAATGAGGATACCATGGTTATCATGTTTCATCTTCCACGAACAAAATACGGGTTTTTGTAATCCTAAATAGTCTCCGATCATCGCAGTAGTTTCCGCATCACTTTTATGTGCGCGTGCCATACTTGGTTTTAAAATACCGCGTACCTTTTTATTGAAAGCAGCCTTTTGCATATGGGTAATAAAGAGTTCCGGCGTTTCCCAAATAGTATCTTGAGGATATGCCTCCTCAGCAGAAAACCCTGCAACCCCTTTTAGGCAATCAAAATCAGGATTATCTACTAAATACGCGGCTTTTTTGAAATCGAAACAATGTGCGTTACACAATTCATGCAACACAAATTCAGTAACATTTTCTGTGCCGTGAAGTGATAATAGTTTTTGGGGGATTGTGCTTAAATGATTGAGTATGGCATGCTTTTTGAGCATTTCTGAGCGCTCCATAGATAGCCCTTCTCATTTTAATTTTAATGGTGCTTCATTCTTTTTCCTTTTCTGTTATTGACCATACCTTGTTTATCACGCAACATCAACACCATAAAAAAAATAGTTCATTTATTCGATTGCGACTGATGAAAATTCCCTTTGACGGTCTATGCAATATTTTTATAGAATGCTTCTGATTAAAAAGTTCTATAACTTTCTTTATTTAGAAAAAAAATGAAAAAAAATATAATAGTAATCGCTTTTATAGGGATTTTTTTGTGGAAAAATTTGGAATCACGGAGCATTTATAGGCCGCTTGATCCACTCGTACCTGAAATTTCCGTAAAATGGGTTGGTGATAGCAAACCGTATATTTTACGCAAATATCATTTAGAAGATGTCTTGTTTAAGCTCTTTGATAAAGATTTTTTTATGCAACATCTTGTACCCGAAGGCAACCTTTCCTATCGTAGTCAGCCTCAAAAAACAGTAGCAAGTAAGCAGTTAACAAGCCTTATTGATAACTTAGTATCAGAAATTAAGCAGGGCAAAAAAACATTTTCTAATTTTACTATTCTTCAATCAAAAGATTATAATTTTACAAAAGAAACAGGTCTTTTAGTGGTCAAATTCAACGATTATCCATTCGTTGTTAAACTCTTTCTTGAACGTCCGGATAGTTTTGTAAGTCCATTTAGTAAAGGCTTCGAGCCGATTTTTTTCTTTTTTATGGCCGGGGGTATCAATCGCCATTTGGCTGGATTCACCCGTATTAAAAACAGAGAAATTATTATGGCACGCTTAGCAAATTCGCCGTGGGCAGGAATCGTTGATATTCCACGCAAATGGCATTATATTCCCAGCCAATCCCAATGGATAGAAATTAAAGGGAAAAATATTGGCACCACAAAAGAACAATCGATTACGTTTCCGGGCACGTACTGCATTATGGCAGATGCAATTGTTGCCGAACGAAATCTATCAATATTGAATGCCGCGGATAAAAAACAAGTTATGGATTTATGCAATTATTTAAACATCTGGATCGATCCACATTTGACCAATTTTATGATTGAAAAAGATCAGAAATTAGTGATCGTAGACACTGAACATTTCCCGAGCTTTGTGGGATTGCGTGAAAAAATAAGTTTTAGTAGCTATAGTGATTGGTATTTATATTTGGCTGGCAAATGCTGCCGAAATGTATTTTTGCAAAATAAATGGGAGCGGCGGCACCCACAAAAACCGGTTCGTGAAATGAGCTTAGTTGATTTTAATTTTTGTCGCGATAAAAATACTCTACAAATTAGCGATTCGGCCAATCATGGTGGAATTTCTCTCGCAAACAATTAGTGAGCAGAGCTTAAAATATCTTCTTCCAGCTGCTTGAGAGTAGTCTGAAACTCATTGTTTTCTTGCGCATGTAACTGAACCTTATCAAGCGCGTGCATCACAGTTGAATGATCTCGGCCGCCCAAGAAGATGCCTATATCTCGCAAGGATTTATCGGTGATCTTTTTCATGAGAAACATAGTTACTTGACGCACAAAAGAAAGTTCTTTGCTTCTGTTTTTTGAGCGCAATGCCGAGAGATCATACGAATAGTATTTGCCCACACATTTTACAATACGCTCAAAACCAACGGTAGTTCTATTTACTTCTTGGGCACGAATTAGTACTTTTTGCGCAAGCTCGATCGAGATTGGTTGCTTAGTAAGGGATGCAAAAGCCATCACTCTAATTAATGATCCTTCTAATTCTCGCACGTTAGAAATAACTCGTGATGCAATAAAATGAGCAACTTCATCGGAAATAATTTCCTGATTTATTTCCGCTTTTTTCTTGAGAATCGCAATTTTTGTTTCGAGGGTCGGAACATGCATATCTACCACCAACCCCCAGGAAAGCCGATATTTAAGACGTTCGGCGATGCCAGAGATATCATGGGGGAACGCATCACTGGAAAAAACAATCTGTTTTTCTGCATCATAGAGCGTGTTAAAGATATGAAAAAAGGCTTCTTGGGTTGATTCTTTATTAGAAATAAACTGGATGTCATCTATGAGTAAGACGTCCACACTTTTATATTTTGACTGAAATTGGTGCACTTTATCAAAACGAATTGCATTGATGAATTCATTCACAAATCGATCCGCAGTTTGATAGAGAGTTACTGCTTTTTTATGTCTCAATTTTATTTCTGTGCCAATTGCATGCAACAAGTGTGTTTTTCCAAGACCTGAATCACCATAGATAAACAGTGGGTTATAAATAGTACCAGGTTTTTCAGCCACTGCTTGCGCGGCAGCATAGGCTAAAGAATTATTAGGACCCACAACAAACGAATCGAATGAGTATGACCGATGCCCACCCACTTTTTTTCTGAGCAGAGATTCTGCGGGCAAAATAGTCTCTTTTGACTTAGTGCTCGTTATTTCAGTAGAAATTGAAGCAACAGGGATTAATCCCGGATTTTCTACGAGATTTTGTGCGCCGACAAAAATAACTTTTACCTGGTCAACATTCAGCAATCGCTTGAGATGCAGCTCAATCAACGGGACATAGTTGCTTTTAATCCAATCCTGCACAAATGCATTGGGCGCTTGTAAATAAACGAGTTTGTTATGCTGGTCCCATTGTTGCAAAGAAACCGCCTTAAACCATGTTTCAACAACACGGCTTCCTGCCTCTTCCTTAACAATTTTTAGAAACTCAAGCCAAATATCATGCACCACACAAGTCTCAACTATTAAAAAGAGTCTACGCGATTTTAGTATTTATATTTAATGTTGCGGTATTTAACTTTACCAGAACAAAAACCTTTGGAAAAGAAATCAATTAAAAACAGTTCTTTATGCCCATACAAATGCCTTGCGCATATATTTTTTGATATGTAGGGTCATTAAGTAAGCTCGCCGCAGGACCAGAAAGATAATCGGTTTCAATTAAAATTCCCGGCCATCGGATTCCCATAAGCATCTGAGTTGCGGCATAACGAACCTGCCGGTCGTAAGGAATATAACCATGATTTTTAATTGCCTGCAAAAGGGATTTATGCACTGAGTCTGCTAATTTTTTGCTCTGCTGGTTGCGTTTATCATCGGATGCTTGAATCATGATATCTATGGCAGTTTCAAGTCCGGTGTTTTTGGAAAATAGATTTGAAGCCAAACAAAATGTTTCAAGGCCTTGTATGTCTGTACGGGGGCAATTGTTGGCATGTAATGAAATAAGCAATGCGTTATCAGAAATTTGATTGGCAATATACGTACGCTCATCAAGTGCAATAAAACGATCATCGACCCGAGTAAAAACAACTTTGAACCCATTCTTATTCAACTCAAGACCCAGTTGCTTGCCAATTGCAAGAGCAACATCTTTTTCTGCCAGACCCCTACTACTCAGAGCTCCGGTATCTTTCCCACCATGACCGCAGTCAATAATAATGATCGGCTTGGTATGGTATGAAGTTCGTAAAACTCCCTGATCTTTTTTTTGTTTGAGCGCATCGAGCAATGTCTTGTTGAGCAATCGAAATTCAATGCTTTTGGCTTTTGTTATAGCATCGAATGAATCATAGGTAATAAGTACTTTTTTGGGGTTATACACAAGCTTAATTTCAATCCCCGGAGCAGGCTTTTGAACCGGAGAAATAGTCGCAGAATAATTTTCTTGCCGCGCATTATTTAATTGGGCCACCATTTGTTTTGCTTCTTCACCAGCAATTACCGCATTTGGAATAAAAAATACCATCTCCTGGAAATCTTTTTTAGTAGAGGATTGTTGGTCACTTTTGAGCACCGGTTCTTGATCAAAATAAAGCACTATTTTTGCAAGCTCGATGTGCGAAAGCAGATTTTGATTATTAACCATGCGATGATGAAATACTTTTTGAAGTTGGGGCTGCGGCATTTTAGCTGCCAGTCCCATAGTACACAGTAAAAAAATAAATATATGTTTCATATATTATCCTTTGGTTATAGGATCAGCCAGATATGCAAGGCGGTGAGAACGTTCCCACGCCTGCATGAAATTTTTTAGATCGTATCTTTTTTTTCCTAATTTCGACTCTGATACAGCCGGATCATGGCAAATCACCTCTTGAGTCGTGTGATCATAACCCACCACAACCAAAAGATGCCCATTATGATACACCCGCGGAGCACCAACAATATGGCCTCTTACGCTCACAACTACCGGTATACCCTTGCATAAATGATCGTGAAGATTCTTGAAGGAATTTAATCGTGTCACTGCAAATAAAATTTTTCCTTGTGAGCGTTCAAACGCATGAGCCATGTTAAATGGCCAACTTCCATACTTATCAAGTCCTTGATCGTGCGATTTTTCGGCAAAATCAATCGGATCAATCTGTTTTGAGAGTAAATAACTGGTAAGCATGGTGCACGATGTTGGAGAGCAAAGGCCGTCATTACGCGGATGATTCAGCTCAAATTGAGAAATTCGAGGAACCCCTTTTATATACACTGATCGGGCAAGCGCCATTACCGACTCTGTTTCAGAATTAAATTCATTAAGATTGCAAACATTTACCGCAAAAGATTTTACTAATGAAAGATCTGCTCCATCATCGCTGGCCATTTTAATCGCAAATGCATCTGCAACATCATTGGTAGATTCTAAGCGTACATGATGGTAGCTTGACATACCATCCGATTGCGTTTTATAAGATTTTTGTTCTTGGGATCCCCAGGTAATCATGCGATGCCATTTGCTCCATTTTTTAGTTGACGCGTTTCTTACTTGCGCATAGAAGGTAAAATGCCCTTGTTTTGGCCGAAACGCATTCCAGCTGAATACCAATTGGGTAAATGGCGGTAGATCTGTTTTTGCGAACGCCAATGAGCGCTTTTGTTTATTCAGTTCTTGCTCACTTTCTGTAAAACTCTTGCGATGGAGCCACGTCCACGCCTTATTTTCTGCAAAAGATTGCAGAAAAACTAAAAAAAGGCATATAATCAATAAAATTCTGATAACCGCTTTCATTACATTACTCCCTAAACGTAAGTCTCCTGCAAACTTTTATTTACTATTATAATACTTTTTATAAAATATTTATTCAATGGTTTCACGCTGAAAGGCAACTTTCATTGACAACATTAGTTATTCCTTACATGGATCTCTATTATTATCTTCTCTATTACGAGATACTAAGAGAAAATAATACATAAGAAAAGGAGAATGATGTATGCAGCTCCTCAGAAAGGCTTTTATTATGGCTGTTTTTGCGCTTTTTTTAAGTTGTGAGGCACGAAAAGCATTTGTAAGTGTACCCGTAGCTGATCTTGTTGGAGAATCAATAAAATCATTTGGGCTGGCTCAAACAAATCGTGAATCATATGAAAAAATAGCAATTTCATATGTTGATATAAGAAAAAATAACATTGATTCATCATATGGGGCACCACGCTTGCATCAATTATTATTTAATGAAGTGGTGGATATTATCTCAGAACCCAAAGCAGCACCGGGTGACGATGCAGAAGTGTGTATCTCTATTGAGTCAGCATTTTTTGTTACACCACACATCAAAAAACCACAATCTGTTTTTTTTACTAAAAAGAAAAATCTACTTTCATTTGATAAACTCGCGGCCCATGATCTTTCAGCGGAATATCTCCCAGAAAGTCCATCTTTTAAAAATCCACATCAAAAAATAACCAAACCGACTATTGGCCTAATAAAGCCCTTTTTTGATCCAATCACCAAACAAACCTATTCGGTAGGAACACGATTTGTGTATGATGAACAACAAACCACTGATACAGATTTTGTGGTACATATTTTTGATCGATCTACTACCACCTTTACAAAGACCAGCATTCCAAAGAAATTTGCACACGAAATTACTTTGGAACCAAAAGAAAAAACAATTGCATGTTTTGTGGCACTTTTAAAAGAATGGGTTCGTTGTAAAGGCATTATTTTTTATGTCTGGGGAGGGTACAGCTATACCCATTGTTATCCCGATCTTGGATTTAAAGAAGTCACGCGACATTTAGTGAATGGAACAAAAGTAATTGTGCATGAGCGCCCACAATTAAATAAAAAAGTGTTAACTGGTTTTGATTGTGCAGGACTCATTTTACGCGCTGCCCAATTATGCGGCATGCCGTACTTTTTCAAAAATACCTATACGCTCGCCCATTTTTTAAAATCGCTTGGTATCGATGATCATTTACACGAAGGAGATTTAATTTGGATTAAAGGGCATGTGATGATTGTTTCAGATATTGCCAATAATAGACTTATTGAAGCACGCGGTTATGATCATGATTTTGGCTATGTTCAAGAAATCGCGCTAGAAAAAGTTTTCAAAGGAATTAAAACCTACCAGCAACTCTTGCATGCCTATTATCATCATGAACCATTAATACGCTTGAATAAATCAGGAAAATCGGTAGAAAATATTGAAAGCTTTAAGTTGCTTAAATTAAAATCAGCCTGGGATCATAGCACATTCAATCATAACTAATCGCAAGATTGTTTATTGAAATTCAATTGAGTATACTGCAATGGTTCACGGGCACATAATACTTTCAATAAAGGGTTTTTATGCACAAAAATTTACTTTATTTTTCACTGGCATGTTTAACCATTATCAATACTTGCGATGCTGCTTCCTATCGCGCTTTTTGCAAAACATCGGTCGCTGATATCGTAAGCACTCCGTTTGAAAACGAAAACTCAACGTATGAACAAGTAAAAAATGATTATGATAATTTGCCCGTCTCTTGGGGACCCGCAAAAATAGATCAGATTGCATGCCCGCGAATTCATCAATTATTATTGCATGAAATCGTTACCGTTTTAGATGAAACCGCCTTTGAAGCACACATTGAAATTACACCATTGGTAGCCGCACGCGATGCACAAACATTACAACCAGTGCAAGGCTGGATTCTCAAAGAACATTTGTGCGCAGTCGAAGAAGATTGTTCGCCATTTCTGCCAGAACCAATCGATTGGCAATCGGGAATCATTAGCGATGATGATCATATTGTTGCGCTCATTACCCCTTTTATTGATGAAGACAATAAGATTTACTCTGCAGGAACACGGTTCGTTTTAACTCGGGAAGTTGGCGAAAATTTTTACGCCATTTGTTTTGATAAAGAATTAAACAATTTTAAGGAAATCACTATCCCGCAATCTGCCTGCGCATATCAATCTGCAATGGAAACCTATGATAAACGCATGTTATTTTGCACGCTCATTGGCCTTTGGTCAGAAATTCCTGATCTCAATATCCCACTCGTATGGGGCGGCGCAAGTATTGGCATGGTCTATGAAGACAACGATTATTATCTGAATGAGCGTCAAATTAATGATGTAACGCTGCACGTATGGGATCGCCCTTTTTATGGGGTTATTCCACACATGGGCTTAGATGCCTCAAATTTAGTTTCACGCGCGGCACAACTGGTGGGAATTCCCTATTTTTGGAAAAACTCAATTACTGCAAGTCTTATGTTGGATGAATTAGGAGCGGATGAATTTCCACTGGCTGGGGATTTAATTTGGATGCCGGGAAGTTTACTTGTTATTAATGATATAGAAAATAATTCAGTAGTAACAACCATGAGCTATAGTGCTGGTTATGGGGTATTACTTAAACTCCCACTTTCACGAGTGTTTGAAAATATCCAGACAATTGACGATCTGCTGGCAACACGCCGCTCAAAAACACCACTTACCGTACTTAATCGTGATGGAAGTAGTGCGCGTATCGTCGAAGAATTTAAGATTTTAAAACTGATGTAACTATTTTGGCCACCATGATTTGGTGATTTCCTTAAAAATTGCCACTGCAAAGCTGGCAATAATATACGTCACTGCGATCGCCAAAAATACGGGATACCCTTTAATGAATGCATACGCACCCACCGCAGTACACAAGCCAATTACTAACGCGGTCGTGATTTTTAATTTTATATTTTTTATAGATGGAAACTTGATTGATGAGATCATGAGCAGTGCAATAACCGTCACTAAAAACGCCAATCGATCAGGCTTAAGAACGCTCGCAAAAACTGAGGTTGCAAGCCAGTTTTCATAAATAACAATATTGGCAAGAAAAAATGCGGCGAATGTTGTCGGCAATCCAACGAATGAGGTTGATTGAGTTCCGGAATTCACGTTAAAACGTGCAAGCCTGAACAATCCCGCGCACAAGAATAGCCCAAGCACTATCATGCCGGCATAATCTAATTGATATAATGACCAGCTATATAATAATATTGCCGGTGCAAAACAAAAGGAGATTGCATCACACAATGAATCAAGTTCCATTCCCAGAACACTGGTTGATCCAAACCAACGCGCTAATCGGCCGTCGCAAAGATCCATTAATGCCGCCAGTAAAATCAGAAGTGCTGCGAGCATAAATTCTTCATCAAGTGTTTTAATGACCGATAAAAAACCGCATAAGGCATTTCCAAAGGTGAATAGAAACGGAATAATAAAAAGATTTTTTTTGCCCGAATGTTGCATTTTTTCAAATGAAATTAATTTCATAACAGCCTCCCGAGTACTGTTTTACCACCATACACATTTTGGCCAACATTTACTTCCAAAGATACTTCTTTGGGTAATAAAATATCTACGCGCGAACTAAATTTTATCATCCCATATTTTTGCCCTGCGCTCACTTCTTGCCCTTGCTTTGCCCAACAGACAATTCTACGCGCAACCGTACCGGCAATTTGGCGTACTAAAATAGTTTTATCATGGTGAGCAATTATAACATCATTATGCTCATTAAGTTCTGAACTTTTAGGTAAAAATGCCATCATGAATTTACCCGGAACATACTCAATTTTTTGAATAATCCCTGAAATTGGGATCCAATTTACGTGCACATTAAGCGGCGATAAGAAAATAGAGACTTTATAATGATAGCCCTTAAAACCCCCATTGGGATCATAGCTTACATCAACAACTCTTCCATCTGCAGGGCATACCAACACATTCGCATCGATTAGTGCCTCGGGGCACGTTCTTTCAGGATTTCTGAAGAAATAATAGCAAAAGGCAAAGAGGATGAAAGCTGCGTAGAATAGCGGTTTAAAGTAGAACCATCCACTAAAACCGATGAGCAGAAGAAGCGCTACAATCCATGGGCTTTCAGACCATAAAAGATTGCTGGTGATTGATTGAAACATATCAAAAATGCCTTTATAACAAATAAAAATGGGTATCCATAAAAACTTTATTCATCCTGAGCCTGTCGAAGGATTATCCAATATGCAGCGCCAAATGACTTTGCCGAGCAATTAATAATTGCGTGTTGGACTATGGTTCGACGAGCTCACCATGAATAGCTATTTCCAGAATACCCATTTTTAACTAAAAGAGAAATTGAGTAAATTATTGTCACGCAACAGGCGCAACAGGACTAAACCATTGTCTGCCATTGTGCCACATTTGAGAATATGGTTGCATAGTCATCCACGCTGGTCGGCTAGGGCGTTTAAAGTATAAATATCCTAATCCAACTAAAGCGGCAGTTGCGGCACATCCAAACATCAAATGGTTATCTGCAAAAAAGTTACCCGTAACTGCTGCGCCTTTTGAAGCACTTAACGTAAAGCGAGAAGCCGCTAACGCAGTTTTATAAATACCTTCTTGGAAGCCGGCCACTGAATCACTCAAATTGCCCATAATCGTATCGGTTTGCAGTGGGGCTTCGCACCCAACCACCAGAGTTGAAGGTACTAATAATGCAGCTAAAATTAATTTCTTAAACATATTCATAATAAATTCCTTATATGGTTGGTAGTGAATAAGAAGCTTTCGCAGCATCTGTATTCCACGGGGCTATTGATCGATCTTTATTGTTAATGCAAAATTCCAGCGCATCTAAATGAGTCAGCATTTGATACAACTTCCAAAACTGTTCTATTGCATATGATTCTTGAGGAAGCGCATATAAGCGATGCCAATTAAACGTTTTCCATGGTCGAACATTAAAAAGTGAACCCAATGAAAAACTACTCAATGCATTAATCTCTTTATCAAGTAAAATGAACTGTTCTTTTGGTAATTGGTAAATATAATCGCACTTATTTCGAGTCTTATAACGATTTATCGCTGAGCGAACCGGATTATCAGTTGATGGATCATAGTCATTAATTCTTGGTAATAAGTTACATTCTTGAAACTGCCTGTCTAACTTCATGAGCAATGCCTTGATGATAGTTTTTTCCTCTGTTATTTTTCTCAAAACAGTGTTACAAAATTCCTCATCGGACTGAGACTTATGAAAGGCATCCCACAAGTTAAGATAGGTTAATCGCGGGTTCGCAACTAATTCTAATGCCGAACCAAATCTGAGATTCCAATTTCTGAACCATGTTTTATCTACTTCCTCTGAACGCGAAGTTAAAGATAAATTAATCGTTTCGGCTAGGATCTGCTTTTTTGTTTCTTTTGGCAAATCTCTGCTGGTTGCCCGACAATAATTTAAATAATAGAGCGTGGCACCTGCAGCAACTGACAATGTTAACTTAGGATGCGCAAGCGCGTACCAAAGACCATCGCCAAGGTATGATAAAACACCTTTGCCCGGCTTTAGTTGAACTGCTGGGGCTTTGCTTGCAAAGGCTGAGCCTGCTGCGCCAAAAGCCAATCCAGCGAAAATAAATGAATTTAATAGAATACGAAGTGATTTCATATAACCTCCAAAACGCATTCGATATTTTCCATTTGTAACAAATATCCAATGCTTCATAACACCATTTTTATATATAACGATGGTACCCCGGAAATCGAATTTTGTCAATTCGGGAATCCCCGCTTTTGCTATGTTTTCAGGCTGAATTAATCAGGAAAAGGGTGTATTGCCCGATTGGCTGGGCGTATTGGTGTAATTGGTCCTGGAAAAAAGGGCCTTTTTAATAGATCTCTTCTGAGACTACATTCCCCCTTCCGTTCGCCTCGATAGAGGCTCCGAAGGAGCCGAGTGGAGAGGTCTCCCGGCCTTCGCTTATCCAGGCCTTGCGGCTTGGCAAGCTTCGGCGGGCAGGCCATTCGCGGAGTTCATCCTGAGCCAGTCGAAGGGCTCCATCGACCCGAACGGGTTCGGAAGAGCCTAATGCTCTTTTAGTCAAATACACATTTTATGAGAAAATGCCTTATTAAGATCGGTCTTGGCTGATGTATACTTTCGGGCGATTCCATTCATTGGCAAGGCGCATCTGTTGGGCCACTGCTACTTGGGCTAATGCAAATGCAGAATCTTCTTGCGCTTTCGCGGTGCATTCAGCCGTGTAATTAGGTTCAGCGGTTATTGTGCTGAGTACTGCCTGAAGAAGCATCATGGTTGCATTTGCATATTCTTGCAACTCTTGAGTTTCTTGGCGAAGAGCTTGGCTCTCTGCAGCCAGTGCATCATTTAAAGAACTCTTTACTTTTACAATGGTATCATAATGCGCACTCAGATTTGAAAATGCATTCATTAATGGAAAGCGAGAGCGGCAGAATTGGCCTTTGAGAGTATTAATCCAATCCGCAGCTTTTGTTTGATACAATATACTGATTACCGGGTCTTGTGAAATTAAAGAAAGTTCCTGTTTTGCATATTCAAATTGCTTTTCAGGAAGTGAAAAATATTCGCAAAATCCACCAAGTAAGGCCCCTGCTGCCGTGGCCACACCACCGGCTATTCCCCAATAGGCAACATCGTTTTTGGTGATGGGAGCCGGATTGGCACACTTAGCTACCCCTGCTGCGAGTGCCGTTAGTGCGAGTCCCGTTACACCGCCGGTAATGGCCGAAGTAATTACTTGATTTTTGGAATTATCAGATAATGGTGGCGTAGTAGCTAAAGTTGAACCCGCAACCAAAGAACACAAGAGAATTACCGCAAACAATTTCATGAAATGCACCTTCATTTAGATTTATTAAATTACAAATAAAAATAATTCATTAATGGTATTATTTTTTATTATAGTATTATGATCTATTGCAGAGTGCTTTTTGTCAAATTAATTTTAAAAATCTAACTGATTATGGGTGATTGGCTGCTGCGTGAGGATCATTCGTCGCAAAGCACCCAAATTATGATGATTGCCCAGAACCTGAAAACCGCCCAGTTTTACCTCTTGCAGCGTAAACGTATGGTGAAAATCGCCGCCCATTTTAACAATCTGATCATCTTGGCTAATAATACCCGCTCGAGCATATTTGAGTCCAAAAAAAGCAGTGCTGGTGATCATACTAATGCCCACATAAGTTTTTGGCTTGCCTGCCATGGCCATACCCGCATGCATTCCTTGCTGCATCGCATCTGGCCATAAGCAGCTGCGCACCTTCTTATTGGTGAGCTGATCATGGGTGCCAATAAGATCGCCCCCCGCATAAATATCAGACATATTTGTTTGCAAATAATCATTTACTACTACTCCATAGGCATCAACCACGATTCCTGCCTGATGGCACAACTTGGTATTTGCTTGTAACCCCGTAGCAACAATTACCAGATCTGTTTTAATCATCTGATTATCAACAATAACTCCCGTTACACAACCGTTAACAGATATCAGCTCATTCACCCGAGCATTAAGAATGAGTCCAGCACCCTGTTGGATAATTTTTTCATGTAAAAATTCTGCTGCGGGTTCAGAAAGCATTCCGGCAAGCACGTGGCTATTGCGCTCAATTATTATCACCATAAGATCATGCTTCATAAGCGCATCGGCCGCTTCTAAACCGCTTAATCCAGCACCAATAACAACAACTTTTTTTACCGCGTGCTTTTTTACGTATGCCAAAATAGCATTCGCATCAGAATTGGTGTGAAAGGTAAAAACTCCTTTACTGGTAATCCCGGGAATGTGCGGCACACGAGGGCTACTTCCCATGCCCAGAAAAAGAGCATCATAGCACACTGATTGGCCCGTATTCGTTATTACCATTTTATTCTTACCATCAATCCTAATGACCGTTTGACCCAGAATTAAATTTACATTTTCATTGATCTTGGGATAGATCGAAAGTTCTTCAATGCCAATGCCGCCCGCAAGATAATCTGCGAGCAGACATTTATTATATGGCCATTCAGATTCGGCAGAAATAATCGTAATAAAAGCATGCGGGTCTAATCGCCGCAAACTATGCAATGCCCCAAAGCTTGCTGCTGAAGCACCGATAAGCAGGTAGTTTTTAGGTATCAAGAAAAACTCTTGTTTTTGAAAAAAAAAGATGAAAGACTTGCAACCAGTATATCATATCTGATGCCTGTATAAAAGGAGCTTTCTATGAGAATATTTAGTCGTTCAATCAGTCTTGCCCTTGTGCTTTTGATCAGCGGCACTGTAGGCGCAACCAATCCTAAACGCCCCTGGACATTCTTTGTCTATATGGCCGCGGATAATAATTTAAATCCCGATGCTGATATGAATATTTCGCAAATGGTTAAAGCAAGTTCATCCGCTAATGTATATATTGTGGTTCACCTGAATATTAAACGGGCAAATGAAAATAAGAAGACTCAAAAACTGGTAATTCAAAATGGCAAAATCAGCCAAATTGGCGCAACAACGGCAGAAGATAGCGGCAGCGATGTTACATTCCTCAATGCCATGAAGTGGGCAATAACTGACTATCCATCCGATCATTTACTGGTTGATGTATGGAATCATGGGTCAGGGCCATTAAATCGCAGCATGTGGGCCCATCGGGGAGTTTGCTATGATGATTCAACCGGCAATTATATGACCGATCTTATGTATAAACGCGCGTTTGATGTGATTGTAAACCAATATCGCGGCGGCCACAAAATTGATATCATTGCTTTCGATGCATGTTTGATGGCTGATATTGAAGTTGCATACACATTGCAAAACTATTCCAATTATTTAGTTGCATCTCAGCAAACGGTGCCCGGCCCAGGCTATAATTACACTGATGTTCTTTCAATTTTTTCTCACAGCACCCCAGATCCAGTAACCTTTGCCAAATGGCTGGTGAGTTCCTATGATCGCCAATATAAACCAATGCAAGAATCGTATACGCTTGCGGCATTAGATCTTTCTAAGCTAAGCCCGGCTGTTGCGGCTACCAATACCATTGCACAACAATTAACAAACTATTTAAATGCTGATAGCACTGGTGCGCTGCAAGGGGTAATTGCCAATGCAGCTGATCCTTCAAATTGCGCACATTTTGATGAACCAACGTATCTTGATCTGTATTCGTTCTATGCAAATCTCTATATGGCAATTGGCCAAATGGGATTGAGTGGCTCAAATGCTACTAAACTTAAAACAGCAATCAAAAACGGCTTAACCGGCATTGCTCACTGCGTGATCGCGAATGTTCATAGCAATTCTGATTTTGCAAAAGCTCGCGGTATGTCAGCATATTTTGCTGATGTAAATTCAGGAATTGAGCCTTCATACCAATCGCTTTATTGGACCACGGCAAATCCTGCTTGGCTCGATTTCTTAAGCGAATATGTAAATACCGTAAATCCATCGTAAATTAAAAAACGATTATTTATATGAGCCTGGAGAAATCCAGGCTTTATGTTTGCGTTCTACGCTCCTACGGAGCCTGGAAGAACTGACAGCACCCAGCGTAGTTTGCGAAGGTTACTTTAATCCTTGCAAAATGTAACAAATTCTTAGACAATTTATAAAATATTTGAAACATTTTTCAAGAAGAATCTAAAATGAAAATACTTTATCTTTGCACTTTCTCCGCATTTTTTATGGTGACTACATTTTCAATGGAAATGAATCACGAGATAGTAAAAGAAGCTGAGCCAATTTCATCAAAAAATAAATCAAATCTGCGCGGACGTGATTGGGATTGGTTTATTACGTACCTTAATTTATCTGCTAAAACAAAAAAAGTCGTATATAATATTTCACCATTTGACCCAGCGGTTCGTATTTACGATACTAATTCTGATGCATTAATACTCACTTTGCAGCGATTGACATATGAAGGAAAAAACACCGATTTTCCTGACAAAAATGTTTCAGTTGAAGGGTATCATTCAGAAAATTCATTGCTTCTTTTAGTTAAAGACAATGCAAGAAAAATCCTTTCGTTGGAAGTCGATGGAATGAAAAATGAATTGTTTAGTTATGATGAAGAAGGAAATAAAGATCTAGAAATAGAATGCCAGGACAAAATAAGTTTGGTCGGCGGCCTAATAAGATTATCTCCTTCTTATCTGTATAATGGCACTGATTATAGCGAGTGTTTTAAAAAATTGCGCGATCAGGCAAGCAAATAGAGTCTCTACTTGAATCAATCAACAATATACAAGAAGAAAATCATCACATTTCATATGATCGGTGAGTGTTTTCAACCGTCTTCATGAGAACTTCTTTCATCCACGGATAAACGTAGACTGGCACCAGCCAGGCGTCCTTCGAGACGCACCTTGTGGTACTCCTCAGGATGAGCGGAAGAACGCATTTACTACCGAATCTACCAGAGGTGTTTAGCGTAGACAGAAGACTGGCGCAAGCGAGGCGGACTTGTCCTACGTAGCCTTGGCGAAGTAGGAAGCCCCGGATAAGCGAAGTGGTGCGCCCGACCGGGCTCGAACCGGTGGCCTACAGATTAGGAATCTATCGCTCTATCCATCCTGAGCTACGGGCGCAATATGTTTAGTAGTATAGCTAAAACAAGAACCTTCGACTATTGCAATTTTCGGTTAAAGGTAGATAAATTTCAAATAAATGCGCTTCAAAAAAAGGATTCCGATATGGTAACCAAAAATTACTATTTTTTATTGCTCATCTCAATTTCAACACAATTATCATCCATGAACCCAGATCCAAAGATTGAAAAAGGGGAAGAGCAGCACGAGAAAGCGTTTGAACTTAACGAGCGCCTTTATAAGCTCGCATGGCCGTATGCTCCTCATAATTTGGAAAAAATTGAAAAATTACTCGAGGCTGGGGCAAACCCAAATATTATTATTGATCAGTCATGGGAGGAATCATTATTGCATAAGGCCTGTCAGAATGATGACTGTAACCCGCTGGTTGTATTGCTATTAAAATATAAAGCGAATCGCGGAATAGAGAGCTCAAGAAAGCTTACCCCCTTGCATTTTGCTGCTATTGGCGGAGCGGTTAAAAATACAATAGATCTTTTGCAAGCAAAAGCATTTGTTAATGCCCGCGATAGCGAAAGCAATACCCCACTCAATACACTCGCCAAACAAATCAATTACGCAAAACCAGAATATCAATACTACAAAAAGTATTTAGTGGTAGGCAAAATTCTTATTGAGGCAGGAGCCGATTTTAAACGAGCGGATAGATATGGACAAACTCCAATTGACATTTTTTCAAGCGAGTGCCTTGCACATTATCCGCATTTTCATGAATTTCTTGCTCTGTTTGAAAAAAAATAGCTCAAAGTTTTTTTGCATGATCAAATTAATGGTGCACAGTTTTCGATTAATGATTTATTCGCTTATTTTGCTCGCTTTTCCACTCAGCGCCATGCTGGCAGATATTGAGCACTATAATTTGCTTTTCCTGAGCACAGGAACGATATGTCTTAATGCTACAAAAACGCCCGATGAATCTTCTTTTTACAAATATGCCCAGCATATGGTTTATCGTGATGATTCTAATGCGAAATCCAAAGCAATGCATCGGCTCTTTCGCATTGCTGCATTACGGGGATATCAAGAGAGCGTTGAAGTTTTATTGCCGCATGTTCCATTCGGCATTTGCAAAAGATTTAATGAACTGCAAGAATTACTAAAATCAGAACAACTTACCAGCCAACAAGACAAAGCATATCAAAAAATTTCTGGCATGCTGCTAAAAAATATAATTTTGCCTTCAAAACAAAGAGAGGGAACGCTATTGCACCGATTGCCAAGCGAGCTCATAGTTCACGTTCTTGATTATTACGGCTATGATATTAGACAACCTTAAGGATTTTCAATTCAAATAAGGAGATAAAATAATGAACAAGTTTTTAATCGTATTCTTTGCTGGAATCGTTACTCTTTCATCACTATCTATGGAACAAGAGTCTGCAAAAAAACTATTGTTTCTCGGTGCAAAAGTTGGAAATTATAATACCAGTAAGGAGGCATTATTAATTGAACTTTCTGCAATAGTTACTGATCACCAATTACATCATATTGCTCGCAGCGAACTTTGTGTTATCTTCCAAGGAGAATATGAGCTCTCTCTTATGGATCCCGCTTTAAAAGAAGAACATACAAAATCAGGGCTCCTTGAAAAGGCAAAGCAATCAAAGATGGGAATTTTTGAAGCGGAAAAATACATGGACCAATTTTTAAATGCTCATTTCAAAAGCGATGAAAGAATCTTAGCTTTTTGCAATTCAAAAGATGCGCGGATTGTATCATTTGCCATGAAATACATGCATAAACGACTTGGATCTATCAGGAGCATGGGCTGGGTTTCCATAAAAGAGCTTGAAGAGTATTGGGGCACTAGAGCCTATTGCCCATCCGATCAACCTACCGCACAGAAAAATGCAGAAGAAGTAATCAAAGAATTCCAATGTTATAAAGAAAAATATTTTGATCAAAAATCTTCTACCAATCAAAAGCAAGAAGGTAAATGAAGAATGAGACCAACGTACATAGCTATTTTCTTTGGTGCACTATCTGCGAGCGGAACCATTCTATTTGCTATGTCTGGTTCATCAAAGCCTATGATCTCAAATTCTTTAAATACGTATTTTCAAGAGCAAACGAGTAGGCAAAATTTTAGTGGCGCTGCACTCGTTGCCAAAAATGGCAAAATTCTCTTGAATAACGCATATGGCATGGCCAACTATGAACTGAGTGTTACCAATACTCCCGCAATAAAATTTAGAATTTGTTCCATCACCAAGCAATTCACCGCAATGGCTATCATGCAACTGCAAGAAAAAGGATTGCTCAGCGTCAAAGATACCCTTGATAAATATATTCCGGATTTTCCCAATGCTCAAAAAATTACCATCCACCACTTGTTAACTCACACTTCCGGCATATTTAATATTTCTGCATTGCCCGATATTATCGAACGCGCCAAACAAGATATCATGCTTGAAAAAGAAGTTGCATTTATCAAATCCCAAAAGGCTGAATTTACGCCCGGGCATCATTATAGTTACAACAATTCTGGCTATATATTGCTTACCTATATTATCGAAAAAGTCTCAGGCAAAAGTTATGGCCAGTATCTGCAGCAGAATATTTTTAATCCATTAGGAATGAAAAATAGCGGAGTAGATTCGCCAACCCCAATTATAAAAAATAGAGCAGCAGGTTATAGCAAAGATGCTTCAGGCCTCATTAATGCAGCATATACCAATATGGCCTGGACCGCTGGAGCTGGGCAGCTTTATTCCACCATCGACGATATGTATCGCTGGCATTGTGCGCTGCAAAACGGCACGATTATTTCTAAAGAAGCCATCAAAATTATGCAAAGTGGGCATGTTCAAGTAGGAACTTCCGATGAATGGTATGGCTATGGATTTTCTCATGTTAAGAATACCAAATTTGGACTTCTCATCGGGCATAGAGGCCGAACATTAGGATTCCATTCAGCCTACTATTATTATCCAGAACATGATTTGGCAATCATCATTTTAAGCAATTTTATGTTTGCTCCACTCAGAGAAAGCATGCTTGATGAGGTTGCGCAGATGGTTGTTTCGGGAAACTAATGAAAGTTGAAAAAGTACGTTTTAGAAAATTACTGTTTTTTGCAGTGATCATCTTAGCATTACCATCTACATTATATTGCCGTCCAAAAAAATGTAGCTTTACGCGCAGCATAACATTAGTAGTTTCTGTAGTAGTAATTTTATGGATATTAGAAACATATTATCGCAAAATAAAATTGATTAAATGAATTGCGCATTACTTTTGAAAAAAAATGATAGTTTATGAAAAATAATTCAAAGCTTATAGTCTTTACGCAAAAAATTTTTATCATATCGCTCGTATTCGTTGCCAATCTCAATCATCGGGCATGCGCAATGGATAAAATGACCATTAGCAATGTCAGACCAGCTTCTGCAAATGCAATCGCGATAGCACAAGAAGCAGCTACTGATCTTGAGCATAGATTTTTAGATGCCATTGATGATAATAGGCTTGATATTGTGAAAGAATGCGTTGATCAACAGGTCAATCTCAATATCCGAGGACGACACTGCCAGGATGCATTGTATCTCGCATTGTACCGCGGCAGTATTAAGGTTGCCCAATTTCTTCTCAACCAAAAAAACATCAATGCCAATGCCGCAGGACACCATGAAGATAGGAGGATCTCAGAATCAGCACTTCATTACGTATGTAACATTTGTGCATCTCCTGAAATTTCTTTAGCATTAGCTCAAAGCTTGATTACGAAAGGCGCTGATATTAATGCGCACGATTCTAGAGGGAGGACACCTCTCGATATCGCAATTGGGCGTGCTAGAGTTGATATTACCGAATTATTGATGAGTGCTGGCGCCCAGATGAAAAAAGAAAATCTTGAGCAAGCAGCAGTAGGTTTGACGTTGCCACTTATTATTGTATTAAAATCGTCCCATCTTGAACTTGAACATATTAAGGATGCGCTTTCACAATGCCATAAATTTTATGATAACCCTAGAAGTGATCCAGAATATATTTTCAAAAAAAATTATGAATTGGACTATGAACAAAAATTGAAAAAGAGTTACCAACTCAATGGGCGCCTTCTCAAACAATATTATAATGTTATGAGAGGTCTGGGCCATATTCATCCGAAAAAAGAGGAATGGCAAGCTTCAAAACTTCCTATCGGAACGGCAAAGTTGATTGCTTATCATGCAGCTAAGCTAGAAAATGAAACACTTCCCAAATAACGTCAAAGTATTAATTCGCTTCTTCAAGGACCCTTTTGTTTCTGAGTCAAGCGATAGATAAAGCATGGCCAAGCATCCGCTATGGGAATGATCAAGATAGGAAAGAAATTCTTGCAAGGAATGCATTGCGTTAAGTTTTTGCATCAATTATATTGGTGTGCGGTTTAAAAACGCATTTTTAATAAAGTCTTTTAGGGGAAGATGGCATGTTCAAAGAATATAGTGCCTCATTAAGTTTTAGTGTTGTGGCCATTTTTTATATTATGTTTTCAGCTCATGCAATGGAAATAATATCAGAACTTCCAAAGAATTCTATAACTCGAGCTGCTGCAAGTGGAGATCTTGCCATGGTTGAGAAGTTTCTTGCTGATGGCACTGATTCTAATGAAAGAAACCACGTAGGAGAAACTGCTTTGATGATGGCAGCGCTTAATGGACATTTATTGGTGGTAAAAAAGCTGCTTACTAGCGGTGCTGATCCTAATTATGTGAGTGTGCACAATCAGACAGCATTAGACTATAGCAATCATCATACTGAAATATTCGAAGCTTTGCTTAAAGGTGGGGCTAATCCAAATAGACAAGATGAGCAGGGAAATACGGTATTGCTAAAAATTATCCGGGATCGTACTTCTAGTTTGGCGAACATAAAAAAAAGAGAACTTCTCATGCAACATCGTGCTAATCCTTATATACAAAATAATAAAGGTGAATCAGCCTTTAACCAAGCGGATGATTATGTTAAATCCTTAGTGCGGAAAAAGAAAGCAAAAGAGCCAGTGGTCTGGCAAGGAAATAAGTGAAAGGTTTCCTAGCAAAACGGCAAAATTGATTGCTTATCATGCCGTAAAAAGCGCAAGCTGATTACTCTATCGTTTTTTTGTTATCGGCTCTAAGATATTGATAACTTCCTCATATCGTTTGATAAGCTGATCAACATTGTTATAACTATCAGCATGTTTTAAGATCATCTCTAACACCTGAATTGCCCATGATAAAGCAGTGTTGCCATCTTTATCTTTAAAATTAGGATCTGCTCTGTTAATATATTGGGCAGTTTCCTTTATAAGATCTTTTGGCAATAAACTCAAATATGTCTGTTTTTGGCCCGATTCTTGTAACAATGGTGAAATTCCACGAATCCCGTCAAGTAGGAGCTTAAGTATTTCTGGTTCCCCTGCTAATGCAGCTTCTATAAGTGGAGTAGTATCTTTTCTAAAAATGAACTGCGGAACAGGACCTGTCGCATTCACATCAGCCCCATATCCCATGAGCAAGCGAACTATTTCAATATTAGGCCGTGATTCAAAATTAATATAAAAGTCTTCTGACGGGTGTATGAGAGAACGCGTCCAGGGTCTCGATAAGTATGTACGGTCCAAATAATTTATGAGGGGCGATCTATTACGTGCACCTATTTTATTAGCATCAGCGCCATGCTCAAGAATCAGTTTTACCAATTTCGGGTCATCTCTGAGAAGTGCAAAATCTAATATCGTTGGCTCACCTGGTTTTACTTGATAATTTACATCTGCATCCTCAAGATAACGCGTTATCTTTTCGGAGTTTATTGGCATATCTTTAAGTCTAGCAAGTTGCCCCATATACATATACAGATTAAAGGGCGGAAACGAAGACTTTTCCATAGAAAAAGCTTCATTTGCCCCAAGCGCAGAAAGCATAATAATCAACAATACCTTTTTCATACAAATACCCTTTTAACTTAATAATTGCAAATTTATTTCTATTTGAATTATATCATGGTTTAGAAAACGTTTTCAACGCTTTTATTAAATTAGGGGGCATAGGGTAAAAAAAGCTTAAAAAAGACCTAAATTTGGCCCAGAAAAGCCATTTTTAAGGCCTTACTATGGGCAGAACCTCTATCCCGGGCAATGCCAGCATAATGGCCAGAAAAGAACTTTTCAAAAACCCTGATTGCCCTTGACTATGGCAAGATACCCAATTGACTTAGCCCTCCTTTCAGGCATATTAAATACTATAATAGTATTATTATTAAAAAATTGCTCTATGGAGGTTTTGATGAAAATTAATCAGTTATTCTTGGCGTCGCTTCTTGTATGCCCTTTTGCCTATGGATGCGAAAAACCAGAAAAGATCACCCAAGGGGAAAGGCATATTTCCATCTCACCTATGGTTTTGGATGCGATGCGAAATTGTATTAAAAACAATCCAGATAAAAAAGCACGCATTGAATGCGCAAAGTCCGTTAGACTCGCCAATGCACCCAATATACCAGAGCAAGTATTTTTTCAACAGGCGTCCAGGGACTTGCTTGAAAAAATAGAAGTCTGCGAAAAAGAACTTCAAGATTCAGAAGATTTAAAAAATAGCCTTAATAATATATTTCTCCAAAATGGAAATATGCGGACCGGAATAGCCTTTTTTGCCAAAGGTATTGCGGATGAGCTAAAAGCAAGTAAAGAAAAATCACAAATGGATTCCTTCATCGAGCCTACTCCAAGCCACTTTAACGAGAACACACTCAAACATTATAAAGATATAAGCAAAGAGTTAACTAAAAATAATATCAAGCCACGTAATTTTAAAGGCATGGATATTCATGATGTTATGATAGCTCCCGAACCTTCAGACTATGCTTCTAAACACGTAAACTTGCTTTCATCGAAAAAATTCGAATTAAAAGCAGCGGCCGGCTTAGCAAGTGCATTTTTTGGAGGTTGGTTAAGTTGGGATCTTCTGCAAAAAGCATACAGAGGCGAGGACCTTGCTTCCCGAAGCTTTGGATCTCAGTATACTTTCAGAAAAGCAACAAAAACCCATATTCCATTAATCTTTGCCAGCTCATTAGTCAGCGCTTATTTATGTAAAGATTATTATAATCTCATCAAGCTATCTGCAGAGATAAGAAATTCATCTAAAAAGAATTGCGAAAAGTAATCTATGAAACGATTTTTGTTAATTCTATTACTTGGAATTTCAGCTCCTCAGCCAATTTTGGCAAGCAATATCCCAGGCATAAAGCAGTATTTTAGTTTTGGATTTGTAAGTGGCGCTATTCCTATTGCAGGCCAAGTTTTAGGAGCTGATTTCTTTGTGAAATCCAGGAAAAATTTACCCATCTCCCAACAGATTGCCTTTATCGCAGGACATGCATTAGGCATGTCTGTTTGGGCAGTGCCATGGTATTTGGTATACCGGGCATATTGTGGCCAAGTCAAAAGCATAGACGAAAAAAACATCGCATAATCAGTAAAATAAAAACAATAACTCAAATCTTTAGGTTTTTTATTATATGAAATCAAAACTTTTTACATGTTTTACACTGATTGTTGCGAACTTTTTTAGCTGTTTTATTATTGCAATGTCACCAGATGCCGATGTCTTGTCTGAGAAGGAGAAAAAAGATTATTGGTGTAATGATTCCAAAGATAACTTGAAAGCAAAATTTAAAAAATTGCTAGAATTATATCTTTTAGAAGAAGACTTTGAAAATCGCGATCGCAACGCAAAAAAAGAAGTTAATCAAGAAAAATGGGAGCACATTGTAAAATTACGGGAGGAGCTTCGTGATAGGTATACCCATGCCTGTGTAATGCTGCATTTTGTTCTTGCTAACAAAGTCACTTGCAATAAAATTGCTGCTTTTTTAGAGGAAGCAGATGCAAATCCTCGATGGGGCAATCCAACCAATAACAGAATCGCCTTGCTTGTATATCTCACTAATCAAGCTTTAGAAGAACAAATGGTATTCAAAAATGTTCCATGCGCAGCAACGGTATTAAAAAATTTACTGGATCGCGGAGTTAGTCCTTTAGCGAGAGTCTCAGAAAAACAGCCTTCAGCTTTTGAAGTAGTGCAAAAGCAGCATATTGAAGCAAAAAATAAGATAGCGATATTAAAAACATCAAAAGAATTTAATGCTAAACAAGAATATAGAGAATACAGCAAAGTATGTAAATGCGCTGAAGAAATTTTGAATTTATTTAATCAGTATCATCGATAGCCGCTAAAAATTGCTAAATAATTAATTACACTGGCCTGAAAAGAGATTAAGATACCTTTTTTTGAGCTGTACGTTCTTCTATATATTTTTTTCTCTCTTCTTCCAAAATTTTTTCAACACAATTCAAGCCAATCACGGTAGACAATGGCAGCGGCTCATAGGTAAGGTTTGATGATCTTGCCGATTGCCGAAGCCCTCTTTCAATTGTTTGGTCTAGCTCTTGGTTGTATAGCGGCTTAGGCGATTCAATCAATTCAATAAGCGTTTCCAACAATTTTTTATTGGGATTATCATCCATTCGCACCGCAAATGATTTTCCAAAAGCGATTCCTAATCGTAATAGCACATAAGGATTTACTTTCAATTGTTTTTGCTTGAGCTCTTTAGTGGAATCATCAATTTTATCTGAAAAATTCTCTTTTTTTTCGCAGCCATGGGCAAAAGAGCCTAAAATAAGCGATGCAAAAAATATCTGATTGATTTTCATAAGGCCTTTCTAAATAAGATTTTCATTCTTGTACATTAATTTGATAGGTAATCACCACATCATCAGGAATCTCTTTGTGTGGCAAGCTAAACGTAATTGTTGCCTTGCCAGACGCATGAGCGGTGAATGTGCATGATGCAATGCCATATTCCGGATTTTTTTGCTCTGATGATGGCAATGCTTCTATTGTTTGTTGCCAAGAGATAAAAGGTTCAGGATAATATTGATTTCTCATTGGTTTAATAATCAGATTCTCTTCAAATCCGACCGCTAGCTTCCATGATGCTGGATACGGCAATGCTATTGTGAATGGAACGTTTACTTTTTCAGTTCGATTGTGCACTTCATAGCGTGCAAAAGCCGAGTGAACAGGAGCCAAAAGTGCAAGGAGAGCAATAGTAAAGAATTTCATATAAACCTCAATTTAATAAAATTATGAACTTATCCATTTCTACTTTGATCTTATCAAAGCTTCCGAAAATAGCAATATTTATAGAGCTATTAATTACGCAATGCCTATTTGAAATATGATTATTTGAGTGCTCTTATTTTTGTTATACACGCTAAAGAGCCTATTCAATAGGAATCTCTAGCTCTATATCATCGACTTTTAAAATTGGAAACTTTCCTTCATCAATAAAGTCACAATTATCTCCCATTCGCCCACCGATGCAAACAGGTTTACATGAACCTTGAGCAAAAATTACTCCCGGCAACAATGTCTCTTTTCTGGGTTCTATAAGATTATTTGCCGCGATCAAAAGAAATAATCCCCACGATGTTCTTACATAATATTGCAAAGAATTTTCATATAACTGCATTCTACTCTGTGCTTCGAGGAGTAATCCCTGCTTGGTGGCGGGACATTCTTCGTGAAGTATCGGTTTTGGAGTGCGAAGATCTTTAATTTTCAATTTTGAGTCGCCTTTTGCATTCGCAATATAACTATCTACCATAGTCTGTATTTTTTGGAGCGCTTGCTGGCATCGGCTCTTTGCATCTTCGTTTATTTTTGGAGCTTCCATTGCATGCAATCGCATGCCGAACAAAATGATAAGAAACAATTTCTTCATATATTTTCCATTAATCTGGTTCGTAATTAAAAATGAATCGATTGAGCAACTATTCAGGTTTGTAATGCTTTATTACAAATTTTCCTTCGATTCCAGAAAGATCTCGCTTATAAACAAGACCAAACTTTACGATGGAATTATCAAGATCAGTTGCTAATAATTTTGCCATCAAGCGGCCATCTTTAAGTTTAAAATAAGATAATGCTTCGATTTTACCGTTAGTTTGCAGAGCACTAACCTGAACATCCGGCCTAAGTGAAACTAATGCAACCTGTTCCTTATTATTTGGCGTTTGAGCACATTCGGGCGTTCGAGCACTGACAACGCCCAATATATTGTTATCAAATCTAATGAGTCCGAGTGCTTTTAGTTCTTTTAAAATTAATTGCTCGCCTTGATATGGAATTGTTAAAGCAGAACTTTGGACCGGAGTAAAAACGGTAGGTCTGATAAAGCCAGCCGCAGGAAAATCAGCTTGTGCAAAGCATACTTGTTTGGTGCCCGGCTCAATAAAAAAATGAAATGATGCACCGTCTTTCATTTCAAGACTTTCATACATCTCCAGTTTTTCAGAACCGATCATGAATAAACCATATGCATCTGATTTCTTTGGCGTTTTGTATTGTTTCACAATCGAATCTTTTTCTAATTTAGAAAGATCATTCGACCAAATAAGTTCTCGCTTTTTAAGTATTTTTCGCGGGGAACTTTCATTTTCCTTTTCAGAAACTAAGAGCTCCGCCATCAGTTTATCATTAAGAAGCTTATGAAACCTGATCGCTTTAATTTTGCCGGAGGTTTCTATAATAGGAAAGTTCTTATGAGATGCCAATGCAATAAGATCTATCATTTCTTTGCCAAAATGTTTAACGTGAACTACCCCTAAAGTGTCATCTTTATAAGGAATTACGCCCATTGCTCTTAAATTTCTCAAGACAACAGTCTCATCTTTAAATGGTGCTGTTAAATATAAACATTTTAATGGATTAACCGTAGTAGGCTTTAAAAATCTTGTTGCTGCTGAATCTGCTTGCGCAAAGCATACCATTTTCTTGCCCGGCTCAATGAAAAAATGAAACGAATTACCATCGGGGCTTACCCGATTCTGCACAATGTCCACATTTTCTGCGCTTTCATATTCCTCTCGATTCGGCTCAGGGCGCTTTTCCATGGTATAAATCAATGAACAATTTAAAGTGGTTATCACCAGAGCTATCAATATATTTTTATATATCATTGAAGCTCCTTTAACAACGCAACACATGCTACATGACCTTTTTCGCGCGCAAGTTCAATTGCCGTTTTTTCATAACGGCGAGCAGTCTTTATATCTGCGCCATGCTCTAAAAGCAATTTGAGACAGTCAGCACTGCCGTATTCTGCCGCATCCATCGCTGCATTTGCCATCAATGCTGGATATTTACGATTTTTTTCAAGATTATACTCCAAGATAAGCTTAAGGGTTGGTACATTTTTTCGAACAGCTGCAATCGAAAGTGCTGTGCGTTCCATACGATCTCGTCTAAGATAAATATCAAATCTATCTAATAAGGCTCCAACAAACGGAGTGTTATCGCGTGATACGGCAGTCATGAGAGCATCCATTCCATGATTACCATTATCTTGAGTTTCATGTGGATCAACGCCTTTTTCAGCTAAAGGTGCAATCGCAGAAATATCGCCTATATAAGCTGCCTCAAGAAGACGTTTTTCATTTTCTTTTAGTGGCATCATTCCAATTAAACTGCTGCTTATAAAAACCATACAATAAAAATAACTCACAAAAGGCCCTTTTATATTTTTGATTTTTTAAACAAACATTTAATTTTCACAATTATATAGAATTGGCATCAAAAACACTATATAGTTTATGAAATCTCTCAACGAACACATTAGAAAATTGGATCAACTAAAGATTAATGTTTTCATCAAGGCGGCACAGATTAGATAATCTTCAACCAAAGCCATTTACCGATTTTTGGGAACTAATACTAGCAATAGCCGGTATAGCTCTCATTGCATGGACCTACTATCCTTATACGATTTTTAAGATAAAATGGAATCGTAATGCTACCGTACATGTTATTCTTGGTGCCATAAGTAATGACACTGATAGCGACTATACACTTATTATAGGTGATACTATTTATAAGCTTCCAGCCCACTCTTTCACAAAGTGCGTGGTACCAATACCATGGGCAAAATCTCAAGAAGCAGGATGGATTTTTGATCGCTATGCTCAATATAGCGCAACACCGCAAATCGCGGGCCCTCATGCATCGCTTAAAATAAACTTTAAGTGTCATCAAGCGGCATCCACAAAAAAAAGGCTGCCTAAAAAGATGCTGATGAGAGTAGAACTATTAAGAAATTCATCGTTACTCAACTGTTATATTCCCCTTCAAACTCTCATAAGGGAAATAGGATTTTACAATGAACAGCAGTACGAATTGCATCTCGTGCTTGCAGGGAGTGCGCTGCAGCATTCATCAATGCGTTTAGAAAGCTGCTAATTATCTCAATTGGTTAAGCCAAGACTTCATGGTATTTTATGCTGGCATTCACTATACTAATTCAAACAAGATAGTTCTCAATACTTTCAACGGATTATTATGATCTATAAAAATGATTTAATAGAAATACACGCAGAACAGCCTGCAAATTTTAATTCCCAAGGCCTAACAACCGGATGCTATGTTGAATGTGAAGGCAAATTCCTATTTTTGCAACGATCGGCTCCTGAGCGCCATGCCGGCGCATGGGGCAGTCCAGGCGGCAAGTTAGAAAAAGATGAAACGCCTGAACGCGCAGCGCGCCGCGAATTGCACGAAGAAACCGGTATTATTGTCCACGCGCATATACCGCTCGATTTTTTTGGTACTTTTTATATCCGCTTGGCACATGCTGATTTCACCTATTATTTATTTAAATATACGGCACATACGATACCGGCTATCAAATTATCAGAAGAACACACTGCATATGCTTGGGTAACACCAGAAGAAATACAAAAAATGCATTTAATGCTCGGCGAGCACTATGCATTGGATATTATTTTAAAAAGACCTTACAATTAAAAAATCATGAAAATTGCATCTTTAGGAACTTGTATGTTTAAAAAAATTATATTCTTATCTTTATCGATAATCCTTTTTTCTTTTTATAATACATCTGCAATGCGCAAAGCCATGGCGATACGGGCAACAACTTCGCAACAAAATTACCGATCATATTCGCAGATATCTAATGCCAAACAATATCGCCAGCGAAAATGGGCACTCACTGCAAAACAGATGGGATTCGGCGCTCTTGGTATTGGATCAGGTAGCCTTGCAACTTTATCCAAAGCAGTTGCCCCATTGATTATCGAGGCTGTCGGAAGTCCTGAATTATTCGGGTCGCTAGCTATTACCAGTGCAGGTACAGCTTTGAGTATCTATTCTGGATACAAAATATGGCAAGTACAACAACAAAAAAAATATCTTGCGGAAGAAGAGCATTATTATAAAGCAGCAGAAGACTTTGGACATCCAGCCGTACACGAGCACTTAGAAAGAATTCGTAACCGGCGCGATTAATAAAAAATTTTAAGATATTTGGTCAACAATTAAAGTATTTAATGAAATGCATACGCAAATTTAGGAATAACATTAGAAAAATCATGACCATCCAAAAAATTATTATTTTTGATTACAATCCGCAATGGCCCCCTCTTTTTGAACAAGAAAAGAAAATATTACTGCATGCTTTGCATAAATGGCATGTTGCTATTGAGCATATTGGTAGCACAGGAGTGCCTGGGCTGAGCGCGAAACCGGTTATTGATATTTTGATTGGCGTAGATAACCTTGCTGAAGTCGATTCAGCATTTATTGAAGCATTGCAATCTTTAGGCTACGAGTACGTGCCACAATATGAACAAGAAATCCCTGAACGCCGCTACTTCAGAAAAAATAATGAACACGGCATGCGCATCTATCAAATTCATGTAGCTCAGAAAGACTCTGATTTTTGGAACCGTCATCTATTTTTTAGAGATTATTTACGCAAGCATCCTGAAGTAGTCAAGAAATATGATGCTCTCAAGCGTAAGCTTGCTCAACATCATACTGATACTCAAGAATATGCGAGAGCCAAAACTGATTTTATACAAACTATTTTGAAGCTGATCAGAAACCAATAGCGAAATCTGAAGTTATTATTGTTCATCATTTTTGACATACTGTTGCATCACCGCAATTGTATCTTGCAGCTTTTTGCACGGATCAGTTGCCCATGGCCAACGGCCCGTTTTACGAATCCATTTTTGCTTTTCTTCACATGCCTCTTTTTCAAGATTCTGGGCATAAGACAATGGCGTTTTTCTCTTATTGGCACTTTTATCAACCCATGCGCCATTTTTTAAGAGCGTTTCAATCGTATTGATACAAGAATCCGTATGAACACCGCATTGCAACGCTACCGCTTCATGCAAAGGCATCTCTCCAAACTTATCTGTAGCATTGATATCAGCACCCGCCCTCACTAATTCGTCTATAATCTCTGTTTTTTTAACACCCATGACCGCTGCATAATGAAGCGGAGTAGTAAGATATTCGGCTTGCAATGTTACATCAGCTCCGCGAGAAATCAATTTTTTGAGCATTTCAAGCCGCTCAAATCGTATTGCTTCAAAAAGAGGAGTTTGACCCACTGGATTTTTAATTGCATCCGGATGAATGGCAGATTCAAGAATAAAATCGACCAATTGCTGATCATTACATCCAATCGCACATTCAAGCAATTGAGGATAATTTAAAGAAGTAATATTATGATGATACCGCTTATACCATTCTTGTATGCCGCCAACCTTCTCAGTCAACGCCTGCAACATTGGTATGCGATTCTTAAGATACGGCTTACTCGCTAATTCTTTGGTAATTGCACGTAGACTATCGCCTTGCAAAACCTGAGCCTTTGAAGATACCGGAATATTTTTAATACAATCCGGATCCTGCTGCCGAATACATTTAATGAATTCTTCTTGAGCTCTTGGACCATTCCAAAGAATGCGGTTTCCTATTTTTTGTTTAAAATCTGACTCTGAGCATGTTGCATAAGTACTACAAAAAATAATTAATAAGCATGAGAGAGCAATTCTAATAAAATTCATTTTTTTAAAAAATTTATACATTCAAAATCCTAAGATCTAACATTGTTCTATCTAGCAAGAACGAGAAGCTTGCCAGATACCAATAACAGTATTGGTAATGTCTGGTATTGCAAGCGAGGCTGCCAGTGCCAGACCCGAGAGCATCATTATAGCATGGATATTTTAATGGATTTCAATAAGCGGCAAGTTTTTAATTTTTGAATGTCCCAGTATTTTATCCACCAAAAATTTCTCCAATTCTTCACTTTTATACTCTTGATCTATAACCAGATCAAAAATGCCGGCAAACCGCACATAATCTGTAACTGCACGAATAAAACCGACAATCTTTTGATTGCTACGATCAATAAGAATATAAAAAAGAGAATTTCGTAAAATCTCATCTAATTCTTGTATTGTTTGAACCTTTGGATCAATATTTTGATTATATAAGTTAAACAATTCATCACTCTGCTCATCACAAAGAGAATTGCTCAAGATAAAATTCTGGCCATTCATGGTTACTTCTTCTTGGGTCCGGGTACTATCATGCCCAACATTTAATAATCTTTGAATTCCTTGATTTGGAATAGAGCAATGCTCATTGCGAATAAATCGAATCGTATTGCAAACTTCTTCAAATAATTCCGCATCCTTATCGTCCGGGCAGGAATTACATTTTTCAATGAAGCCAACAAGATTATCGATTGACTTAACCATACTAAGCCAACTTTTCATATTAACTTTGCTTTTATCAAAATCGCGCCTACAGGCCAGCGTGATGTCTATTTTGTCCGCGTTACACAACTGTTCGAGTGTTGGATGATGAAATTCGTTGTGCATTGCAAATGGTGCTGAGTGAATGGTAAATAATAGAAACGAAAATAGAGAGCGATTCATTTTTTTCCGTATTTTTGTATTTGGGGGACCTTAATTTGCTACAGAGCAAAATATATCATAATTTGATGTGAAAATTAAAACTTAAGGAGATGATTATGGGATTTATTCATATGGCTCTGTTCATTATTTGTTTTCTACACGGATGCGTTTACTCGCGCAGTGCGCGCCGAAGCTTTATGCGAAGGCTGACGCCTGCCATGCATAGATTGCCTCTACTACGCTCACTGAGCTTCGAAGAGCAAGCGAGGCGGATTTGTCCCATGTAGCCTTGGCGAATTACGAAGCCCCGGATAAACGTAGACTGGCGCACCCAGGCGTAGCCGTGTTTATACTTCAAAGCCCTAACCCACGCAGGCGAAGACTGGCCGTGCCATACGAAGCGAGCCAAGCCGGAAGGCCTGGATAAGCGTAGTGTGGTGCGCCCGGAAGGAGTCGAACCCTCAACCTGCGGATCCGAAGTCCGACGCTCTATCCAATTGAGCTACGGGCGCAAAACATAGATAAACTATAATAAATATTACGATATTTGGCCAGTCATTCTTGATTAAAAAGTGAGCATCGATCAGAAACTTCATCTTTTGCCAACAGTTTTTTTACATTTTTCGTAAAATCGATGGCAAAATTGTTATAAAATTCTCCGTCTTTAGCAAAACTGGCTAATCCGGTAGAATTTTGAGATCCAGGAATCAAAGTAACTTCAGCATACAACCAATCTTTATGGAAATTACTATAGGCAGCAACAATCTCTTTTTCTTTTATATCAGATTGATTTTTAATTTTTTTCCACGTTTGGCGATCTTTTACGGTGACTAATGCGCCAACAACCCTTTCATCATGCTGTTGCGCGTGCACACATAGCATAAAAAATATCAGTAAATATCCCTTTTTCATTAATTCCCCCGATTTTTAAGATATCGTTTCACATACGAGAAAAATAGGCTAAAAACTCTTTATTGCCGGTTGCACCAAGTAGTGGAGATTCTATAACCCCATGGCACGCATATCCATGCGATTCAATCCCAATGGTTACCCGCTTGATTACTTCTTGATGAACCGATGGATCCTTAATAATTCCTCCGCGCCCTACTTCTTCTTTACGTGCTTCAAATTGCGGTTTGATCAAAACTATCAATTTCCCGTGTGGTTTAAGAATTGCATCAATCGCATCCATTACTTTAAGCACAGAAATAAATGATAAATCTAACGTGACCACATCAATTGGCTCAGGCAAATTCCGCAACTCACGCAAGTTAGTCCGTTCCATTACAATAACGCGCGAATCATTACGAATTTTTTCATGAACTTGGCCATAGCCAACATCAATGCCATACACTTTTGCTGCGCCATTCTGGAGCATGCAATCAGTAAAACCGCCGGTGGATATTCCCGCATCCATCACTATATAATTGGTAACATCGATCTTGAAATGTTCGAGTGCTTTTTCTAATTTAAAACCCGCACGGCCGACATACTTTGGTTCTTGCAGATCATATGAAAGAATTGCAGTAACATTGGTTATCATGCCTGGTTTAGTAATAATTTTACCATCAACCGCAATTTTACCTTGCATAATCCAACTTTGAATTTGTGCTCGGCTATACTGCGGCTCTTTCTCATGAACTAATTGATCCAATCTTTTCTTGTCTGCCATGAATTTTCGCGATAATTATTGCATTTTTTTAAATTTAAATTGCTCGCACCCTTCGACAAGCTCAGGGCGAGCGGACTTCGCTATGTTTACCGCTCGTGGTGAGCTCGTCGAACCATTCGAGCGGGTTTAGATAGTTTACACTACTAATAGTATTACGCATTCTTTTTCATTTTCTCAATCAGCGCTAAAAGTGTTGAACTGATTGGATATTTAAAGTCTTGCGCTAACCGTTCTTCTAACTGGAGTAATTTTTTAAATGAAAATACGCTGAAGGTATTATCGGTCATTTTTAATGTTAAAAATCCAGTTTCTAAACTTCGTGGTAATTCTTTGCGCAATTCTTCAAGTGTGGCTACTTTTTTGCCATTTACTTCCTGTATAATGTGTCCCCGCCTGGTGCTACCAATCTGATACGCATATGAGCCGGGAATTACATGCGTAATAAGCACGCATGGGCTTAATCGGTTTTCCATTTTTAAGTATTCGGATAATTCCGGCAATTCTTCAACAAACGCATTAATATGATTATCCGCAAGATGCATAAACACCATCCCACCAAAAATTTCATAATCAACCGTTTCATGCAAAGGATATACCCATCGCACCGGTGAAGGTGGAGTAATCTCAAACAAAAACTCGATCTGGTGCTTTTGGCCATTACGGTAAACAACCAGGCGCACCTTTTGGCCTTGCGTTAAACGTGCAACCAGATCATGGATTGATACTCTATCAACAGTCCATGGGGCGATAGTATGCCCGGATCCATCCAAACGAAATTCGTTAAATTCATAGAGCATATCGCCTTCTTGTATGCCTGCTTTGCCCAATAACGAATTTTTAAAAACGGTATTAACATATAAACCCGCAGGGACTGGGTTGCCAAGAAAAAGCGCTTGCGCATCATCGCATGAATTAAAACGTACTCCCAAAATTCCCGTGCGAACTAATTTTGTTTTATATAGATCTGCAAGCACCATAGCAACATCATTAATAGGAATAGCGTATCCAATATTTTGCGCATACATCATCATTGAAACAGTAATACCAATTACATGCCCTTGCTCGTTAAATACCGGACCCCCTGAGTTTCCGGGATTAACCGGTGCAGTAATCTGAAAGAACGTTCTTCCATTGCCCGATTCACGCCCACTAATTACGCCGGTAGAACTTTTAATATTATTTTGCCCCATGGGATATCCAAGCACCAAAATTTTATCAGTATGATTCACTGCATCTGAGTTACCCAACATCAGATGAGGAAGTGCACCGGCATATTGCCCCATTGATTCAAGTACTTCAGGGCGAAGTTTTAAAAGTGCCACATCCCGCTCAGGGCAAATGCCAATCACATCAGCAAATAACGGCTTTGCTCCAAATGATGGCATTTTAATCCAAATGAGCCGCGCATTTTCAACCGTATGGGCCGTGGTAATAATATGCCCTTCGCCATCGATAAAAAAACCCGATCCACGGCTTTCTGATTGTTCGCCATGAATATACGGTTGTTCCCAATCGAAGCCAACGCATTCGGCACACACTTGTACCACTGCATGATGTGCAAGTGCTTCGATTTGGGTCCAATTTTCTTGTGCCAAAACAATAATCGGTTTTACATTTGCCATAAACTCTCCTAAATTTTCTTACTTCTTTAAAAACGGCAATGCAGCATACACATGGTGAGTATCTCGCGAAGCGAGATGTATCGAACCATTGGCCATGTTTGCCTATCCTTCGATATGCCTTCTCCGGAGGGTACTCCCAGCCTTCGCTTACCCGTTCGCTTTGGCGGGCAAGCAGGATGTGTAACTTGAGTTTTGATTTCTCCTATTCTTAAAAATACACCAAGTCGCCCCCGTAAAAAAACAGAAAGCCCCTTTAAAGAAGATTTTTCTTTAAAGGGGCTCAGTTATCAGTGTAAATTTATGAAAATTGCAACGAAAGCGGATTTGAAACTTGATTTGGGCTCAACCGTTGTGAGATTAAGAATCGCATCGTATCAGTAATACGATAGTGATAATCATGCGCAAGCATCGATTCTTCTTCGAGTATCTTATCCCACGGTAATACCACTAAAATATTATCCGAGACTCTCATCAGATTATCAGATGCGCGTAAGGTTAAGAATTTATCATTAATCGAATCTCGCAAGACTGTGCGCAATTCCTCGAGCGTTGATACCTTAGTTCCATTAACTTCATTAATGGTGGTTCCTGGCGTCACCGTGCGAGAGCGATATAGTTGTGAATCAGCAAAAATATGCGTGATTAAAAGCGTCGGCTCACTTTGATTCTTCATCTCTGCAAACTTGACTAAGCCGGGCACCATCTTTTCCATGATCTGAATATGATTGATGGTCAGCTGCATGACTACCATGCCACCAAAAACTTCATAATCGATCTCTTCATATCCTGGATATACTTTGCGAATCGCCGGCAATTCTGTCAAATCAAAGGCCACGTCAAATTCTTTACGAACTCCTTTGCGATAAATTATCACATGAACTTTCTCACCTGCTGGTATACGGCTGACATAGTCCACGATAGAGATTTTATCTTCACTCCATGGCACACGCATATCACCATAGAGATCAACGGGATGACCATTGATTTCATATAGCATATCGCCTTGCTGAACACCCGCTTTAAAAAGGGTGCTTCCTTTTACTACTTCAACACAGTAGCAACCACCCGGTTCTGGATTACCCAAATATTCGACCATAGCTTCTGAGGCATTGTTATATAACACTCCCAAAAATGGCTTACGCAATAATTTTGTTTTGTATAAATCTGCTTCAACGATTTTAAAATCATTAATTGGAATTGCGTAACCAACATTTTGCGCCTCAGTGATTCCTGCTGCATTAATGCCAACCACTTCACCTTTATCATTTAACAATGGGCCACCTGAGCTACCCGGATTGATTGCAGCGCTAATTTGAATCATATGAGATTCATGGCCGCTAATAACGCCGGTGGTGCTTTTAAGTGATTGCTGCCCGAGTGGATATCCCAACGCCAAAACTTCATCAGAACGGCGTAAGGTATCTGAATCACCCACGTGCAAGAACGGAACTTTACCCAATGCAGATTTTATAAATTCCAGTGACGCAGGTTTTACTCGCAAGAGCGCAATATCACGATCAGGAGTCATACCAACAACCTCAACATCGATGATGCGACGCCCGAGCGCAGGAATTTGAATCCAGACCGCACGCGCTTGATTAATTACATGCGCATTAGTTACCAAATAACCATCAGCATTAATAAAAAATCCACTACCACATGCTGAATATTGTTGCGGTGTTTGAAACGGCATAAGCATATTAACTTCTGCAACATGCGCAAACACTTGCACCACAGTGTCAGCAATTTGATCTTGAATATCTCGCCAACTTACATTTTTTTTGCTTACTTGGCGTTCGATAATTTCAGACCCATCCGGCAGATCAATCTGCGTTGCTAATTGCGCACGTGGCTCATTCATCTTTGCCAATGCTTCTGCCATAGCTTGTTGCTCTTGCGATAACAGATAACATCCAAACCCAAGCATGGGAACCGTAATTATAAGCGCAATTAGCGCAAGATCTTGGGGCTTTTTTACATTGAGCATCTAAAAACCTTTTATTTAAATGTTATACAGTAATATGAGTAGAAACCGCGGATCCTGAATTATGATGGCTTGAAATATATGCCATCTGCTGCGTAAATGCACTTGATTCTGCTGCCTGTGCAGCTGCTTCTTGCGCATCTTTCATCAATTCAAGTGTGCCCGCATTGCATTCAGCAATGAAATTTGGATCATTTTTAAGTTGTTTAAAAACATCTTTTAAAATAACCAAATACATATCAGCTATCATTTGCAATTCATTACTTTCTTGATACAAATCAGCGCGTGTTGAAGCCAAAACCTCGGCAAGAGACTCTTTGCATCGATCAACCATTAAACAGATTCTATCAAGCTGCTTAAACGCGGTATACAATGGTAACTTTTCTCTAAAATAGCGATCCTTCAGGGTGCTAATTAATGTATCAGGCTCAGTAGTAATTAACAAACCAAAAAGCTCGTTTTGCGCGATGCGCAGCAGCTCGGTGCGTGCAAATTCAAAATGTTTTTCTGGAGTATATTGATATTTCCACCAACCACCAATTATCGCACCGGCTAATGTGGATAGTGCTATCCCATACGGATGCTTGGTAACGGTAGGAAATTTAAAATTATTGGTTAACGCGTACAATCCGGCAAACGCGCCAAAACCTGCTACTGCTCCCTTTAATGACGAAAATGCGACCTCATTTCGCGAATCACATCCTAACGATACTGATTCTGTTTGGCTATCGGCACTTACCGATGACACAAATACGAGCGTACACAATACCGTTGCATGAGTAAGATTTTTCATAGTAGTTCCTTTTTGTTTTGTATGGGTAATCTCAAACAATAGATCATTGTATACCACGATTTAGAAGGAAGTACAAACACTGTCGAAAGTCTCCCAGCCCCGTTCGCTTCGATAGAGCCCGCAGGGCGAGTGGAGAAGTTTACTTAATCTGATTTAATCAGATACAAACACCTCTCCATTCGGTTTCTTCGAAACCTCCATCGAGGCGAACGGTTAACGGCTAATTTGCCAAAAAAATGTAAACGATTTACCCTATTGACTACCGCATTATTAGGATTTAGGAGTTATTTCATGAGTTCATCGGTTCAGGTAACATTAGAAAAATTAGTCGCCTTATGTAAACGTCGCGGCTTCGTGTATCAATCTGCAGAGATTTATGGTGGTTTAAATGGGGTGTATGATTTTGGGCATTTAGGCAGCCTTATGAAAAGTAATATTCGCAAAGCCTGGATCGATTCCCTTAATCAGACCAGCGATAATATCCTCTTCTTTGAGGGGGCATTATTGGGAGCATATGATACATGGAAAGCATCAGGACACGTTGATAATTTTAGCGATCCTATGGTGGACTGCCTCAATTGCAAGCATCGTTATCGCACTGATGAGATAAATCTTGATAAAGCATGCCCTCATTGCGGCGTAAAAGCATGGACCGCACCGCGCCAATTCAATATGATGTTTCAAACTCAGCTGGGTGCAGCTGCTGATCAATCATCAATTGCATTCTTGCGTCCTGAAACAGCGCAATCGATTTTTATTAATTTTAAAAATGTAATCTCAACTAATCGCGTAAAAATTCCATTTGGTATCGCGCAGATTGGCAAGGCGTTCCGAAATGAGATCACACCCAAGCAATTTCTTTTTCGCATGAGAGAGTTTGAGCAAATGGAATTAGAGTGGTTTTGCAAACCTGATGAATCAGCCTATTTCTTTGATCTTTGGATAAAATCGCGAAGATCATTTTATGATTATATCGGTGTTACTCACGGCAAGGTCCATCTTCGTGAACATGCCAAAGATGAACTCTCTCACTATTCCAAAGGCACCGTTGATATTGAGTATGAATTTCCCTTTGGTTGGAAAGAACTGGAAGGAATTGCAAATCGTGGCGACTTTGATTTAACACAACACAGCAAACATTCTGGTAAAGATTTGGCTGTTTATGATGAAGAAACAAAACAATCCTATGTTCCGCATGTTGTTGAATGTTCAGTCGGTGTTGATCGCTTGTTCTTAACTTTATTATTCGATGCCTATGCAGAAGATATTGTTGAAGGGGAAGAGCGTATTGTTTTGCGCCTGCATCCGCGCATTGCGCCCGTTAAAGCAGCATTCTTACCGCTCACTAAAAAGCAAACTGAGCCAATGAAAGCAATCTTTGATGCAATTCGCAAAAAAGGCTACAGCGTACAATTTGACGAATCCGCGTCGATTGGAAAACGGTATCGCCGCCAAGATGAAATTGGTACTCCGCTTTGTTTCACGTATGACTTTGATACACAACAGGATCATTGTGTTACGGTACGCAATCGTGATACAACCAAACAAGAGCGTATTCCCGTTGATTCCATAGAATCTTATTTAATTGCCTTATTGCAATAACCAAAAGGATCTATTATATGAGTAGTTCTCGTTTGGCACATTTTTCTGCAGGACGCGTTATTCTCTTGGCTATATTTTGCACCATCTTAATAGGCGCCGCATTGCTTTCATTGCCCATGGCACGGCATGTCCCCATTTCATTCCTTGATTTAGTATTCACCGCAACATCAGTAACATGCGTAACGGGTATATTTACCGTCCCACTTGAGCAATTTACCTTTTTTGGGCATTGCATTATTTTATTGCTTATCCAAATCGGCGGACTTGGTATTATCACACTCACCCTTTTCTTGCTTTCACTTTTCATGAATTTGGGATTAGCCACCTCTTTAATGGCAGGCAAATTAATGGAACTAGAATCATGGAAAAATCTCCGCCAATTATTGCTGCTCATCATGATCACCACGCTGTGCGCTGAACTGCTGGGAGCACTCTGCTTTTTTACCGTATTTATTAAAGATTTTCCGCTTGGCAAAGCACTCTTTTTATCTCTCTTTCATGCGGTATCATTTTTTTGTAGTGCCGGAATAACGCTTTTTGGCAACAGTCTTCAAGCATATGCGCAGAATTATACGGTGATTATTACTGCAACACTGCTCATGCTCACCGGTGGACTGGGGTTTGTCACGCTTTATGAGTTAGTAGAACGCTTTGTTCACTGGCGAGAAAAGAAACAACATCATTTTTCACTCCAAAGTAAATTAATCTTATGGGGATCATTAGCGGGTATTATTCTTGCATCAATATTAATATTCATCTTGGAACGCAATAATGCCTTTAGGCACTTTTCTATCTTTGGAAAAATTATCACCAGTATCTTTCAAGCAGTTTCATTCAGAAGCACCGGTCTTCTGACGGTACCGGTTGCCGAGCTCCAATTAGCAACCCTCTTTTTAATTATGCTCATTAGTTTTGTCGGGTCTGCACCCGGATCAACCGGAAGCGGTATTCGCATTACCACTTTGTGTGTTTATCTTGGTGTTGTGAGAGCAGCGATGGAAGGCCATGGGGGGATTAGCATCGCCCATCGCCGAATCCCTAAAGATCAAGTAAATAAAGCTATCGCAATCGTATCATTAAGTATTTTTTGGATCGTAATTACTACATTTCTACTGCTCGTTTTTGATCCACAATGGTCATTTCTTGACCTTACGTTTGAAATTATCTGCGCGTTTACTAATTTAGGATTAAGTTCCGGGATTACACCATTTCTCTCTTTGCTGGGGAAAATATTAATGATGCTCAGTATGATTATTGGTAGAATCGGATCACTCACCTTAATTCTTGCGTTACGCAAAATTGCATTACGTAAAGAAGCCGCAGCTGAGATTGTGTATCCAGAAGAACGCATTATGTTAAGTTAATATGATATGGTTCGTACTTCGACAAGCTCAGCATGAATAATCCTGAGTTTATCGAAAGACACTCAGAATGTGTACAACACATACTGTATATGAATAACAAACCATTCACCCTGAGCTTGTCGAAGGGTCGAATGATAGGAAAAATTAGGATTAAATATGAAATTTGGTGTAATAGGATTAGGAAGATTTGGGCTTGATGTTGCGACCCTTTTAGCTGAAAATGGCATGGAGGTACTTGCCGTTGATGATAATGAATCGGTAATCGCTTCAATTCGCGATAATGTAACCCAGGCAGTTTGCATGCGTATCACTGATGAAGCATCACTGCGTAGCATCGGAATGGATGAGATGGACACGGTTATCGTGGCCATGGGTGAAAACATTGCGCAATCAATTTTGATCACCGCATTGCTTAAGAAAAAGCTCCATATTAAAAAAGTAATTACTCGCGCAGTCAGTGAAATTCACAAAGAGATTCTCACGCTGGTTGGCGCTGACCAAGTAATTTTGCCTGAAAAAGAGGTGGGCATTCATTTGGCTGATCGTTTAAGCTCTCCGTTTATTGATTTGGTTCGGTTGACCAAAGATTTCTCCATAAGCCAACTATTAGCCCCTAAGAAATTTATCGGCAAGAAAGTAAAAGATTTGGAACTGTATGAAAACTATCAAGTGTATTGCATTGGTCTCAAACAAGGTGATGAGATAATTTCTATAAATCCAAGTCATATTATTATGGCAACTGATCGTCTTGTTTTTTCAGGATCGAAAGAAAACTTGGAAAGTATTACGAAATTGTAATGATCAATAGCAGAACTGGAAGCGGCTAGAAAATTTTTTAATGTCTTTCTAAAACAAAAAAGGCCGGAATTTTTAAGTTCCAGCCTTTTAATTTTTTAAGAGAGAACTGTTTACACAGTCTCGAAGCGAACAACGGTCAAACATGCTCTGCCGTTATTTGAAACGCGTACTTTTTGGCGACGTCTAAAACGAAGCGCGATTGTTTTTTGGCCCTTCATTTGTTTAACGATAACCGCAGTTACCGGTTTAGCCAAATGGGGTTTGCCAACTTCAAAGGTGTTTTCGCCTGATTTGCGGAAAAGCACTTCTTTAAATTCAACTTTAGAACCCGGTTCGCCTTCAATTTGATCGATTGCTAAAGTCTTGCCTTCGACAGCCTGATATTGTTTGCTACCACGAGCAAAAATAGCGTATATGCCGTGCGTTTTAATTTGTTCCATCTCAAGAATCCTAGTGATGATGAGTCATAAATTTCGTTATTTAATGAGTATTTTAGCAAATATTACCGGTATCGTCTAGCAGGAGATTCTTCACGAAAACATATGTAATAGTAACCCGTTCGGGTCTTCCTTCGAGTCAGACTCAGGATGAATTCCGGCCCCGTTCGTTTCGATGGAGCGTAGCGAATGGAGAAAAGGGGCCGCTTAGAGACCTCTCCACTCGGGCCACCGGCCCGCTATCGAGGCGAACGGTACGGCCAATTAATTTCAGATAGAAATTTATATAAAGATATAAATGCGGTCGGCTTGCGATTTTTCAATCTTTTGCTAAAGTAAAAGTAGATATATTTTATATATTAAATCAGAGGTTATCATGTTCTCATTCTCAAAATTAATCTTACCAATCACTTTGCTTGCCACCCCATTGCTCAATGCAACCATCTACTGGCCTCAAGGCATTACCATCGAATCAATTAAAAATATAACCATAGAACTAGAAATTGCCTGGGATATTCATAATGTCCTTGCCGAAAAAGATGGCAAAGCAAAAGCAGGTGCAATTTTAGGCGATATCTTCCCTATCATTTTCACCAAGCTTTCAGGTAATGACGCCTGGAATGAGGTAGACAAGGCAGGCAAAAAAGAAAAAGATATTTCAGGTGAAGCATTCGTACGCATCTTTACTCGCCACGGGCAATCAAGCCTTGCTCGCATGGCAGAAAATGCCGCTAACGCCTATAAACCACGCAAGGGCATGGATCTTATTGTTCAAGATATCAATGCTGCGGGTATTACGCAACGATTGGCATCTAATATCGGGCCTTTCTGCTTGGCTAACCTTGAAGCAAAATTCATAGATAACAAATGTTATCTATTTGATACCATGCAGCCTGGCCTCTTGATCAATTATGAATCATATGGACCCTATCAAGGAAAAGCGGTTACCAAGAATTATCACCAACTATCCCTGATGAATAAACCGCATGCCAATTTCTTTGCACAGTATAATGATTTATTTAACCCTGCAAAAAACAAAATTATCATCTTTATAGATGATAAAATAGAAAACATTCAAGCAGCAGTAGCGGCCGGCTGGATCGGAATTCATTTTGATATTACTCAAAAAGATCCGGTTGCGAAACTGGGCACTGAATTAGCATCACTTGGTATATTTAATAACAAAAAGTCTTCTTCGATCTCTTTAACCAAAGGAATCAAATATGTTAAATAAAAATGCAGTATTACTCACATTCGCATTACTTATCCCAACAGCGGGCATGCATGCTTATAAACCAAAAACTAATATGGAAAAAGTTGGTCACAGCATTGTACAAACGATAAATAAACATCCATTTATTACCAGTTTTGCTGTCGCCACCGGTTTATCTTGCCTATTGAAAAATGATGGACCATTTCTAGTTATCTGGGCAGGTGGTGGGGTTTTGCTAGAAACAGCCACTGATATTTTGATGAATAATTTTGATATTGATCAAATTAAGAAATAAAGCAACTCATAAAATACCCGATCGTTTGGTCGGGTATTTTTTTTGCTGCTGAAAATAATATCTATGTACATTCAACATATTTTTTTATATGATCTGTTTCTGATTTTTCAATTTAATCGTTCACATGAGGCATATGATGAATAAATCCCTATTTTTGGCATTAGTAGCATTTTTTTCAATTTCGACGTTGCACGCATCCGAATCTCCAGTAGATCGAGCACCAAAGCAAAAATCAAAACTGTATAAAAGTTTTGTAACGATCCTTCAAGTGCTCAATGATCATCCATATATTTGGACCGCTCCTCTTGCGTATTATGCTTATAAACGTGACCCGATTACTGCAAAAGATGATCAAAATGCAATGATCTTAAAATGCGTACTGCCAACTGCCTCCTGGATATTCGCAGGATCGCTTTTGCAATCTTCAACTGAAGCAGTGATGCGGCAAGCTGAAGTAGAGCCACTCCACGCGCATGATGTTAATTCAGCAATAATGATACTTGCAGAACATGATAGAAAAGTGAGATCTCAAAAAAACGATCTTCTTAGACTCTCAAGAGAGTATTAATTCAAATAAATAACAGATTTTACTCCAAAAAATATCCGATCGAATGATCGGGTATTTTTTTTGCAGCCGCCTATTATTGCAAAACTACCAAAACAAATTACACTACTGCTAATCAAAAATAATCAATGCGGAGTGGAAAAGTAATTATGTTCAAACAATATATGCTGAGTCTGGCAATAGCCATCCCTCTAATTACCTCATGCGCACAAAAAAATTTCGTGTTAGGGGAAAAAATTAGTTATTTTGATCTCCTGCATACCGATCTAAAAAATTATTTAAAAGCATTTCTTAAACCACTCCTTCATAAAGAGCTTGTCAAAATTGATCTCACACCAACCACCTGGGAAGATATTACGCCTGCTCATGGCCATGCTTTTAAAGAAAAAAAACTCTTGGGAGCGATTACCGCGCGCGATGGCACTCTTATTTCAAGCACGATGCTTGATGATCATACAAAAAGTACTGATATACACTTTGTAAATGATAATACGATCATTATTTTGTATCATCATGATCATTCACCCGTAAAAATAGTATCGTTTAATAGTATTATTGACCATAACCAAAAACCTATCACTCAGGAATATGCACAATCAAAAATGCTGTGCAATTGGGGTTTACAGGGCTGGCGTTCAATCCATCTGAAAAATTCGACCACCCCAACGGAGCATTCAACTATTGAAAAAATAATTGCATTTAACCGAATCATTGGAAATATGTCTGATGCAGAAGCGGGCAGATTTGCTGGCAGTATCAAACAACATGCCTACTATCCTTCGATGGTAAAAAAGTTATGCATAGACGCTCATTCCTGTCACATTGCTGAAGAAATAGTATATAAAGAAAAAAAGAATTACCTGGCAAGCATTGCATATGATTCTCACCAAAAGAGAATTATTCTCGATGATAACGATGGAGACTTATATTACATCGATACACAAGGGAATAAAATAACAATGCCTCATACCCCAAACGAAAACGAAAAAGAAGGATTGCAATTTAAATCAATACATGTGTTGCGCGATGGAAGAATAATAACGAATCAAATTAAAGCTGATTTTTTTTGCAACAATTGGAAACTTAAAATCTGGGAATGGGATCCCTCACAAAAGATATACCAAGTAAAGCCTTTATGCACTCAAGAAGTCAGCTCATTTTATACTAATCCAGAAGAAACACAGATTTTACTCATAAAAGATCTCCATCGAAGATTGCCAACCACCTTGGCCGCAGAAAAGTATCCGCTTGAATGTTGCATTCTCGATCTGGCCTCAGGTGCTCAAAAATTATTATTTGAAGATAAAACAAAAAGCAAATGCGTAAGCGCAGCCCATTTTTTAGCAGACTATAAATGCCTGATTGGAACTTGCAGTTTCTTCAATTATGACGTGTATAATAGATTTGAAATCTGGAATACCACTACTGCGCAACTCATTGCATATCTCAATGCGCATAAGCGAGAAGAAGTGCGTTCTATAGATGTAAGTCCCAACAATTCTTTAATCGCCCTATCCAATAGCCTCTGGAACATTAAAGGCATTGCCGCTCTTGATAATAACCATTCACTAGGCACCATCATCAGCGTACTTGGCACCATCGAAGAACAAAAACAAAAAAATAAAGGAAAAAATAAAGGGACTTTAATGAATCAAGATAAAATTGACGCATTAGCACTGCTTCAGAAAAAATAAACTGCTATCGCAGCGATTCATAGCCACCGATTATACCTTTCTTGCTCAAAACAATTTGCCACAATTGTATACCGCGTGCACGGAATAATCCCGCGCAAGAAAGCAGATAATAATCCCACATACGCTTAAAGCGATCCCCGTATTGAGACTGCAGTTGCGGCCAATTTTTTTTAAAATTTTCATACCAAGCCATCAACGTTTTATCATAGTCAGCACCAAAATTATGCCAATCTTCCATCACAAATTTTCCCTCGATTGTTTTTGCAATCTGTGCAATTGATGGAAGCATACCATTAGTAAAAATATATTTATTGATCCATTCATCGCCGGTGGTCCATGATTGATTACTGCCGATGGTATGCAATAACAATAATCCATCATCTTTTAACAATCGATGACAAATATCTATAAAGGTTTGGTAATTTTTATAGCCAACATGTTCAAACATCCCCACACTCACGATGCAATCAAATTGTTCATGTAGATCGCGATAATCTTGTAAACGAATCTCTACCGGATAATTTTTTGCAATTTCTTGCGCATATTTTGCTTGCTCTTGAGAAATGGTGACCCCGACAACATTCACCCCATAGTTTTGCGCAGCATATAATGCCAGGCCGCCCCAGCCACAACCAATATCTAAAAGTTTCATTCCCGGCTTTAACTGTAATTTTTTGCAAATCAGCGCTAATTTATGTTCTTGTGCATGCTCCAAATCTTTTGCATCTTTCCAATATGCGCATGAATAGATCATACGCTGATCAAGCATCGCTTTAAAAAGATCATCACCCAAATCATAATGCTGCTGCCCTACTTGAAACGCGCGATCCTTCGATTGCAAGTTCATAAATTTCGATTTGATATATGCAAAGATAGAATTAAAATTTTTCGGAACTTTATGCTGAATATCGGAGCGAAATACTTTAAAAAAGAATTGATCAAGTGCATCGCAATCCCACCACCCATCCATGTATGATTCGCCAAGCCCAAGAGACCCTTGCCCTAAAAGACGCGCATATAATTGATTATTATGCACAAGAATATCTGATTGACGATTGCCATCAATGGTAATATCAGCCTGCAGAAGCAAATTTTTAACTAATGCCTGCGGGTTGGATCTAAAAATGCCAGCGCCAATTAAAAATAGCACGGCACATGCGATCAAACAAAAAATAATTTTTCTCAAGATATGCTTCATTGCCCCCCCGGCCACCGCTCATGGTCCTTCGATACTCTTGCTTCACTCGTTACTCAGAACGAACGGCTTACTGATAATGAGTTCACCCATATTGAGTGTGACTCATTAAGTAGTTGAAAGTAAATAAAATTATTTTATACTTGAATCAGCATTTTTAAATAACAAACATACAACATAAAAAGGATTTCTCATGTTCCAGAGACTATTTATTTTTAGCATTTCTGCATCATTATTATTTTCGATACCTGCAATCGCTGATCGCCATCATCATGAACATCTTCATGATAAAATCGAAAAAGAGAAAGAAAAAAATGAAAAACTTGCTGATAAACTTGCCGAAGTAAAAGCGAAAGAGAAAACTGGTAGCGAGAAAGTTGTTGGAGGCTTACTCCAATTTGTGAATAAAACCGCTCCATTGTGGGCACTTGTAATAGCGGGAATCGTTGTTTGGAGTGGTCCATGTTTTTTTGGTGCAAAATCCCACAATTCTGATGAGAAGCTTTTGGGCAAAGCCATCGAAGGAATCGGCTCATTTGTTATTTCTTGGCAAACCCTAAAACATGGAACTGCTGCTGCAATGGCCCAAGAAAACATCAAAGAACTTAAAAAATAACTAATAAAACAGTAATTAGAAGAGCCATTCAGTTTTGCTGGATGGCTCTTTTTTTATACCTGGCCCAAGGCTACCGCTATCCCTTCTAAACCTCCCATTTTTAGCTATCAAAAGGCCTTGACAAACCCCTCTATTCTGATAAATTTATTACAAATGGAATTATTTGAATATGGAGGTTTCAGTGAAGAATTTTAAGTATATTTTAGCCGGTTTTTTAGCCCTCGGCACCTTAGGCGGCCTTATCTGGTTTTTACAGCCAAAACTCAATTCTGGGGCAAAAATAGCCGTTTTAGACCCTAAAAAAGATGAATCTGAGGTATTGGCTACCGTTCGAGGTATAGCCTCAGAAGGCTCCTGCGTGGCAGATACCCTCAAAGAAGAGCTTGCCCAAGAGCATGAAAGGTTACTCGAGAGGGTTCAAAAGGCCTTCCCCTTAACCAAACAAAAGTGGGAACATACCCTATTACAGATCGATTTAGCGATATCCCAAGACTGCCTACTTACTGATAAACCAGTAATAAAGAATAAACCCAATGACTTGCCAATTGTCAAAAAAGCACGCGAAATTTTAGCTTCGTATCATATTGATCCGGCAGCAGTAACCATTAAGGTAATACATAACCCTAAGACCAAAACAAATGCAGCTTCATATCAAGGGTATGCCGATAATAAAGTAATTCATGATTTAGAATTAAATATTCCTCAATTGAGCAAGCATACGCACGACATTCAAGAAGCGATTATTCGCCATGAAATTATGCATTTATTAAATTACGATCCACTCAAACGTGCTTATATTGAAGTTATGTTCATGGAAAATGGAATCAAACCAGAAGAGTTTATGAAAGAACCGGCTCTTTTAGAGCTCTATCAGCATCAAGAATTCAGAGCGGATCTTATGGCGGCGTGCCATGATATATGCACGGCGCAATCATTGCAAAAAGATTTTGAACATTACATTCAAACGTGCCCGGAAGATCAAGTTGAGCATACATGCATTACCCATCCAAGTGATGTTGCCCGCCATCAAGCGGTCACTCAATTGATCAGCTATTTGCACGCCGAAAATAATATTAGATTAGCCTAAAAAAAGAGGAGATACTCATGATTTTGAATAATTACTCAATGAAGAAAAAAATACTCATCAGCGCATTACTGTTTGGCACACTGTGTGCATTTCCATTCTATAAAGCATTTGTTGCTACTCCCAAAAATCAATTGGCAATTTTCTGTGTATTGCCAACAGAAGCAGAAATTAAAGAAACCGTACAATCGATTAATGCTCAAGAATTAACGGTGATCCAAGCCCTTGCAGCGCAATTACAAGAAGAACACCAAAGGCTCTTTGCAGAAATCCAAAGAGAGTTTCCCAGCGAACAATGGGCAAGCTTACAAGAAGTTCTAGATACTATTAAATCTCATGATCAATTATTTACTGATGAACCGGTAGTAACTCTCGATGCTCATGATCATCCGTTTGTAAAAGTCATCAAAGAAACACTTGCATCATATAGAATTGATCCTTCAAAAGTAACAATCGAATATGTTGATACTCCCCAAAGTTTTATGGCAGCAGGACAAGGATATCAAAAAGGATCAGTTAATCACTTTTTACGAATAAATGTAGCGGCGGTTGAAAAAAAATCAGATGATGTATTACTCGCATATTTAAAACACGAGATCATGCATTTAATCAATTATGATGGCATAACTATGATGTTTATCAAGGATCTTTTGAAAAAGAATGGCATAACTCAGGAGCAGATTGCCACAAGTGCCTCTTTGATAGCATTTAAGAAATTTCAAGAATATCGTGCCGATTTACTTGCGGCGGATAATCCTGAGATTGCAGAATCACTGATCCAAGATTTTGAAAAAATAATTGAGCTTCATCCGGATGAGCAAAGTAACCCCACCCATACAAGCCACCCGACTGAGACGCAACGAAAACAAGCAGTAACGCACTTATTAACATATTTAAAAGCTGAAACAAATATCACGTTAGCATAAGAAGGAGAAAACAATGAAAAAAATATTAGTAGCATTACTTATTTGTGGTGCCATAAGCGCAGTACCCATGTATAAGGCTTTTGCGCCCAAACAACAAACAAAACTTTTACCATTGCAAGCGCAACCAACACAAGAACAGATTAAAAGTACGATCGATGAGATTGTTACTACGCGATCAACGGTTGCCGATACATTAGAACAAGAGCTCAATGCTGAGCATGATCGATTGTTAGCCGCGCTGCAAAATGAGTTCCCCATGGCACAAGAATGGGCAGACACACTTGAAGAAATCGCGCAATTAAAAGCTCAAGATACGCTGTTATGCACTAATCCGATAATCAAGAACAATGAGAATGATCATGAGATCGTAAAAAAAGCACGTGCATTATTGGTAGAATATGGGATAAATCCCGAAATGGTTCGCATTTTTACGAGCGATAATCCAAAACGCTTAACCTGCGCTGCAGCAGGGCAAGGCTATGATGGCCAAAAACTTATTCATGATCTCGAAATTAATCTTGCGCAAATCACCAAACGATCTCCCGAAGCCCAAGATGCAATCTTACGCCATGAAATTATACATTTATTGTATTATGATGGATTAGAGCAAGCAGCAATTGAAGCAATGTTTGCACGAAATGGCATCGCGGAAAAAGATTATTCAAGAAATGCCGTGTTTATGGATTACTGCCGTCTGCAGGAATACCGGGCTGATTTATTATCTGCTTCGGGCGATATTGCTATCGCGCAAGCCGCGCAAAAAGATTTTGAACAATTTATGCGCGAATATCCTGAAATTGCAAAACGAGAATCGGTGCGCCACCCGAGTTTAGAAAAAAGACATCATGCGGTAAGCCAACTGGCAAGCTATTTGCAGGCTGAGAAGCAGATTGTAGCGGCGTAATTATTAAATCTTTTCTGAGACAAAATTTCCCACTCCGTTCGGGTCGTCCTTCGACTCGCAAAGCTCGCTCAGGATGATCGGGAACAGCGAATGCCTGCCCGCCGAAGCTTTAGCGAAGGCTGGGGAGACCTCTCCACTCGGTTCCTTCGGAACCTCTATCGAGGCGAACGGGTGAGTGCTTACTGCTCTCTCATCTTCCACAAAATATCAAAGGCTGCTTTAGGCGATAGATTATCATAATCAATCACTTCTAAGGCAGCCAATTTTTTCTCTTTTTGCTGCAATTTTAGTTCAAGTACCGCAATTTGATTTTTAAGTTCATAACGATCCGCTTCCATCAATTCAGAATTCCGTTCGCCTCGATAGAGGGCCGCAGGCCCGAGTGGAGAGGTCTCCATTCGCGCTTCGCGCTCCATCGACCCGAACGGGAAAGAATTATTTTCTTTCAGCGGATTGACGTCTGTTGCACGCGCAGGATTATAGGTAATATTCTCTGATTGGCGTTCCAGCTGCTGTAATAAATGCTGCGCTCTTACAATTACCGGATCAGGCAATTGAGCTAATTTGGCAACTTCAACGCCAAAACTTCCATCAGCAACACCCGGAACAATTTTATAGAGAAACCGAATCCCCATTTGAGTTTTTCTACATGAAGCATAATAGCTGGAAATTCCTTGAAACTGCTCTGGAAGCGCTGTCAGCTCATGATAATGGGTGGCAAAAAGGCATCGTGCTTTCACGCTTGTGTGAATATACTCAACAACCGCCTGAGCGATAGCCAATCCATCAAAAGTACTTGTTCCCCGGCCTACCTCATCCAAGATTACCAAACTTTTGGCAGTAGCTTGGGTACAGATAGCCGCTGTTTCTTCCATTTCCACTAAAAAGGTGCTTTTTCCTTGGCTTAGATTATCCCCTGCCCCAATTCGAGTAAAAACACGGTCTAAAATGGGTAAATTTGCCTGACTGGCAGGCACAAAACTGCCTATTTGGGCCATTATATTTATAAGCGCAACTTGGCGCAAATACGTGGATTTTCCCCCCATATTTGGCCCGGTTATGATCCAGGGTGGATTCAGAATCGGTTAAATGGGTATTATTCGGAATAAACCCGTGCCCCATCACTTGTTCTACCACCGGATGCCTGCCGTTGGTAATAATAATTTCTTGCTGCTCATTAAAAGTTGGGCAGTTATAGCCATGCTGATAGGCAACGCGCGCCAACCCCAGAAGCGCATCACAGTTTGCAAGAGCATAGCTCAATTTGCGCAAACTGGTTATTTGATTTACCACTTCATTTTTTATTCGTTCAAAAACCGCTTTTTCAATCACCGCCATTTCTGATTGAGCCCGTACAATCTCATGCTGTAATTGTTGCAGTTCATGCGTCATATACCGTTCTCGGCCTACCAACGTCTGTTGGCGAATGTATCGATCGGGAATACTATCTTTATGGGTATTAGTAACCTCAATATAATAGCCATGCACTTGGTTGTAGCGAATTTTAAGTGAGTTAATGCCCGTCAACTGCTGCTCGTGTGCTTCAAGCGCTATAATTTTTTGAGTGCCATGTTCAGCCAATTCACGCACGTAATCAAGATCTAAATCAAATCCCGATTTTATAATATAATTTTTTTGTGAATCGGTATTTAACGCAGCATCTAACAATTTCTGCAATGAACTAAAATCAACGATACTGGTAATAATTGCATTCATGAGATATGACTGAGAAACGGTTGATAATGCATGGCGCAATACCGGTACCAGTTCAAGCACTCGTTTCAAATGCAAAAAATCATGAACGGTGGCACGGCGCAATGCAATCCTTCCAATCACTCGCTCGCAATCACCCACATCAACAATAAGCTGCTCAAACTGTTGCATTGCGACAATATTTTTTAACCATTGCACAATCACTTCTTGGCGCTGCATAATTGCAGTGCCTTTCACCAAGGGACGCATAATCCATTTTTTAATCATGCGCGAACCCATGGGAGTGCACGCTCCGTCCAGCACTTCAAAAAGCGTATGTTTTCTGCTGCCATCATGCGCATTGCGCAATAATTCCAAATTAGTTTGTGTTGCCTGATCGAGTATTAAAAAATCTTCAGGATTATACCAATGAATGGTTTTAAATTGATCAACCGCTGTTTGTTGTGTTTGACGAATATATGAATAAAAATGGTACATTGCCAAGCGCAATGATTGATGTGCCGTAAATGGCGATTGCATCTCGTGCGTAAATTGATTCTGCATCCAATTCTGCGCATTTTCAGCATGCGCATCATCGCAAATGGGCGTGGTGCAATAGCCTAATTTTTTAAATATCGTTTCAAATTCTTTTGCGCCCTGCTCGGGAATAATAATTTCATCGGGGAAAAAACGAATTAATTCTGATTCAAGTGCTTTATGGTTGTCTGCTGGCAATACGGTTGCAAATATTTGAGCCGTTAATAATTCGGCAAATAATAATCCCCACTGATCATTAGTAGGGAAAAAAGAAAATAGATATGAGGCAGATTTCTCATCTAACAATTTTGAATCGGTTAAGGTGCCCGGAGTAAGCACTTGGGTGACACCCCGCTCAACCACTTTACCCGGTTTCGGTTCTTCTAGTTGATCGCACAATGCAACTTTAAAACCACCCTTAATCAGTTTTGCAACGTAATGATCAAGCGCGTGAACGGGAACGCCGCACAAGGGAATTGGATCACCATTTACTTTGCCTCGTTTGGTAAGCGCAATACCCAAAAATGCGGATGCCTTTTTTGCATCATCAAAAAAGAGTTCATAAAAATCCCCCACTTGAAACAAAAGCAGCGCATGCGGATACTGCTGCTTGATTGCAAAATATTGGCGCATTAACGGGGTAAGATCACTTGGTATTTGTGTGGACATACACTAACAAACTATTTTTTGCCCGAGCTCAAACTATTTCCCCGTTCGTGCTGAGCCTGTCGAAGCATGCAAACGAGTTTATAAAATTATTTTATGAGCCCGGAAAGAATTCTTCTTCAAACACCTTGCATCGATTATTAAACGTAACCATATCAGCACGATATTCATCAATAATCGGCAGCAATGATGCGTGCGATTGACTGGCAGGATCTTTTAAGAGCGGATTAATTTTTTGCAAGAAATCATTGGTGATATTAAAAAGATACCGAGAAATATCATTCATCGCTTCTTTTGTAACCACATCTTCTTCTAAAATCGGCAGGTAATAATCGATGAAAGCAATAAATTGTTCCGTGTTGCGTATGAGTGCTTCAACCGAAGGAATCAATAATTTACTATGATATTCGGTAGAAAATTCAGCCTGCATATTGGGGCTTGAGAGCGCTTGCGCACTTCGCTTTAAGCGATCAATTATTGATATAATGCTATGATTATTGAGAAACCATTTAAATGATGGCTCTGACAGCGCATAGATAAAGAAAGAAGACCATTTTGATTGGACAATCAGACTGCCAGCAATAGTAATTCCCGTCCATCCCACATTGCTAATACCATTGATGAGCCAATTACCATTTTGAATATCTTTACTTGCTTCAATTGCCGCAATACGAGCACTATTCGATTTATGGTATACCTCCATTGCAGCATCATATCCCGTAACATTTCCAGCATAATCTGCTAGCTTCGGAATCGGAAGCTGTTCTCCAAGAGTGGTAGTTGAAGCAACTTTTCCCGGCAACATCCAATCAAAATAGCCCAATTTATACCCAAGCCAGAGCAGACTACCTGACATTGCTAGATAGGTTGCCCGAGAAATGTGAGTGCGAAGTTTAAAATTTTGCTCGTACATTTTTTGTAATTGGGTAATTCGATCAGTATCAAGTGTATATGGATCATCATTATTTGAGCGAGTAAGATCAAAGCCATGTGATACCTCTGAAGGAGCTACTGGAAAACTAATTGCTTTGAAAATTTTGCTGATTAATGAAAGATCTTTTTTTGCAATTTTTTCAGGCGTTACTGAAAACATTGAATTACATGAAAACGCAATACAAAGTGCTAATATTAACTTTTGTTTCATTGCTGGTACCAATTTTGAATTTTCTTAAGAAATGACCACCATTTGAGCTTTCACCAATCCGTTCGTTTCGAGCGAGCCTTTATTCGAGTCGAGAAATAAAAAAACTTCTCAAATCGGCCTTCGGCCTCCTTCGAAGCGAACGGGTGGATTTTTTTCAACTATTCTTAATAGTACCGCAAGAGCAAAAAATGGCAACCCAAATAAGCCGCTCGAATCTTTTTATTTTCCTAATTGAAATATTGATTTCAAATATCTACCGGTATGGCTCGCGGCAATGCGGGCCACTTCTTTTGGAGTGCCTTGTGCAATAATCATGCCGCCTTCATCGCCACCTTCAGGGCCCATATCAATAAGATAATCAACCGTCTTGAGCACATCAAGATTATGCTCAATCACAATCATAGAATTGCCCTTATCCACCAAGCGATTCAGAACTGTTAATAATTTTTCAATATCATGATTATGCAATCCGGTAGTTGGCTCATCAAGAATATAGAGTGTTCTGCTACCCCGTTTGGCAAGCTCATCAACAAGCTTAATACGTTGCGCTTCACCGCCAGAGAGGGTGACCGCTGGCTGGCCCAATTTCAGATAATCAAGCCAACTTCACACATTAGATTCAATCGTTTGGCGATTGTTTGGTGTGCCGCAAAAAATTGCGCTGCTTCATAAGCGGTCATCTCAAGCACATCGGCAATATTCTTATTTTTATAGGTAATCTCTAATGTCTGAGCATTATACCGTTTGCCATTGCATGATTTACACGTCATAGTAACTTCAGGCAAGAAATGCATGGTCACCGTGATTGATCCATCACCATTACATTCAAAGCATCTGCCTTCAGCAACGTTAAAGCTAAAGCGGCCAATCTTATATCCCCGCGCATTACTTTCGGGCAATCCTGCAAAAAGCTTACGAATATCATCAAATATACCCAGATAGGTTGCCGGATTTGAGCGCGGCGTTCTCCCGATTGGGCTTTGATCAATCACAACCAAATGCTCAAGCTGCTCGGCACCCATCTAAATCCTGATCTTTTGAGAATGCACCCATTACTCGATCCAGCATTCCGCTGCCCCCTTTGCGATTAGCACACGCTCAAGTGCAGGCACCAATTCTTGCATAACAAGGTACTTTTACCAGAGCCTGAAACACCTGAAATACCGCACATAACTGCCAAGGGAAATTTAACCGTAAGATCTTTTAAATTATTCTTTGATGCATGCGCAAGCGTTATATACCATCTGGGTACGCGAACTTTTGCGGGACTGGCAATTGATCGCTTGCCGCACAAATAAGCGCCGGTCAGTGATTTGGATTTTTTGCAACTACTTCCGGTGTACCAACCGCAGTTACGCTTCCGCCTAATACTCCCGCTGCAGGACCCATATCAATGAGATAGTCTGATTGCTGCATGGTATCAATATCATGCTCAACAACGACAACCGTATTTCCTTGATCGCGTAATTTTTTAAGCGTTTCAATCAACCGATCATTATCACGCTGATGCAAACCAATACTTGGTTCATCAAGAATATAGAGTACACCGCTCAAAGCAGAACCAATTTGGGTTGCAAGCGAATGCGTCTGCCCTTCACCACCCGAAAGAGTACGTGCTGAGCGATTCAGTGATAAATAGGAAAGCCCCACATTATATAAAAATGTCAGCCGATTAGCAATTTCTTTGATAAGACCTGCGGCAATCTGTTTTTCTGCGTTCAGAAAGCTTGAGGTCTTTAAAGAATTGAAGCATCTTTTACCGATTAAGTTACACAAATCATAAATATCGCAATCACCAATGCTCACTGCCAATGCATGCTTATTTAAGCGCTTGCCATGACATTCAGAACAGGTTTGCTCTTTCGCATATTTATCACCAAAGAAATCTGGATATTTTGCTTTCCAGGCATCAGGATCGCCCGCATCCCATGGCCATTCATGAATGATGCCAAATCCATGACATTTTTCGCATGCACCAATGGGTGAATTGAATGAAAAGAATCGCGGTTCAAGTTCAGGAATCGATACGGCACAACGCATACACATGCGATTGGATGAATAGACATGTTCTTCGCTCACCCACAATCACTTTACAAGTGCCACCAGCAAGTTTAAATCGGCAGTCTCAACCGCTTCATGTAAACGGCTTTTTTCATGCAATGCAACTTCAATCGCATCATTAATAAATCGATAGTATGCTTATACGTTTTGCCTAATTTTAAATTTTTAATCTCATCTTCGATTTGAATCGATACGTTTTACCATCAATGCCAAAGCGATAAAATCCCTTTTTAAAATGAGCAATTAATTCATTAACAAATTCACCCTTTTTTTGAATCGCAATCGGAGCTGCAATAGTAATAGTATCACCCTCAAAAGTATCCAGGAGCATCTGAGTGATCTTTTCAGGAGATTCGGCACTGATGGGCATATGGCATTCAGGGCAATGCACTCTGCCAATTCGGGCAAATAAAACACGTAAATAATCATAAATTTCAGTAATCGTGCCCACGGTAGAACGCGGATTGGCTCCTACGGTCTTTTGCTCAATAGCTATAGAAGGGCATAGATCCATCAATTCGATCAAAATCGGGCTTTTTGGCAATCCCAAGAAACTGGCGTGCATACGAAGAAAGGGACTCCATATAGCGGCGTTTACCCTCAGTAAAGAGGATATCAAGCGCCAACGAGCTTTTTCCTGAGCCTGAAGGGCCAGTAATCACCGTTAATTTATCCTTGGGGATAGCTACATCAATATTTTTAAGATTGTGCTCACGAGCACCGTATACCTTGATCCAATCAGTATTATTTGCCATAAAAACCTCCCCTATATTTTCACATAGAAAATATAGCAAAAACAAAATCTCTATTAATAGTCTATAATAGCAAATTTATAGGAAAAGTAAAAGCAAGCATTAATCGCATTTCTAAGGTGTATTCGAGCGACTATTTCTGTGAAAAAACTTGCAGCATTCGCGCATTAAATGCAGGAATATCACTTGGCTTGCGGCTTGTTACCAGATTGCCATCATCTACCGCTTCTTTATCAAGCCAGTTGGCACCGGCATTAATAAGATCTTCTTTGATTGATGGCCAAGAAGTAACGGTACGGCCCTTAACACCTTGGGCATTGATGAGCATCCAGGGGCCATGGCAAATGGCAGCGATTGGCTTTTGCGCATCAACAAATTTCTTAACGAATTCTACCGCTTCAGGAATCGAACGCAAATTATCAGGATTCATTACCCCGCCCGGGAGCACCAATGCATCATATTTATCTGCATTGGCACTAAAAAGATGGACATCTACGGGAAACTCAGTAGCCCAATTACCTGCGCTCCATGCTTTAACTTTGCTTTTTTTAGGAGAAACAAGCGTAGTGATTGCGCCCGCATCATCAAGCGCTTTTCGTGGTCTGACTAATTCTGATTCTTCTACACCATCAGTTGCTAAAATTGCAACTTTTAAACCGGTCAATTTTGTCATAATAATATCCTTTATAATCCCTAATAACGTCAAATTATCATATGAATAAGGGTACTGGAGAAAAGCGCAAATGCAAAAGATTTTGCATATATCATGAAATTTGCAACAATACATGCACTTTCTTTTAAAGAATTGCATCTATAGCAGATACTTTTATAGAGTGGTAATCAGAGTGTTCATTTGTAGGCAAAAGGATCAGACATGCGCCAAATAAATCATAGTTTTATTATTTTATTACTAATCACAATAAACGTGGTTGGTGTAGAAATAAAATCTAAAAAAGGCGTTTATAAATATCAAGGAGAACGCAAAGTGTTACATCTTAATATTTTAGATGCGGTTAAGAAAAATGATAATTTTAGAAAAGAAATTATCACCGGAAAAAACAGCCAGGTTGTTTTAATGAGCGTTCCTGTTGGCGGTGAAATTGGAGAGGAAATTCATAAGGTTGATCAGATCTTAATTTTTCTGGAAGGAAGTGGCCTGGCAATTATTGAGGGGAAAAGCTCGCAAGTCCTGGCCAATCATCTCGTTTTTGTCCCCGCGGGCACCAAACATAATTTTAAAAACACTGGCGCTGAGCCATTAAAACTTTACACCGTTTATGCGCCCCCTCAGCACAAACCTGGTACCGTCCAGAAAACCAAACCAACAGAATATTAGCGAATTTAGGCATAAATTTTGCATTTTACCTGAATTTCCGTATAATAATCTCATCGTTTTGAAAAGAATATATGGTGAAAGTAGCTCAGTTGGTAGAGCATCGGGTTGTGGTTCCGAGGGTCATGGGTTCGATCCCCATCTTTCACCCCAGTCTCCGCCCACAAGGGGCTACGCCTGGCTGCGCCGCTTAGTAAGGTAGAACAGTAAAGTTTAATAGCAACATGCGGAGACTGTCCGCCGAAGCTTGCCGAGCCGGTAGGCCCGGATAAGCGTAGGCTGGACAAGCGCATGGCTAACGCCAGTCTTTTTTTAGGATCCCATGAAAATTCATATTACTCCCGAAATTATTATCGGCTCATTGCTCATTTTATGGGGCATATCCATGATTATAAAAGTTATAACCGGCATTGATATTCCTGTTTTAAAGCCATTTATTGCGCTCATTTTAATCTATTTAGGCATCACATTATTAGTTAAACCACCCTTTGTATGTACCTTTAAAAAAAGCTTCAGGTATACCAGTCATAAAGACAAAGATAGTAAGACCGAAGAACACATATTTACGGTCGGCGATGATGAAACCAAAGAATAATCAAATTCCACTTGCAACAAGATAAAAAAAGCTATACATTTACTATCGTTCTTTCTCATTTTTGAAAAATTTAGTCGGGGCATGGCGCAATTGGTAGCGCACTCGCTTTGGGAGCGAGGGGTTGTCAGTTCGAGTCTGGCTGCCCCGACCAGTCTACGCCTACGCAGGTTAGATTTCGAAGTGTAAACACGGCTACGCCTGGCGCAGCCAGTTCTTTAAAGGAATATTTTTTACATTTCACCGCTCATCCTGAGTAGAAAACGAAGTTTTCGTATCGAAGGATCTTTAAAAAAGGAGCTGTCATGGTGATGAAGTGTCTGATACTTAATGTGCTTTTTATTTTTTTTCCCCTCTCAGCAAAACTTACCCCATCAAAATATCGCGATGAAGCAAAAGAGTGGACTAATACCTATGTAATTTCTAAGCAAAACAAATTGCTTATGAATCATGCTGATTTACAATTATGCGCCAATTTTTTTTATTTCGCCTATTGCCGATCCGCTGCAACCGTTAAAGCGCAAGATATCGCATGCGATACACTCTCATGCATGTGGCAGGGCTGGCAAAATATTGCGCAAACACGCATGAACCCATCACTAGAGCAGCCGTATGTGTGCGACTATGCACATCAAGAAATTCTGTATAGTGATTTTATAAACGCACAAAACTATCATCGTGTGCTGGGAAAAGCCTATGCGCATGCAGCGCAAGCGGCTGTTAAAGAAAATTATTTAACGGAACATAGTAAAAATGCGATTTTAGAAACACGCGAACGATCACGCGAAGTGGTTATCCATGCGTTTATGGAGGTAAAAAAGATTTTAGGGGATCTTATCGATTTTGCCTCAGCAAATTTACGCTCAGATTGGATAGAATGGGATGATCCTGAAGATACGCGATTTGATTTTCTTGATACAATCAGCCAGTATATTCCTTATTTTGCTATTAAATCATTTATCGAACTGGAACATGCTAACACGCGAGCAAGCGAACAAACATGGCACATTCTTTCGACTATGTGTGGCGTAAGCAAGCAAATGTGGGACGCTATTGAAATGGCGCGCGGATCGTATTATTTGGCGCATTATCAAGAACTCTCTCGCATCATGCATGAGCATGCTATTAATCCAGCATATATGATGATCATGTTTGATGAAAATGGTATTATTAATCCCGATATGCAAAAAACACCACTGCCCGAGTAAAATAATTTCTATAGCATCCAACTGGACATCAAAAAATATTCATGCGATTCTTTTGTTTGGTAATGTATTATTATTAAAAACAAGGAGAATCTTATGAAGATCCGAATTTTATTAACAAGTTTATTATTTGTTACTACTCTTTCCTCTGCTCAAGAAGAAACCAGTACAGAAAGCACCCGGTTGACTCCCAAAGAGATTGCCGAACATGCGGTATTTTGGATAGGCCAATTACCGGAACTTTCTCAAGAAGAAATGTCTCTTTTATGTAATTATCTCTATTTAGAAGCAATGTCATTATATAATCAATGCATCACGCAAAAAACTCTTATCTCAATTCATACCGCTTCCATATTGATGAACAAACAACTTGCAGTCAATGAATCAGAAGCACGAAATATCGCAAAAAAAACTATTAAAGAGCTTACCGATTTACAAAATGAGTTACTGCCAAGCAGAGCATTTTTATTACGCGCATGCCACCATTGTCTAACCGCCATAGAACAATCAGAGCATACTACGCTTAAAAAAATTATCATTAGTTATCAGCAATATGGCCGGGCAGTAATCGCACAATTTATTAAACAAGACAAACCCCAAATTGAAAAAGTGCTGAGCCACACCACTAAAAACATCGATTCTCATATTAAAATAATGACCGAATGCGCAAGTACCCTTCAATCAGTAATTGATAATGAAAATCCGTATCTGAAAGAAGGAATTGATAAAGATGTTACTGATATGGATGTTGCAATGTCAGTCACCGATGCAGCACTGGGGACTATCAATGAAAGCACGTTACTCTGGGCGTCAACCAAAAACATGAACTCAGATCTGCTATCCATTGGGGCTTTATATAATAAAATCTTTTTTAACATCTTATATCAAGCATTAAAAGATAATGATACTCTGTATCCTGTCTCTTTAATGTTTGATGAAAATGGATTAATTGAAGAAGATGATAGAAATGAAGAGCTACAAATCCTTGGTGATAAACTCGCATTACATAAGAAGCATTTAAAAATATAACATGTTTTTGATAGACCGGCGTTACTTCAGATACTTTGATTGGGTCAGTTTTTTTCTTATTATTATTCTGACAAGTATTGGGTTGTTCTTTGTTTTTAGTGCTACCTATAAACCAGAACAACCCTATTCACTCTATTTTAAAAAGCAAGCCTTTGGCATCGCATCCGGTTTTATTATTTATTTGTTGTGTTCCGCGACCGATTTTCGCGCATTGATGCGATGGGGTTATTTTGCCTATTTTGCTGTAATCGGCCTTTTAATATTTACGATTTTCAAGGGCCATATCGGCATGGGGGGCCAACGATGGGTGGATCTTGGTTTTTTTAGAATTCAACCCTCTGAATTAGCAAAATTATTTTTTCCCGCCTATGCCACCTATTATTTTTATACCGAAAAAGATACCCTTTCATTTTCATTCAGGCAGTTTTTGCCGGTTCTTAGTGTACTTTTAATTAGTTTTTTACTGATTCGCAAACAACCGGATCTTGGTACCGCACTCGTATTATTATTTACCGGACTTATCATGGTCTGGTTTGCCGGAATTAATAAAAAATTCTTTATCTATTCTGGAATATTTTTACTCATCACCGCCCCTATCACCTGGCATTTGTTAAAAGAATATCAGCAAAAGCGCGTATTAGTATTTTTGGGCCACGGGGATAGCAAAAAAGAACGGTATCAAATTGAGCAATCGCAAATCGCGATCGGCTCTGGTGGCGTTCTAGGAAAGGGATTATTAAAAGGGACTCAAAATAAATTGCAGTTTTTGCCCGAAAGCAGAACCGATTTCATTTTCTCAGTGATTGCCGAAGAAACCGGATTTGCCGGGGCTTTATTTATTATTTTTTTATATGCAATTCTATTTTTCCAATTGCTCTGGGTTGCGCGCTCAATTAAATCACCGTTTGTGCAACTTCTGGCACTCGGGCTTACTCTCCCAATTATTATTTCTACCCTTATTAATATTGGTATGGTAATCGGATTGATGCCCATTGTGGGCATTCCCTTACCATTTATTAGCTACGGTTTATGCAACCTATGGGTAAATTTTGCCAGCTTGGGGTGGTTTAATGCCATTGCGATTCGCAGATTCTATTGGGGTGAATAAGCCTCAGAGCCATTTGATTCGCACGATTGGCAGATCATTTAAGAGTCACACAGCTTGTGCGACTCTTGATTAGGCAGTACAAAATAAATTTATTTTCTTTGATATATCTTCCAAATTTTCAAAAAATACCGCATTCTATCCTTCAAGATGAATATGAACTCCGTTCGTTTCGACCCTTCGACGGGCTCAGGGCGAACGGGGGAAGTGAGTCGAGAAATCGAAACGGTAGGATCATGGAAAAAAAAGAAATAATAGATTTTAATATCATCAGCATACAAGAAACGCCCGAAGAGCGTTCCCATGATTTTTGTCCGAAAACTTTTGACGATTATCTAGGCCAAAAAGAGCTTAAAGAAAAATTACATGTCTATACCCAAGCAGCTAAAATGCGGCAAGAGCCGCTCGATCATTTATTGCTCTTTGGCCCGCCCGGCGTCGGTAAAACCACCCTTTCACAAATTATGGCCTATGTTATGGGGGTTGGCATAAAAATCTGCAGCGGGCCGATGATGGAGCGGACCGGCGATTTAGTTGCCATACTATCAAGCTTAGAACCGCGCGATATTTTATTTATTGATGAAATTCATCGTATGCCCGCTAATGTTGAAGAAGTGCTTTACAACGCAATGGAACATTTTCGCGTTGATGTTATTATCGGCCAAGGTGCAGGCGCAAAATCGATCAATTTACCAATTCATCCATTTACGTTAGTTGGGGCAACTACTAAAAGTGGCATGATCTCTGCTCCCTTGCGCAGTAGATTTGGCATTATTGAACGTATCGATTTTTATTCCGATGTGGATTTACAAGAAATCATTCTGCAATGCGCACAATTTCTAAAAATTTCAATAAGCCCTGAATCAGCTCTTTTGATTGGTTCATGCGCTCGTGGCACGCCTCGAATAGCAAAAAAAATATTGCGGCGGGTGCGCGATGTGGCGCAAGTAAAACATCTTTGCATAATCGATCATGCACTAGTCCAAGAAGCGCTTTCATTTTTGGGCATACAAGAAGATGGGCTCACCAAAATTGATCTGCTCCTCTTGCAAAAAATTATTGAAAATTTTAATGGCGGACCAGTGGGCTTAGAAACACTGGCTGCATTAATTGGTGAAGATACTGAGACTATTGAAATGGTCTATGAGCCATTTTTATTGCGTAAAGGCTATTTAGAAAAGACCGCACGCGGAAGACAAATTCCTCATAAAAAGCTGCCGCACTTGAAGCAAAAATTTATGGGGCAGCATACGTTATTATAATCAAAAGCCATTAAGAGCTTACCTATGGCTAGTGTTTGCGCAATGGTTCAATTGCCACTTGATAACCGATGGTATTTAACACACGATTGAAAGTATTGAGAGTAATATTTGTCCGTTTGCCCGATTTTAACTCTTGGATGATAGTGGGAGAAACGCCCGCAGCTTTGGCTAGTCTACGGACCGAAAGATCGTCCTTTTCCATTGCAGCAATCAGGAGTTCTGAGATAAGAAGCTCTTGATATTCTTGTTCTAAGAGTTCTTTTTGTTTTGGATCTTCAATTAATTCTTCATAAGAAGATTTAATTATTTTTTTGTTTTTAGGCTTTGTGGTAGTTTTTTTATTCTTCATAATAAGTTCCATTTTTTACGCGGGTTTCATAATCTTTAAAAGCTCTTAGTGCTCGTTCTTTTTCTTCGGGAAAGTAACACAAGAATGGCACAATCGCAAGAGTTTTTTAAAGTCAGATTGTGAAATTATAAAATATAAAATATTATAAAATTAGCCTCTCCACTCCGTTCGTGCTGACCTCTCGACTCTGCTCGAGACTAAAGGCTGCGCTCAGCCCTCACTCCGTTCGTGCTGAGCTTGTCGAAGCATTACTTAATTTGGAAACTTATGAAACCTTTTTATGTGTACATACTTAAATGTAATGATGGCTCTTATTATACCGGGCATACGGATGATATAGAAAAAAGATTAGCAGAGCATCAAAATCCTGAAAAAATAACTTATACGACAACTAGATTGCCGGTAGAAATAGTCTATTTACAGGAATTTGCAACTCGGGTTGAAGCTATAGCAGCTGAACGACAAATTCAAGGATGGTCTCGAAAAAAGAAAGAGGCGCTCATACAAAATGATTGGGATCAATTAATAAAACTTTCGAATACAAAAAATCATGCTTCGACCCAGGCTTCGCATAAAGCTTCGCCGGGCACGCAAGCTTATGGGCCTTTAGTCCTGAACGAAGTTGAAGGGTCAGCACGAACGGAGTGAGGGCTGAGCGCAGCGTTCAAAACTAAATTCATCGAAAGCTTTTTACTTAAAAATCAATCTCACAATTTGATTTCCTTATAATTTCTTATGAAATCTAGACGAACACTGCCCATCGACATTTTTTTAAAAAAAGATAGGATAAATCTTAGATAAAAATCATCTCTCGGGAGCATTGTATATGTCAGGACATTCGCATTGGGCGACGATCAAGCGTAAAAAAGAAAAAGAAGATTCTAAGCGCGGGCAAGCATTCACTAAACTTATAAAAGAAATAACCGTTGCTGCAAAAACTGGCGGCGATCCTGCCGGTAATCCACGCCTGAGATTACTCATTGATAAGGCGCGCGATATTAATATGCCGCTTGAAAATATTCAACGAGCAATCAAGCGCGGCACGGGTGAACTGCCCGGCGTTTCTTATGAAGCGATGCTGTATGAAGGCTATGGCCCCTATGGCATTGCCGTAGTAGTTGATACCTTATCAGATAACAAAAATCGCATTGTTTCTGAGCTGCGCCACGTATTTACGGGCAAAGGGGGCAACCTGGGCGAATCAGGTTCAGTTGCGTGGATGTTTGAGAAACTGGGAGTAATTGATGTGAGCGGGAGCATCAGCGAAGATACACTTCTAGAAAAACTCATGGATTTTGATATTAAAGATGTGAAACATAATGGCACCTTCTTTAGCGTGTATTGCGATCCAAAAGCGCTTGCTTCCATAAAAAAAGCATTAACTGATAGCAATCTCAAAGTTGAAAAAGCAGAAGTGGAATGGGTGCCAAAAAATATGATGTCACTCCCGGAAGATCAGGCTAAAAAAGCATATGAATTCTTAGAAAGTTTACAAGATCTTGACGACGTGCAGAACGTGTATACTAACTTGGCATAAAAAAGGAAATCTCATGATTCGCAGTATGACCGGCTTTGCAACCAGATCACTGATTTTAACCGTCCATGAATCAAAAACCCCTTTAACATTGAGCATAAAATCACTCAACTCGCGGTATTTTGATTCCAATTGCAAGCTGCCGTATCCGCTTGCGAATCTTGAAACCGATTTTATTCGCTTGTTTAAATCAAAGCTTCATCGTGGTTCGATCACCTTTACCATCCATATTGCAAATCCCAATGCATTTAAAGGGGCAATCGAACCATCAACAACAACTCTCAAAAACTATCTTGGCGCACTCGATACTATAAAAAAGACTTTTTCCATTGAAGGAACGCTTTCAATTGCCAACGTCTTACTCCTGCCCAATATTTTCATCACCGAAGAGCAAGAGCTTGATGAAAAATCAAAAAAAATAATTTTTGATGCGGCCCATGGCTTGGTAGATGAATTGATCATCATGCAAACCAAAGAGGGAACCGCGCTCAAAAAAGATATCATCGAGCGCATCGCTATCATTGATACGGAAATTAAAGCGATTGAGATTGCATTTGAAGCGCTCATGGTAAGCCAAAAACAAAAAGTGAATGAAGGGTTGGCGGGCCTTGAAAAAGATGCCAGCAAATTTGCCGAAATGCAAAAAGATGCTTTGTATGCGATCCTTGATAAAATAGATGTCCATGAAGAAATTGTGCGGTTCAAAAATCACTTAAAAAATTTGCGTGCAAGCTTAGAATCATCAGAGATTGAAAAAGGTAAACGAATCGATTTTATCTTGCAAGAGCTTTCGCGCGAAATTAATACGATCACTGCAAAATGTTCTGATGCGGCAATTAGCGCACATGCGATTAATATTAAAGTTGAATTAGAAAAAGCACGTGAACAAACGCAAAATATTGTGTAAAAAAACTTTCCACCCCGTTCGCTTCCGACTTCGCTTAGTCCATTCGTGCTGATCCTTCAACTTCGTTCAGGACTAAAAGGCCCTTAGCTTGCTGTGCCCGCCGAAGCCCGCGGCGAAGGCTGGTCGAAGCATGTAGTTACGCCGGACAGGTCGAGCGAAGTGCCCTTCGCCAGGGCTCAGGATGAACTCTGCACGCAGTCGAAAAGTTTTTTTATATTTCTCGACTCGGGATAAATCCCTTGCTCGAAACGAACGGAGGAAGAGAAAGCGCGCGAACAAACGCAAAATATTGTGTAGCTCTATTTTATGATTTTATAAGAGTATCCATTTTTACCAGGACCTGTTTGCCCTTAAAGCTAATGCCGTAGGCAATAATATTCGATACGCCTTCGGAAAATAACTTTTGCTCATATCGCTTTTCTTTAATTTGGGTGAGCGCTTTTTCAGCCATTTCCTCAAGTGATTCTTTGCCTTTGGCACCAATCTTTTTAAACTCAATCAGAATGCCCGGCTTGCTATGATCGCGCGGGATAAGCATGATGTCGCAACGGCCAAAGCCTGTTTCGGTATTTGATGTAATATGGTAGCGATCAGCAAGCGTTACCAAAAGCCCTAACACAAACATATGATAGCTGCGCTCCGATTCTTGTTCAGGAAGATCCCACGAACTCATATGATTAATTACAAACCCTTCAAGCAACTCTTGAACATCCGCTTCATTTCCTGTGCTCAAGGCATACAGATATTTTTGCACATCTTGGCTGGGGACCGATTGCATAAAAATTTCAGTAATCAGCTGTTTAAAAAGAGCTCTTATTTCTTTATTGGGTATGGCAAGCCAATATTCGCGGGTTCCTTCTGTAACCGTGGCACATGTGGTATAGCTTAGATATCCGGTATGGAGTAAAATCCCCCACAGCGTCTGCGGGTTGGTATCAAGATCGGGCAATGTTACTGATTCAGAAATTATTTTTGTCACGGGTTTATGTTCCAAGATATCTTCGATTTCTGATCGCGTGGCAATTGATGCTCGTGCAAGCAATCGCTTAATGAGTAAATTATCACTCGTGTTTGCCCAATAGGTATCAATTGCACCAGCATTGTTAACACATTTTAATACTGACCATGGATTGTAAATCTGCTTACAGGTTCCGAATTGATATCCGTCATACCATTCTTGTATGGTATGGGCCAAAGGCTCAAGATCATATGCGCTGGTCATAGCAGTTACTTCTGGATGGATAAAACCAAACTTATCCATGATATAGCGCCCGTTCAGACTTATTACATCAAGATTATTGAGTCCGGAAAATATTCCCTCTTTTGCGATCATGAGAATACCGGTAAGAACGCTTTGTTGCAGGTATATATTATCTTTCAAGAGCTCGCCTAATAAATTGCGCATAAAACCAATGCAATTTTTATAAAAATTATGAAAAAAAGCCGCATGAATTGGCGTATCATACTCATCAATGAGCACCACTACCTTTTCTTGATAATGATTATAAAGAAGTTGCGTAAGAAACCGCAGACTTTTAGCATAGACCGTCTCATTAGCGGTCTTATGAATAATGGCAAGAAAATCATGTTTATCGTATTCAGGCAATTTTTCCAGCAAGAGTGGAGCATATCGGCGATATTCTTGACTAACCAGATCTTTAAAATGATCGTATGTTTTTTCCCAGCTTTCATGCTTAATATTTTTAAAGGTGAGAAAAATAACCGGATATTTCCCTTGTAAAGCGCGATATTTTTCTTCTTGCCAGATCAGCGTATTCTCAAAAAGATGAACATGAGATTTTTCCGATTTTGCAAAAAAATAGTAAAGCATAGAAAGATTTAAGGTCTTCCCAAATCGGCGCGGGCGAGGAATAAGCGCCACATGGCCCGCTTTTTCTATGAGTTCTTTAATGAGTAAGGTTTTATCAATGTAATAGTACTCATCTTCGATAATGGTCTTATAATCTGATATGCCGATTCCGATTCTCTTCAAGAAAAGCCCTTTTGCTGTATTGGCAAAACTATAGCGTAAATCTACCATGGCTCATAATAATTCACAAGCCAAAGCGCCCGAGGAACAAACTCAAAATATTGTGTAAAAAAAGCCCTCCGATTTTTTTGGGAGGGCCGATTGTTATAAAGGAGAGGTTTTTACTTGTTACATGTTACCGGGCATGGATTGGTGACACCATAAACCGCAGGAGTACTAAATTCTGAAGTATCATTAGGAATGCCACCCACTTCAAGCGTTGCCGTCGCCGTTATTGGCGTATTTAATGCAACGGTTCCTACCGTAATAGTTCCTGAAGCATTACCACCTGCATCAGTTGTTGCCGTTGCATTGCCTATCACCCGTCTACCTTCTGGATCGCCGGGATTATTGCTAAAAAATTGAAGCAAGAAACTTGAACTTGGGACGCTATTGAGTGTCCAAGAAATTACTAATCCGCTCCCACTTAACGCCAATGAAGTAATAATTGGAAAATTTTGGAAATCATTTGGTCCAACAGACGGACTGGTCGCATGGTTTGGTGTTGGGCCGTTATTAGCAAGATCAATGCCAATAAGCGTATTGCTGTAAATACTATTATTGATAATGGCATCGCCAACTGATAAATCAGTTGCGCTATCGCCTACAATAACCCCTTTGGTATTGAATGCAATGAGATTGCCTAACGCAGGCGTTGTGCTTCCAATAAGGTTATTGCTGGAAGTAATGTTAATATGAACTCCCGCACCACCATTACCCATATTTCTTTGGCCGCTCAAATCCGTACCAATTGCATTATTTTGAACGGTATTATTATCAGAATTATTCGTAATCAATACCCCATCGCCAGCATTATTAGCAATTACATTTACAGTTCCAGAAAGCGGACTAAAGCGCACATCTGCAAATGCTGCGTGCCGTAATTTCTGCGGTTGGGCGTGTATAATCAGTGAAATTATTGATAATGGAATTACTATATATAACTTATTCATTAAAGAATCTCCGTACAATTTCATATATTTTACATTAGATCTCTTCTGAAACTATATTTTCCCCCTCCGTTCGCCTCGATAGAGGGCCGCAGGCCCGAGTGGAGAGGTCTCCATTCGCTGCGCTCCATCGACCCGAGCGGGTTCGGAAGAAGTCTATTTTAGAAAGAGAGGGCAATCCCCCTCTCTTTGAATACTATTATCAGCCGGGAGGCAATTGCCCCGTTGCGCCAGTAAATGTAGTTGACTGAACGCAATTTGCTTGCAAGTATGCACCGATACAATTAGTTGCTGGTAAAGAATTTATGAGCGTACATATTGAAGGAATAGTTCCAATTTCATCACTCGCAAATGAGAAAGGTTGGAATAAAACTGGCACTGGAGTGTTCCCTGTATAAGGTTGCCCCAAAATCATTCCTCCTGTTTGGCCTTCCAAACGTAATTGCTGTAAAATCTGGGCATATCCACCACTCGCAATTATCTGATTAAGAGCCATTTGGATTTGTTCTGCTAAGATACAGCAATTTGCATTGAGAAGCCATCCATTTACTTCATTAGCTTGATAAAGTTCAGAAATATCGGTTATAACACCAATAAAATCAGTTGGGGGAGTATTTAAAAAGTTCGCAGAGTTGGCATAAATATCAATCGTACCGGCTATCAATGCTGCCAGCGCATTAGCTTCGCTTCCAAAACCAATAAAATTAACCGTGTTATATCCAAGCAATTTGGCAATTTGTATTGCTAAAAGTGGATCGAAGCCAACCGCTTGGCCAGAAACCACATCGCTATACGGCAGATTTCCGGGTAAAATGCCCACATTCAAAACACCAGCGCTTGAAGTGCCGCATGGTATCGATGCTTGTGCTAATGGGCAGAGCGCACCAATTAACCAAAGACTTAAAAGTATTTTTTTGTATGTATTCACAATAAATTCCTTTCGTTATGAATTGATGAGGTTAAAAACCAACTGCCCATTTTGCAAACACCGCCCAATCTGAAGGAGCTGCGCATTTATCATGTTTGCTAACAAATTCATAAGAAGCACCGAATCCTGCCATCCACTCAAAACAATCACACGCACAACCAGTCCATGATAAAGCGCCATACACTTTATTCGTGAGTAATCGGCCCGCTAAACCTGAAGCAATGTTAATATTTGATGGAGTTAAAGGAATGAATGCACTATCAGCAGCGCTCGAACTAAAAATAGTCGCATTTGATGCTGTTACTTGGCTTATTCCACAACCATTTAAATTATATATGCCGAGGGTTGTGGATAATGGTATACAGGATTGATCAAGTTGCTCTTTTTGTCTCCAGAAAAGATTATAGCCCAATTCAAAATCCCAATCGCAATATTCATAATTCAAGCCAACCCACCATTGAATGGTGCCACGGGGCTTAATATTAACTGAGCTGGTAGTAACATTTGCAGCAGGGAATGGGAATCCAAGCGCGCTTGAATCAACTACCAATAAATAACGGCTAAATGGACCGTTTGGCATTAAATCAAAAGTGCGGCATTCTTTGTGTTTCAAAACATAGCGATAGTTAAAATCAGTCATTAACACTAAGCTACTTTCATCGCCACATCCGCACCAATTTATTTCATAATCGCCCAAGAAACCAACACCAATTGACGCATGTTTGCTGCCAACTAATGGCTCAAAAATATATTCAGCCGTTGGAGATCTGCCTGCAGGAACCGTACCAATAAGATAGACACCAATGCGGTTTTCATCGCACCACATATAATCATACCCAAGTCTTAATTGGATATCTTCAAAGCCGGTACGGCGTTTGCCATCTGAACAATTGCCACAATAAAATTTACTAAAATTGAGCGCTGAATTATCACCAAGTGCGCTGGCGATATTGGTAATTCCCGGACAAATCGTGCCCATATTACCAACTTCGCAACAGTTCAAGCGATGATGTGCATTAGTCACGCCAAAGGTAACATCACCCCATAAACCGCACCAGTAGTTTCCAAGATTAAAATACATATTACCTAAATAGGTAAACTGTTTTCTGGTCGGATTAATAGTGAGCGTTGAAGCAAACGGAGTGGTCGGATTTGCAAGCCCTAATTCAAGTGAATTAATTACTGGAGCGCCCGGAGCTGCTTGTTGCACGGTTATAGTATTGTTGCCGTCACCCAGCAAGAATGATGATGAGAATTTCTTATTTTTTCTACTTTGCTGATAAATCGTGGTACTCGAATAAATATATGATTTATTGGGATACTCACGGGTACGATTATAAAATGTTAATGAATCGATCCATGCAAGATCCGTTGATGCGCCGCGCGGCACAAAAACATGCGATGCGCATGTTGGCGTATCAGCCATGAGCATGGTACTCAGGCTCATAGCAATTAATAAACTTAAAGAACATTTCTTGTTCATTTAATCACCTTTTTTAAAATGGTTACTCACAACTACCTTTTTAATTAAAAATTTTTCTCCTCCTTGCCGTCTTGGTAAAATTTTATCTTATTATTTTGTTCTACAACATCATGGATAAGAAATCAAATAGTTTGCAATAATTACTACTTGCTTTCTCATAATGAATTTTCTATACCTAAGGTTATATGAAGTTTTTCTAACCATTTAATTTTAAGGAGAGTGGTTTATCTATATCTTACATCTCGTGAGGCATGCAGCTCAGATAACTCAATTAAAATATACGTAACAAAAATAAGGAGATTGCGCGATGAAGTTTTTTTCTTTTCGACATATAGTATTACTTTCGCTCATGGCTGGAAGCGGCGGCAGCATGAATGCAGCTGGGCCGTATGCGGATGATCAGCGTTGTCAGCCCAGCTGCTATGAATGCCGTTGTGAGCCGCTAATGAGAATCCTAGAAATTTCCTTCTGTTTGGATGGTCCACTGCACTCTTTCGTACGTTTACTTTAAGTTTCAGTCGTTTATGAATGAACTTTCTGATACTTGCGTAAACTCTTTGGCCAGCTCTTCTGCTTGATGCGTAGATATTATAATCATCTGCATAGCGCGCAAACGAGTGTCCACTTTGTGCTAATTCATGATCCAAGTCATTCAGCATGATATTCGCCAACAAAGGACTTATTGGCCCACCTTGCGGTGTGCCTTCCTCCGTTGCAACACAGCATCCATTAAGCACTACGCCTGCTGAGCCCTTGTTGCTTTCAACTCGCTTGAGCGCTTTCTTGAGATTCTCAGACTCTACCACTTTCTCCATCAGGTGATTGTTATGATTTGCCAAGATATGGTTATTGACTTGTGTCATAAGTTTGCTCAGCACCTCCTCCGGCCCTGGTAGAATTCACTATCACTTCCAGCCGATGGCCCGTTTTTTTCCCGATTTTCTGCTTTTGTTGCATTCTCCATGTACTCCTCAGTCATATCTTCATCGCATGTTCAGGCCTTCCCGCTTTTTTTTCGGTACTATGCCATCTGCTGACTTCTGCCAACTCAATCTCCGTTTGCACAGAGGGTTGCCAACTGAGTCAGCGCGTTGGCAGATCTCCCCGGGTAATTGCGCGACCTTTCCCCTCATCCACCTGCTCTATATACTCTCGATAGTTTTTGGTAACCGTGGCCTTTGTCTTGTTGAGCAGACTTGTCCGCTATCGCTAGCCTCACTTAGAGTTCGTATTCCTCAGGCCGAGGTTTTGCCGGCTTCCTTCAGATTCCATTTCACAATGGACACCCTTGCCTTAAGCTAATGGCTTTCGTTGCCTTCGCCATCCTGGACTTTCACCATATAAGTCGCGCCCGTGCCGGGCGCACTCATAAAAAGCAGGAAAGGGAAGAGTGATAAGCTGTTCCCCTTTCCTGCTTTTATATATATATCTTTGATTTATATGCAAGATGTGTAGACTAATCACATAGTAAAAATTAAACAACCCTTCGACGGGCTCAGGACGAGCGGACTAAGAATATGTCCCAGCATTTTACTCATCTTCATCTTGCATACCGATTTTTCATTGCTTGATGGTGCAATATCCATTGAGAAGCTGGTAGAGTTTGGCCAAAAAAATCAATTCAAAGCACTTGCCATTACCGATCATGGCAATATTTTTGGTGCGGTAAAATTTTTTCAAAAATGCAAAAAAGCGGGCATCAAGCCGATTTTAGGCATGGAAGCTTATATGACCGAAGATGCCAGAATAAAAAATGCGGAAAAAAAATATTATCATCTTATTTTGCTCGTGCAAAATGAGATTGGGTATAAAAATCTTTGCAAATTAATCTCATTTTCATTCCAAGAAGGCTTTTATTTTAAGCCACGCATTGATTATGAAATCTTGGCAAAGCATCATGAAGGGCTTAATTGTTACCACCGCATGCTTGGCGGGCATATTCCCTCACTGCTAATGGCAGGACAAGATGCAAGAAGCAGAAGAGCGCATGGATTGGTTTTTGCGCGTTTTTGGCCCTGATCGCTTTTATTTTGAAGTGCAACCGGAAGATCAAAAAGAACAAGCAATTCTAAATAAAAAATTATATGAATGGAGCAGCAAAGAAAAATATCAACTGGTTGCTGCCGGCGATTGCCATTATGCCATCGCAGATGACCATGAAGCGCATGAAGTAATGCTTTCAATTCAAACGCATGATAAAATTAGCAACCCTGAGCGCTATTCATTTGGCGATTGCCGCGTATATATGCGCACGCACAGAAGAAATGCTCGAAATTTTTAAAGATCATCCGGAAGCGGTCTGGAATGCGGGAGTAATTGCCGATCAGTGCAATTTTGATTTTCAAACCGGCAAACTATTTTTCCCTAAATTTGAAATTCCTGAAGATCATACGCAAGAAAGTTATTTTAGCTATTTATGCAACGAGGGCTTTCAAGAACTTATTGCACCAAGCAACGATTTGATAAAGCGAATGAAGCCGCACTATCAAGCACGGCTTGATTTAGAAATTGATCTTATTATCAAAATGGGATTTGTCGGCTATTTTTTGGTGGTGAGTGATTTTATTCAATGGGCAAAGCGCAATGGCATTCCCGTAGGCCCCGGCCGTGGTTCTGCTGCCGGATCATTGGTTGCATGGGCATTGCAAATTACTGATATTGATCCGATTAAATATAATTTACTCTTTGAGCGATTTTTAAATCCTGAACGGGTCAGCATGCCTGATATCGATATCGATTTTTGTATCGAAGGCCGCGATAAAGTTATCAATTATGTGCGTGATAAATATGGCCATGATAAAGTATGCCAAATTATCACCTTTGGTACCATGATGGCAAAAGGAGTCATCAAAGATGTTGCGCGCGTGCTTGGGTTTGCCTTTGAAGATTCGAATGCAATCACTAATTTAATTCCCGAACAACTAAAAATTACGCTCAAAGAAGCGCTTGAACAAGAACCACGACTTAAAGAGCTTATTGAAACCAATCCTAAAGCACAAAAATTATTTGATTTGGCATTGCGCCTTGAAGGATTAACGCGCCATGCTTCAAAGCATGCTGCCGGCATTGTGATTTCACCCGAACCGATTGATGAAGTGTTGCCCATTTATGTTCCGCCAAAAAGCACTGAATTGGTTACGCAATATGCAATGACCGAACTTGAAAGCCTTGGCTTTTTAAAGATGGATTTTTTGGGGCTTAAAAACTTAACGCTCATTGATAAAGTAATTGCGACTGATCCAAAAAATTATGGTATCACCATTGATATTAATAAACTTACCACTTGATGATGCAAAAACATTTGCACTCGTGAGCGCAAGGTAAAACATCAGGCGTGTTCCAATTAGAATCTGATGGTCTTAAAGAAGTGTTGCGCAAACTGCAGCCGGATAAATTTGAAGATATTATTGCGGTAAACGCACTCTATCGCCCCGGGCCACTTGGGATCAGGAATGGTCGATGATTATATTGAACGAAGACATGGCACGGCAAAAAATAAGCTATATTATTCCCAGAACTTGAACCAATACTTCAAGAAACGTATGGCGTTATTGTCTATCAAGAGCAGGTAATGAAAATTGCTTCCGCAATTGCCGGCTATTCTCTGGGTGAATCAGATATTTTGCGCCGCGCAATGGGTAAGAAAAAAGCAGAAGAGATGGCAAAACAACAAGCTATCTTTGTTGAAAAAGCGATCCGCAACGCGAATTTTGATACCAAAAAAGCAGGAGAACTTTTTGATCTGATGGCCTATTTTGCCGGATATGGATTTAATAAATCTCACTCAGCAGCCTATGCACTTATTGCCTATCAAACGGCATATTTAAAAGCACATTATCCGGCTGAATTTATGGCATGCTTGATTTCCCTTGAAGCAGCAAACGCAGAAAATATGGCCTTCTATTTGCAAGAAGCACGAGATATGGGCACTGGCGATTTTGCCACCCGATATAAATCAATCCTCGATCGAATTTACCCCCTTCAGGGCCGAAAAAATTTTATTTGGCTTGCAAGGAATTAAGAATGTTGGACTTGCAGCACTTGAAAATATTTTGGCTGAACGCACGGCAAAAGGACCTTTTACTTCGATTTATTTGATTTTTGCAAGCGCATTGATTTGCGCACTTCCAATAAACGAGTGATTGAACATTTAATTTGTGCAGGCGCTTTTGATACCATGCCCGGAACTCGTGCTCAAAAAGTTAATGAGCTTGAAAAAATAATGGATCTGGCTGCTGAACATAAAAAAGTTGCCGCTACGGGCCAAATGGGATTATTTATGATGGGCGATCCAACCAATACTCAAACGGATGAGACATCAGATGATTTTATCTATCAAATGATTCCCGATTGGTCGGAAAAAGAAAAATTAGAAAAAGAGAAAGAGGTTATTGGCTTTTATTTAAGCGCGCATCCGCTTGAATCATATAAAAAGTTATTGCGATGCGTATCTATCGAACCGTTTGATGCGATTCTTAAAAAAGGCCAATTCGATGCCGAGCGCACAAGAAATCACCGTATATTGGTGCGGGACTGGTTAAAAGCAAGCGAGAAATTATCACCAAAAAAGGTGATCGTATGGCTTTTTTAATGCTGGAAGATATTAATAGCTCTGCAGAAGTTATTTTATTCCCGAGCACCTTTAAAAAGGTGGAATCATATTTAGGCAGTTATCAAATATTTATTGTAAAAGGCGCTCTTGATGCCGCCTCGCCGCACAAATGCAAAATAAAAGCCAATGAATGTATACCCATTGATCTCTTTTTGCAAGAATGGCCGCACATTCAAAAAATTGTTTGCAGTTTACCCGCACCGCTCTCTGAATCTCTTTTGACTGATCTTAAAGCACATCTGGCATCCGGCACTGTTCCGCTTGAATTTATTTTTACGGAAAATGGCAAACGGGTGCGGCTTGCAACGCGAGAAAAAATTAGTGTCACCAATGATGTTTTAGCGTTGCTTGATGCAGCTGCAATTAGTGCACAAATTGTTTTGTGAATACATTATCTTGGGCAAAAATTTACGGAATAACTGACTATCATTAGGTAACAGTTTTGTGAGCTTCTTCTATCTCAAATTCCTTTGGTTTACGTATGAAATTCAATCCAAGCAATTCTATTGGCTTACCATGATGCGATAATGCCTCATAATATTTGCGTGCTTCTATTTGAGCCAATGCTTTACCCGCAGATGAATTAAGCTTTACCTCGATAACATAAAATCTTGCAGGCAACTCAAGAACCATATCAATTCTTCCATGACTAATAGAGGTCTCTGACTGTGCCGAAATTCCGGAGGAACTAAATATTACCTGAAGAAGTGCATGATAAAATTTTTCTTCATTTTCATGAAGCTGGTACGGAACACGTGATATAAGATTCTTGAGCAGTGAAACCAATTCTGTAATATTTTTTTTAGAAAGTGCATCAAAAAGCTTCAAGGAAATTCGTTCTGTTTCGGACAAGCTTAAGTCCGCATAAACGCCTAAAAGATATTTATAAAGTGCAGTTCGCACTTCAAAATTTGGGCATTGCAACTCAAGTGATCCATTATCTTTATTGAACTTGTTAATAGTAAGATAACCTGTTTGAAACATGAGTGAAATCAATGGGGTAGCTCCCACATCAAATATTCCCAGAGAATCCTCCGTCGTCTCAATTCTCTCTAAATCAAAAAGGTGGTATTCCGATCTTCGATATTCTTTAGTGAGCTCTTCAACAAGAAATGTTGGCGTCCCTGATTGAAACCAGAAATTTTTAAAGTCATGTGAATCGAGAGCACTCATAATTGAAAATGGATTGTATACCGAAGGGGCGTTCACCGCAAAATGATAACCGTTATACCATTCCTTGATTTGCTTTCGTAACTCTTGCGAGGATTTTCCCTCAGTCTTTGCCCAGGTTTTTATTTGTTGATTTAAATAATGATCAACTTCTTCATCGATATAGCCACAAATAGTCGAAAATCTCGAATCGAGTGTAATAATTTTCAGATTATTCATTCCCGAAAATACTCCAGCCTTGGCAAAAGAGCTTACTCCGGTGATAAAAACGAAATCAACAAATGCATCAAGTGCTTTAACAACAGTAAAAAAACTTCTTATTGCATTGCGAACATTTTTAGCTTCATCAGTATTATTAATAGTTTGTAAAATGGGGGAATCATACTCATCGACTAATATCGCAACGCGTCCAAACTCTTTATACAGCGCGCGAACTAAAGCGCGCAATGCCGAATCAGGTCTCTGTTTATCAAGTTTCAAATCTAGATCATAATCATCAGCGATTTCCTGTAATAATTCGCAACATCCCACACGAAAATCCTGAGCTGTTAGCACCTCTACTGAAGAGAAATCTAATGAAATTACTCCATGTTTAGGCCATTGATAATCACTCTTTCCTATAAAAAGTCCATCAAAAAGGCTTTTATTTCCTGCAAAAATTGCCTTAAGCGTGGAAACTAATAACGATTTGCCGAATCTCCGAGGACGAGAAAGAAAATATCGAGAGCCTTGTGTAATTAAACGGTAGACATGCTCAGTCTTATCAATATAAATGAGGCCGGACTTTCGTAACTTTTCAAACGTACTAATTCCGAGAGGTAAGCGAGTTAGCATTATTTTCCAATGTAATATGCATTAATAAGCTTATTTATAACTGAGTATATATATCTAAAAACCCATGTGCCAATATTTGCTCAGAAGATATACGCAGGGAGTGGCTCTTTAATTATCTTGCAACAATTTCTTGATATATCTATGCCACGCACCATTAGTTTGCTCTAAAACAGAAATCATGCTCTGCAATCGTGCAGAATCACCGTTACGAGCAATATACTCAACCGAGCTGGCAATTTCATGATCAAAATCCCGTGGATTTTCATGCAATTTACTTAAATGAATAAGACATTGAGCATACATACCGGCAGCAGTTTGATTTTCAAAAGCCGCTAATTCATTGGCAATGAGTAATGCATGCAAGGGCCGATTATGCTCAAAAAGATGTTCTGCTAATTTGTTTAATTTTGCTACCACAAAATCATGATTTTTATGTTTCTTATACACTTCAATCAATCGCATAACATAATGATGATCATCAGGAGCCATGGTTACTAGATCATGGTACAAAGTTGCCGCTTCTTTAAATCGATTATTGAGCAGGTATAATTGTGCTGCATGTGCATATTTTTCAATTGCTCTTAAATCTTGAAAGGCTCCTAAAAGATCCCCTTCTAATTGATACGCATAGGCTTGATCATCAAAAGAATGCATGAGCAGTCGATACACGCCAAACGCCTTTTCTTTTTCACCTTTTGCAACGCACTCAGCGAGCTTAAACCATGCAATTGTATATTTATCATTCGGGATATACCTCATCATCTCAATCCTTTTCTTGGAAAAATACTTTGTTCGTATTCAACCATGGTCGGATGATAAAATCAATTAACCGCAATAAATTTCTCGGTTTAATCGCTTGCAAGGGAAGATTAAAAAATTATTCCGGATTAGCATCGCTTACCAATTTTTCATTGAGCGTGGTAGTACTATTCATGCTCGTGCTATCAGCACTCGGTGATAAGGCAGAATGTCTTCTTTGTTTGGGTTCTTTATTGCCAGTGACTAAATCGACATTTTTGGCTTTGGCAAGTAACTTAACTAATGAAGCCTCATCAAGGTTTTCAGCCCCTAATTTTCCCTCAGATTGAGAGCGTACCAGCCGAGTAAGTGCAACAATTTTATGGCCATCCCCTTCCTTGTGTATGCTATTACGAAATTTTGATGCTACGGCAACCGGCGATGCACCACTTGGTTTTTCACAACAAAATAGATTACTTATGCTTACGAGTGCCACTACAAAAATACTATTATTCTTCATACTTTGGTCCTCCTTTGAGACATCGGATTCAAATTATGTGCAGTATAGTTAGTAGTACAAATGAAAAACAATATTATCAAGAAAAATTAGTCAACTTCGCCAGAAGAGGTGATTACCAAAATCTTTTTTCAGCAAATGCTCTGCCAGAATGTGATTTTAAATAGTTTTCAAAATCCATAGCTCTAGCTTTGCTCTTAAAACCTATGAAGGCTATTAACTCCCATGGCGCATATTTTTCTGTATGAATGGAACGACCAGAATTATGAGTTTCTAACCTCTGCTTTAAGTTGGTAGTATAACCAATATAAGTCTGCTCAGGAAAAGATAAAGATTTAATACAATAAACGTAATACATTGTCATAATTATGAATCAGCCCAGGCTACGCTTATCCACGCCTTCCGGCTTGGCAAGCTACGCCGGGCAGTCTTCGCATGGTGCTCTTGAAAGTTATTGGTTCTACCTTATAGGGTTGGCGCAGCCATCCGTCTACGCTAAAAGCTTCGCCGGACTTCGGGCGCAGAAGGTTGGCGTCAGCCAGGCGTAGTTTGCCGAGGCGGAAGCCCCGGATAAACGAAGCCTGGTGCCGGGGGTCGGAATTGAACCAACGACGCCAAGCTCTTCAGGCTTGCGCTCTACCACTGAGCTACCCCGGCATATAAAGATCAGATTTGTATTGGAATATGAGTATGATACCCATTTGAGATGGATTGTCAATCTTAAGATGGCACAAAAATAGAAATTTATGCTCGCCGTTCGCTTCCGACTTCCCTCACTCCGTTCGTGCTGACCCCTCGACTCTGCTCGGGACTAAAGGCCCTTAGCTTGCTGTGCCCGGCGAAGCTTTATGCGAAGCCTGGGTCGAAGCATGCAGCTACGCCGGACAGGTCGAAGGAGGCCGAAGGCCGAGTTGAGAAGTTTTTTTATTTCTCGACTCGCATAAATGCTCGCTCGAAACGAACGGACGAGGCAGAATTTCGATTAAGACGATTATACAAAAAAGTCAAGCACATTTGCCTATTTTAAGATGCATTGTTACACTTGCCTCTATAGTAAAGCCCGCAAGTTCAGGATATAAAATGCATACCTTAAAATCAGACATTGAAAGAATACAAAACGAGCTTCAAAGCGCCCTCTCCCACGCTCAATCCAATGCCGATCTTGAGCAGATCCGCATTTCCTATTTAGGCCGTCAGGGGCATATTGCTGCACTCATGGCGCAATTAAAAGAATTGAATGCTGAAGATAAAAAGACATTTGGCCCCGCGCTCAATGAGCTCAAAAAAAACGCTGAAGAATGGTATGAAAAATCAAAAAATATATTGCAACAGCAGCAGTTACACGCGGAGCTTCTCAAAAAAAAGCATTTTGATGTTACCGCGTATAAAAAATCAGATGTTCAGGGTAGTCTGCACATTTTTACCACAATGATCGAACAGCTAGAGAATATTTTTATTTCAATGGGATATGAGATTGCCAGTGGCCCTGAAGTAGTAACTGATTATTACAATTTCCAGGCGCTTAATATCCCAGCCCATCACCCTGCGCGTGAATTGCAAGATACATTCTGGCTCACCAATCCTAACCATTTATTGCGCACGCATACTTCCACCGTTCAAATTCTGGCAATGGAAACAAAATCGGTACCGCTTGCAGTATTTGCACCCGGCCGGGTGTATCGCAATGAGGCCACCGATGCTACGCATGATTTTATGTTCATGCAAGGTGAAGGCTTATTCATTGATAAAAATATTTCAATGGCCCAGCTGCTGGCGACCGCAAAAGCATTTTTACGTGCATTTTTTGAAAAAGATGATCTGGAAATTCGTGCACGCCCGGGTTACTTTCCCTTCGTTGAACCGGGTATTGAAATTGATGCCTCATGCCCATTCTGCAAAACCGGATGTTCAATTTGCAAGTATACTCGCTGGATTGAGCTCATGGGAGCCGGCATGATTCATCCGAATGTCTTACGCACTTCCGGAATTGATGCTGAAATATATTCGGGTTTTGCATGGGGTTTTGGTCTTGAACGGCTTGCGATGGTAAAATATGGGATCAATGATATTCGTTTGTTCCGCAGTGGGAAAGTTGATTTTTTAAAGCAATTTTAGAAATCAATAATTTTTTCTCAACTCGGCCTGCAAGGCCTCGCTCGAAACGAACGGCTTTAGAAGAAGCCTACTTGCTAATTGCACCCGAGCACAGTAATCTCGAACCGAGCTCTTTATTATTGGAGAAAAAATAGTATGAAAATAACAAAAGCCATAATCCCAGCCGCCGGGCACGGCACCCGTTTTTTACCCTGGACCAAAGCAGTTCCCAAAGAGATGTTGCCCATACTCAATAAACCGGCAATTCAATATATTGTTGAGGAAATTGCCCATTCGGGCATAGAAAACTGCATCATGATCACCAGTCCTCATAAACATGCAATCGCCAATCACTTTGACACCGCGCCTGCACTTGAACAGTTTTTAAAAGAAAAAAATAAATCACACCTGCTTGCTGAGCTTCATACGTTATCAAACTCTATCGAATTCACCTACATTCACCAAGAACAGGCCAAAGGTCTTGGGCATGCCATTTGGCTTGCGCGCAATGCGATTGCAGAAGAATATTTTGGGGTTCTGTTGCCCGATGATATTATTATAGGCGCCCAGCCGGGCATTAAACAGCTTGCGGATATTGCACACCAAGAAAATGCAAGCGTGATTGCCGTGCAAGAAGTTCCGCAAGAAACGGTATCTTCATATGGGATAATTTCTATAAAAAAACAATTAAGTTCCGATATTTACGAAGTCGCTGACTTAGTAGAAAAACCACGCACTCAAGATGCGCCATCAAATTTAGCAATCATTGGAAGATACATACTTTCTTCAAAAATATTTAAAGCTCTTGATGAAGTTACCCCATCGGCCGGAGGAGAAATTCAACTTACTGATGGGATTGCGCGCATGCTCAAAAGTGGAGAACGAGTACTTGTTCATACCATCCAAGGTACCCGATTTGATGTGGGGACCCCTTCTGGTTGGCTGCATGCTAATAAAGAATTAGCCGCTTTATATAAAAGATTTTGAAGAAGGACAAGTTTTTCCTGTCCTTCTTGTTTTAAGCAAAGATTAGAAATTATATCTGATGCCAAAGGTAACCGGGAATGCCAACTCAGTTTGAACACCCGGAATAAAGAGCGCTCCAGCACTATTGAGCATCGTAGAATCGATGAGGCTTAATGCAAGGGCATTAACACCAGTTGGCCCACAGGTTGCGATCGCATCAAAAGTGATAACAAATGCCCAATTGCCGCAGAAGCTGATATCAAGACCAATATTACCGCCACCGGCAACTCTGGTTTGCTTGCGGAAGAAATCATTGACAGGTATGGTGCCACTGCCATCACTTGCTCCGGTGAAACTACCGGTGCGGATTTGCTTATGATGGATGAATCCTAGTTTAGCACCCACGAAGAATGCAATGCGATCGCACCACCATCTGCCCCAATAATAACGAGCGCCAACATAGCCTTCATACAATTTATATTTATCTAAACTCAAAATTAAATTACTGGTACCGATTCTGATAAAATCATCACATTTTGCGCGTGACTGAGCATAATTAAATTCACCATACACCATAGAATTACATGATAATGCATAGCTGACCAGCCCGCCTACTTGCCAAGGCACTCGGAACAGCTTGCTAAATTTTGGCAGTTCTCCCAGATCATTGACCAGTGTGGTTGCAAGACAATTAACGGTTAAAAAATCGCCACGTTTGCGCCAGGTAATAGGACGAACTCCTGCATCAACTTGCAATCCCCATGAACATTCTTCAAGCGGGCAACAGCCACATTCAAAACTTGAGCGGCAACAATTATCGCCATTTGCATAATCACCTTTTACCGGTGCAGTAATTGCGCATGCTAAAAGCATAAGCGCGAGATATTTTGCTGAAAAGAATTTCATATAACATTCTCCTTTGAAAAATAGAGACAACAACAACAACCTTTTTTACTTCTTTGCTTATTAATCTCCTTTCACTGTTTGGATGCATTAGGAATATCATTAATTTTTTTTAGACTAAGACATCTTACGATAGTTTATTTTTTAGTGTCAAGAGACGAGTAAGCTTTTGGGAGGGGACAAACACACTCGAAATCTTCTTAAATCACACAAAACTTCTATCCCGTTCGCCTCCTTCGACTCGCCTTCAGCTCGCTCAGGACGGTCGGCTAAAGTAGTCGAAGACCTGTGGTGAATAGGCCTTGCCGTATCGAATCCAGAACCCCTGTAAAGGGGTGAGTGGAGAGGTTTTTTTATATGAATTCAATAGTTTTCAATGGACTTCTCCATTCGCGCTTCGCGCTCCATCGAAGCGAACGGATTCGTAATACAAATCAACACTGTTAAATGCGTCAGATCTGAAGCTTTTCCAATATGGCGAAAAACCCATTCATGCTTTCAAAAACAGATCACCATATTTAAATTATTGCAATTTGAATATTTTAAATGGTATTGTGAACATGAAATTTAGATAGAGCAAATGCGTTGAAATTGTAAATAAAGAGGTTATTCATGGTGAGCTCGTCGAACCATGGTCTAATATTCGTAGGCCAAAGAAGCTTTGCAATATTTGTTTAGCATAGAAAGCTAGACTATCCTTCGACAAGCTCAGGATGAATATAATCGGTATTAATAAAGACCTTTAAATGCGTTTGTTCTAGAAATTTAGGGAGTTTATCATGAGAATATTCTATTTCATGTTCACGGTTATATTCGCTCATACTTCAACGCTTTTTTCTTGCCCGACTTGCGAAGGTAAAATTAAACCAGAAAGTCCACTCTTTTTTAGCGATGATTTTTATAAACCGGGCACGGGAAATTCGGTGTCTCACGCAAGTAAAGAACAAATTGGTGCTGATGAGTTTAAAAAATTGGTTGAAAGTAAACGAGGGAAACACAAATGATTCAAGTAATTATGCGCGGCGACCAGCTGCCGATTATTATTGTATTTTTTATAACATTGCTATCCGTATCAACTTACCCCTCCCCCGGATGCATGGATAATAGTTGGCACTTAGCACGCCCATTTGATACCAAAGAATATCATATGGTAACGCGCGATGTGGGCAAAAGCAAAACCTATTGTCCCTGCTCATGCAGAAAATTAAGTTTAAGCCGTGGACAATGTCTTGAATGCGGCCATAAACATGATATGCAACCGTGGATTATTGTGAGAAAATAAATCAAAAACGCATAAAATTTTTGCGCTCTTCAAGACGGGTGGGCTTTTGAGCTCGCCCGTTTAGTTTTTAAAAACTATTGAAACATTGAATTTTTCCTTGTAAATTGGAACTTGAACTTCCATTTTGCAAGGATCTTTTATGATTAGAAAAGAGTATTTAGCTCAAATTGAAGAACAATTTTCAATTCACCCTGTTTGCGCGCTTTTAGGCCCTCGTCAAGTAGGGAAGACCACTTTAGCCCATGCGTATGTAGAAAAATATTTTGATAATGAAGATATCCAATTCTTTGATCTAGAAAACCCTATTGATTTGCTTAGATTAGAAAATCCTATGTTGGCTTTAACACAAATAAAAGCCAAATTAATTGTTATTGATGAAATTCAAAGAATTCCCGATTTATTTCCCATTTTACGAGTATTAGTTGATAAGAAAGACAATTCTAAAAAATTCTTAATTTTAGGAAGTGCTTCCCGAGATCTTATTAAACAATCATCTGAAACACTCGCAGGGCGCATCGGTTATATTGAGCTCCCCCCTTTTAGCCTCGCTGAAACAAAAGATAGCACCCGGTTATGGGTAAGAGGAGGATTTCCCCTCTCCTATTTGGCTGCAAGTGATAGCAAGAGTTATTTATGGCGGCAAAGTTATATTAGAACCTTTTTGGAAAGAGATATTCCTGCCCTGGGCTTTTCTATTGCTCCAGAACAAATCCGGCGATTCTGGCTCATGCTTTCTCATTATCACGGGCAAGTATTCAATGCAAGTGAAATAGGTAAATCATTAGGGATTTCAAATCATACGGCACGGCGATATCTGGATATTCTTACCGGCACCTTTATGGTACGCATCTTAGTTCCTTGGTATGAAAACATAGATAAACGGCAAGTAAAATCTCCCAAAATATATTTTAGAGATAGCGGCATTTTAAACACATTGGTTGGCATATCTAATGAAAAAGAACTTTATAATTGGCCTCGTTTAGGCACATTCTGGGAAGGCTTTGCTCTAGAAGAAGTTATTCGCATTTTAGAAGCACAACCAGAAGAATGTTATTTTTGGGCAACGCAAGCAGAAGCAGAACTTGATTTATTAATAATTAAAAATGGCAAAAGAATAGGCTTTGAATTTAAATATGCAGATAGACCGGCCACTACCAAATCAATGCATACTGCCTTAAAAGATCTCTCTTTACATAGTCTTGTTGTTGTACATCCGGGTAGCGAAATATTCCCGATTACAAATAACATCATCGTATGCGGTTTAGAAGCTATTGCGAATGGTAAATTTACTCAGGCTGGTATCACTTTTTAAATATTACTATTTTTATACCGCATCAAAAATTATAGTACTGGATAAGGGACTTATTATGATTAAAAAAGTAAAATCAACTTATCAAGAATTTATGGAAGCAAAGACCCCACAACAAAGAAATAAATTCGAAGAAGAATATAAAGAGTTCGCATTATCAGAACTTATTTTGGCTTTAATGGAGCGAGATGAAATTTCAGTGCGTAAACTTGCTAAAATTGCAAGAGTATCGCCCACAATAGTTCAAGAAATGCGCTCTGGATTGAAAAAGAATTATAGCATGGAATCATTTTATAAGATTTTAAAAACGCTCGGATTTGACCAATTCATGGTAGGCCACAATGGGCATTTTATACCTATTGATCTTTCTTATTTGAGCAAGAAGTGAACATGGGCACACAAAATAAGAGTAAAGATATTAATTATTACCTTAATCTACCGTGGACATATACCATTGAAACAACTTGTGAAACCGGAGAACTTCTTTATATCGTTCATGTTAATGAATTGCCAGGCATTGCAACCGACGCTCCATCTCGTGAAGAAGCGATGGAACTTATTAAGGAGGCGATGAAAGGTGCTTTTAAACTTTACTTAAAAAATGGAGATGAAATACCTGAACCGGTAAACCCGAATAAATTTAAAGGCCACATCGCTTATCGAACTTCGAGCGCACGCCATTTCAAATTATTTAAAGAAGCACAAAAACACAAACAATCTTTGTCGGAATTTATAGATCAATGCATTGATGTAGCATTGAAAAAATAGTTACCTATTCCGCTCGCCCTGAGCTCTCCACTTCGCTCGAGACTAAAGGCAAGCATCAGCCCTCACTCCGTTCGTACTGATCCTTCAACTTCGTTCAGGAGTAAACGCTGCGCTCAGCCTCACTCCGTTCGTGCTGAGCTTGTCGAAGCATTATTTTTTTTGTATTCGAAATTTTTATTAACAAATCCCAGTCATTTTGTATAAGCGCCTCTTTCTTTTTTCGAGACCATCCTTGAATTTGTCGTTCAGCTGCTATAGCTTCAACGCGAGTTGCAATTTCCTGTAAATAGACTATTTCTACCGGCAATCTAGTTGTGGTGTAACTTATTTTTTCAGGATTTTGATGCTCTGCTAATCTTTTTTCTATATCATCCGTATGACCGGTATAATAAGAGCCATCATTACACTTAAGTATGTACACATAAAAAGGTTTCATAAATTTCCAAATTTAGTAATGCTTCGACAAGCTCAGCACGAACGGGGTGAGGGCTAAGCGCAGCCTTTAGTCCCGAGTTCATCGAGGTGGTCAGCACGAACGGAGTGGGGAGGTTAATACTTTATAATATTTAAGGATTATAATTTCACAATCCGACCAAAAGCCTTCTACCATTCATGAAAATCTTGCATATAATCATTGCAGTTGTAATACCCGCATAGATCCTTATACATTCTTATACCGCATCAAAAATGATAGTACTGAATCAGGATTTAATGAAACTGATTTAATTCCAAGCTTAATCAAATAATCTCCTAACTCAGGATAATCTGAAGGGGCCTGGCCACATATACCACTGTATTTATTAGCACGCAAGGCCCCGGCAATAGCCAGCTCAAACATCTTTTTTACCGCCGGATCACGTTCATCAAAAACTCCTGCAAGTAACGGCGAATCGCGATCAACACCCAGCGTTAATTGGGTTAAATCATTCGATCCGATAGAAATACCATCAAAGTCTTTAAGAAATTCATCGATAAGAATCACGTTTGAGGGAATTTCGCACATCATAATAATCTCAAGACCATTATCGCCTTGCACAATTGCATGTGCAGCCAGTTCTTGAATTACTCGCTTGCCTTCGTGCACGGTGCGCACAAACGGGACCATAATTTTTATATTGGTAAGACCCATTTTTTCACGCACTTTTTTAAGGGCGGCGCACTCAAGCGCAAAAGCATCTTTATACTGATCACTATAATAGCGAATTGCTCCGCGAAATCCGATCATTGGATTTTCTTCTTTCGGTTCAAAGGAAGCTCCGCCGATGAGATTGCGATATTCGTTTGTTTTAAAGTCAGAAAGCCGTACAATAACCGGCTTTGGATAAAATGCAGCGGCAATAGTCGCAATTCCTTGCGCCAGGCAATCAACGAAAAACTCTTTTTTGTCCGTATAGCCGGCCGTAAGATCATTAATCAGTTTTATTGCCTTTTTATCATGAACCAATTCCGGATATACCAATGCCAATGGATGAATTTTGATCGTGGTAGTAATAATGAATTCAATGCGCGCAAGGCCAACTCCAGCAACCGGTAAAAATGAAAGTGAAAACGCGCGTTCTGGATCAGCTAAATTGATCATCACGTCCGCAGGCGCGGTAGGAATTTCCTGCAACTCAATGGTTTTGATGGTAAATGGTAAAATCCCTGGATATACAAAACCGGTTTTCCCTTGAGAACAATCGATGGTTATGGAGGAGCCGTTAGTAATTTTTGTCATCGCATCCTCTGCTCCAACCACTGCCGGAATATGCAGCTCACGGCTTACAATTGCCGCATGGCATGTTCTTCCGCCCATTTGAGTAATAATGCCAACTGCTTTTTTTAACGCGGGCACCCAATCAGGATCGGTCATGCGAGTGACAATAATATCCCCCTGCTGCACGCGCTCAATATCATGCACTGATTCTATGATTCGCGCGGTACCACTAACAATATGTTGCCCGACACTTTGACCAGTCACCAGTGGATGTACATCAGTAGGATTTTTTAATTCATACTGGCTTATTTGCAAATGATTTTCTGATGCATGAATGGTTTCAGGGCGCGCTTGCACAATATATAGTTTGCCATCTTTGCCATCCTTTGCCCACTCAACATCCATGGGACTCCATGAGCCTTTTTTTTCACTATAAAAATCTTCAATTGCGCATACTGCTTTTGCAATGGTAAGAACATCCTCATCAGAAAGCGAGAATGCCATCTGTTCTGAGCGCGAAACGGGCACCTGCTTGGTTCCATAATCATCGTAGACAATTTTAGTGGTCTTGCTGCCCCGTTCTTTTTTTATAATAGCGTTAAATCCCTGCTTGAGCGTTGGCTTAAAGAGTACAAATTCATCAGGCACCACTAATCCTTGCACAATCGCTTCACCAAGCCCATAGGATGCGTTGATAAGCACCACGTTTTTAAAACCACTTTCCGTATCTAATGAAAAGGCCACGCCAGAAGATGCTTTATCTGAACGCACCATTTTTTGCACCGCGATAGAAAGTGCAATTTTTGTATAATCAAAATTTTTATCATGGCGATAAACAATCGCACGATCGGTGAATAATGATGCAAAACACTTTTTACATGCTTCGATTAACTGGTAGTCACCACTAATATTCAGATACGATTCTTGTTGGCCGGCAAATGATGCGGTTGGCAAATCTTCAGCAGTTGCTGATGAGCGCACCGCAACACTTAATTTTGCCTGGCGATATTCTTTTGCCAAGTGATTATAGGCGCTTAAAATCTGGGCGGCCAGATCATCTGGCATTCGCCCGCGGACAAAAAGCGTGCGAATTGCCTGCCCAATTTCTTGTAATTTTTGCAGATCATTATAATCATGCAATTGCGCCATTAATTGATTAATCTGGGGCATCAATCCATTATATTCCACATAATACCAATAGGCATCTGCGGTAATTGCAAAGCCATCGGGCACGGCGATTCCCGCATCGGATAATGAGAAGAGCATTTGACCAAGAGATGCAGTTTTGCCCCCAACAAGGGGAACATCTGCAAGAGAAAGTGAACGAAATGGTTTAATAAATTTCATATGAACCAAGCCAAAATTAAGCAAAAAGAAAAAATAATATTTTCAGTGTGTGTACATCATACAAGTGAAAAAAATGATAAACAACTTTTTTAAAAAAATCAGCATTCGGCAAATTATGCTTTTGTATTGACACTACACCTGTGCAGTAGTATCATGAGCGCGGTTTTAACATATCATCCACAACAGCATATAAGGAGAAAAATATATGCAGCTGATGAAGTACCATAAACAAACAACTCTTTCACTCACTTTCGCATTTGCAGCAATGGCTATGACCCCTTCTGCACACGCGTTTCCGTGCGATACAAAAACGCTTAAACAAATAACAGGTGCCACGGTACTTATTACCGCACTCTCATGCTTTGTGCGCTTAGTTACTAAAAAAACTCAACCAAAGCGCGTGTACCCTAAAGATGATTCATTTTCAGAAATTGCTTGGTACATTTTTGATGAATTGTTAACCGGCCAAATGGAAAAAGGGGAACGCGCAAGCAAAGTGACCATTGATCCTGAAAATCCACAAGAATTAATCATTGGATATAGCAAAATTGAAGCGCGTGGTCTAACTGGCAATATTTATTCCAGCATGAAACCGGTTATTATTCCTGCATTAACTATGATGCTCTTGTTTCATAAAGATTTTCTTGAAAAAGTACGGGATAGCATCTTTGACACGCGCCGATTCTTTGAAGAGCCATCACAACCAATCAATATGATTGTAGATGCGATTACCGGACCAATTCCGCCACGAGGTCAATCGACTAAATAATTGACAAAACGTATCTGAATTTTAGTAACCTATGAGAAAACGATAAGAGAATCTAAAAAGCATATAAGGAGACAGTTATGCTATTTTTACCAAAGAAAACAATGGTTTGCGCAGTCGCATTGGGCACATTACTGAGCGTTGCTCCAAAAGCACATGCAGATCTCAAACAAGCGAGCGCATGCGCTCTTGCAAGCTTGGCGTTGTATGAAGGCTTTCGTGAAGTAGATCAAACTCAAAAAGATAAACATGTGCTTTTAAAAGCGCACGACACTGGCGCCAGCTACTGGCAATCAATTCTTAACGCGGTAGTCAGCAAGAAAGGTGTTTCTGCTCTTGTAGGCGCGCTTGCAGTTTATGCCGCGGTAAAACATGGAACTAATGTGGTAAATGCTCCAATACTACAAACTGCATTTGCACAAATAACTCCACCAACACGTGGCAAATAATTTGATACGATAAAAAAAGAGCCGAGAGCAATCTCGGCTTTTTTTTTGCAGATGGAGAAACTTCATGATCAGATCAATAAAAAAATTTCTTGTCATCGCACTCATAACGTACCCCTTTCAAATTTGCGCAGATAGTTTCTCATTATCGGGCCGTGACATTGGAATTGGGTTAAGTGGCCTTGCTGCGGGTATCATTGGAACAGCAGTTGCCGCTTCATATTATCATCCGGCTGCCCTTGAAAAACTTAAATTTGAACAGGAGCAAGCGGAAAAAAAGAAAAGAGAATTAGTTGAACAGATCCAAAAAGAACAGCTCAATGCTATAGAGCTGCAAAAAGTACGCGCAGAAAATTTGATTCTTCAAATACAACACACGTATGGTGATGAGTTTGAAAAGTTACGAAAAGAAAAACTTACTGAAAAAGATGCTCTTTTAACGATAATCAAAGAAAATTGTGGTATGAAAGATATGCCATTAAATCAATATTATGCACAATTGGTACAAAATCTTGAAGCCTTGAAAATTGCAGAAAATATACTCACGGCAGAAAAGCAGCAAGAACGATTACGAGTACTGGGCAATCTTGAACGTATTCTTAAAGTATATAATAGCCTCATAGCTGAAAAAGCAAAAATTGAAAAAGATGCTGCGGAAAATAGACGCAAAAACGAAGAGTCTGAGCAGCGCAAAGTTGAAAAAGAACAGTTAGAGTTACACGTATTACGCTTACGAGCCGATGCTATTAAAACAAAACAGCAAAAATTGACCTCTATCATCGAAAAAACTGATGCTGTTTATAATAAACTAACTGCCGACAGCATACGAAACGCAGAACATTCTAATGAACTTATTGGAGTGGTAAATGTATTACGGGTCTCGCAAGCACAGCATGCACAAGAATTTATACAAGCTATTAAGAAAAATCATGAAAGAACTGAAACGCTCTTTGCAGGATTGTTCAGACTCATTGATCAAGCGCGCCAGTATGTAAACCATTTGGTTGGCCAACAGCAACAAACACCGATCTCGCAACCACCACCACCGTATTCTCCAGAATACGTGAAGCAGATCCAGGCGCAACAGGCACTACCGGCACCAAGTGCCCCGCCAATGAATTAATATGGGAATTTGAACTAAGAAATTAAACCGTCGGTTTGCAATTCTTTTTAATAAATAAAAACTTCTCTCCGTTCGCCTCGATGAAGCTCCGTCAGGAGCGAATGGAGAGGTAATAATCAATATAATCCAATTTTATTTTTTTTATGCAATGCGATTATACCATCCCAGCCTTTATTTACTAAAGCATCTTTCTTTCTCTTCCCCCCATTTTTTTATTTTTCTTTCAGCATCAATAGCTTCCACACGAGAAGCAAATTCTTGATAAAATACTAAATCGATAGGTAAACGAGTTGAAGTGTAACATTCATAAATATTTCTCTGATGTTCACCAATTCTTTTTTCTAGATCATCAGTATGACCGGTATAGTAAGTGCCATCATTACATTTTAGAATATACACATAAAAGTTAAGCATAATATTTATTGGATTTTTATTGTTTAAAATTACCTCTCCACTCGGGTCCTAACGGAGCCTCTATCGAGGCGAACGGGAACCGCCCAATCACCACCTGCCTTCAGCTTCTTTAGCCGGCTTTCCTGAGCAAGTGAAACGAGTCGGAGAGCGTAAAGAACATAGCTTCAGAAGAGATCGATTTTATAACCCGCTCGTGGTGAGTGATTTCGAGCCTCCCAGGCGAGAAATCGTATCCGGCCTTCGTAGCCTCTACGTCAAAGCCAAAATTCTATTGCTAGAACTATGGCGGAGTAGGCTCGAATCATGCGGGCTAAATAAACATCGCATTAATAAAATTTCTTTTTTGCTAACAATATTAAAGAATTCCAATCATTTTCAATAAGAGCTTCTTTTTTTATAGGCCGCATGGTTCGATACTCGGCCTAACGGCCGAACTCACCACGAGCGGCCTTTGCCAATTATTCAGATTATTACTATAAATACATATATTTAATATAGATGCCAGGCAGCTTCTTATTCGAGTTCACATCATTTATGCCGTTCAAGACACGCCTTTACAAATCCTAAAAACAATGGGCTTGGATTATTAAGCCGACTCTTAAATTCTGGATGCGCTTGGGTAGCCACAAAAAATGGATGATCCTGCAATTCAAGAAATTCCATCAACTTGGTGCCATCCGTACGTTCATGATAGCCAGAAAATGAGATCCCTTCAGTTTCAAGTGTTGAAACATAGGCCGGATTTACCTCATAGCGGTGGCGGTGGCGCTCACTCACGAGGGTTGTATTATTTTCTGTTTTAATTTTATCAGCTGATTGATAGAGCTGCGCAACCTTGCTTTCTTTGCTCAGCGTGGCATTATAAGCGCCTAAACGCATGGTGCCACCATAGGCATGCTCAGCAAGAAATTGTTTCTGAACCGGCAAAATATCAATAATGGGATGCGGGGTACTCTGATCAACTTCGGTAGTATGAGCCGCGTGCAAGCCACATTTGTTTCTTGCAAATTCTACTGCTGCCAATTGCATACCATAGCATAAACCCAGATATGGAATTTTATGATTTCTCACATAAGAAATCGCTGCAATTTTTCCTTCAACTCCTGAATTACCAAATCCGCCGGGAATAATTACTCCCTCATAGGCGGATAAATCATCTAATCGTTCCGATTGTTTTTCAAACGTTTGAGAATTGATCCATGAAATTTCAATACCAACTCCCACATGAGCTCCCGCATGCACTAATGCAGAATAAATGCTCACGTAACTATCGGTGAGACTAAAATCACCGATATCAAGATACTTGCCGACGATAGCAATTTTAATTTTTTTTGATGGGCGCTTGATCGTACTCACCAACTCTTGCCAACGATCCCAATCGGGTGTAGCACGCGATTCTAAATGAAAATGTTTAAGAATTTTTTCGCCAACTTTTTCACGTTCAAGATGGAGTGGCATTTCATAAATAGTTTCAATATCCGGCGCGGAAATAATTTGATCTGCATGCACATGCGAACAGAGTTCAATTTTTTTCTTTCTCACCTCATCAAGTGGTTGCTTGGCTCTGCAGACAATAAAATCGGGCAAAATACCTTCTTGACCAAGCAGACGTACTGCTTGTTGGGTCGGCTTTGTTTTCATTTCTTGCATATGATCAGGAATAGGCAAATAGGTAACCAATACATAGGCAATACTATCAGGGCCCAGTTCTCGTTCTAATCCTTTGAGTGCAAATAGAAAAGGCACATTCTCATAATCACCAACCGTGCCACCTAATTCGATAATAGCAATTTCGTAACCTTGTGATGCTTCAAGAATGCGGCGTTTTACTTCATCAAGAATATGGGGCATAAATTGAACGGTTTGGCCCAAATATTCGCCACGCCGTTCTCGATCAATGACCGCTTTATAAATTTGCCCGGTAGTAATATTGTTGCGTTTGGGAATATCTTCATCAAGAAAACGTTCATAGGTGCCTAAATCTTGGTCAATCTCACCGCCATCATCAGTCACCCAGACTTCACCATGCTCGGTCGGACGCAAGGTACCTGCATCATAATTTATATAGGGATCAATTTTAATCAGAGTGGTTTTATACCCATGCTCTTTTAAAATTTTACCAAGTGATGCGGTTGTAACTCCCTTGCCAACACCAGAAATAACCCCACCGGCAACTACAATAAATTTGGTTTTCATACGATGTCCCACAAACAATTATTCATATAATTTTTTTCTTCGCCCCGTTGGGACGAGGTAACCATTTCCTAGTTAACAAGAATTGATTAACAATTACAACAGCAATCCTACGATCATAGCAGAAAGCAGATTAGCAAGTGCGCTCGCCAATACTGCATACAGCCCCAATTGGGTAACGGTGTGCCGTTTTTCTGGTGCTAACGCGCCAATCATACCAATTTGAATACCAATACATGAGAAGTTTGAAAATCCGCACAGCGCATATACTAATATAGTAAAAGTTCGAGGAGAAACGTTTGTTTTTACCAATTCAGTAAATGCAATCAGCTCGTTACCGGCAATTTTAATCCCCAGTAATTTACCTGCATACCATAGTTCTGCACCGGTCAATCCCAGTAAATACGCAAATGGGGCAAAGATATATGAAAATAGTAATCCGATACTCGAGTGTTGGCAAACTCAGATAAAAACTGGCTAAGGCTAATACATAATCGATCATGGCAATCAATGCTAAAAATGAAATAAGCATCGCCGCAACTGCAACGGCCAATTTAAGACCGTCCATCGTTCCTTTTGCAATAGCATCAAATGCATTGGCCGTACGTTCTTCAAAATCAATTTTTTTGATAGCGACCGATGCTTCAGTTTCGGGTAAAAGAATTTTGGCAATAAAAATCGAGGCCGGAATACTCATCATTGCAGCAGTCAGCAGGTGAATACCTGGAATACCAATCATTACATACATCACTAGCACAGCAATGCTAATGGATGCCATGCCACTGGTCATATATACAAATAGTTCTGATTTGGTCATGATCGGTAAATAATTACTAATAAAAAGAGCTGCCTCGGTTTGGCCCAAAATACTATTTGCTATCACCGAAACGGTTTCAACTCCACTGGTTCCCAAAATTGGTTGAATAATAAAGTTCATACCCGAAACTATTGTTTGAATTATTTTAAAATGATAAAAAAGAGCCATTAGAGCACCGACAAAAATAATTATGGGTAAAACTTTTATGGCAAAAACAAACCCCCAGGGCAAACTCGCATCAGCTAATTTGCCGAACATAAATTCGGTGCCCTTATCTGCAAAGACTGAAATTTTTGATGCCGCATTTGCAACTGCTTCAACCGCAATTCTTCCCCAGCTGGTGCGCAACATGATAAGTGCAAATGCAAAATGCAATGCAAGCGCACTGGCAACTAAACGAAAATTAATTGCGTTTCTATTTTTTGAAAATAGATAAGCAATCAAAAAAATTGCACCGATACCAATGATATTTAAATAGCGATTATATTCAAGAAAATAGTTAAGTAAACTCATGAGAGATTAGGGCCTTTATAATCAGATTGTTAAAACACTCGGCAGTAGTATATCAGGCTTGGTAAATAAACAAAGGTATCTTTTACACATCCTGAGTAGTCTCTGCAAGAGACGTATCGAAGGATTGCTTTGTGTGAGTATTAAATGCTCGAGATTAGTACAGGATTTTTCTTACGATCTTCACGTTCTTTATTCATGAGCGCATCGATTATATCATCCATTTCACCTTCCATTACCATATCGAGCTTTTTCAGCGTAACATCAACTTGGTGATCAGTGACACGGTTTTGCGGAAAGTTATAGGTGCGTACCTTTTCAGCACGTTCACCGGTTCCTACTTGTTCTTTGCGCTGCTTACGCATTTCCGCTTCAGATTTTTCAACTTTGGCAGCAAGTAAACGAGACTGCAAAAGCTTCATAGCCTTTGCTTTATTTTTATGCTGGGAGCGCTCTTCTTGGCATGCAACGGCTACCCCAGTGGGAATATGAGTAACACGAACGGCAGAATCGGTAGTATTTACGTGCTGGCCACCAGCGCCACTTGAGCGATAGACATCAATACGTAAATCAGATGGGTTAATTTGGATATCAACTTCTTCGGCTTCAGGAAGCACGGCAACGGTGACCGTTGAAGTATGAATGCGCCCTTGCGTTTCAGTTGCTGGAACTCGTTGCACCCGGTGTACACCCGATTCATATTTAAGATGGCCGTAGACTCCCTTACCTTGCACATGCAGAATAATTTCACGATAACCACCTAAATCAGTGGTGCTTAGGCTTTCAACGGTAGCGCGCCAATGATTCTTTTGCGCATAATTGGTATACATCTTTTGCAAATCGGCAACAAAAAGGGCTGCCTCTTGGCCGCCGGCTCCCGCTCTGATCTCAAGATACACTGAGCGATCATTGCGTTCATCGGTAGGAAAAAGAATATCATCGAGCTCTCGCTGCTTTTGCGCAAGCTGTAGCTGAAACTCTAAAAGTTCATCGGCAAACAGTGCCATAAGCTCTGCATCCTGCATGTTTGCCGAATCTTTTTTTGCTTGATCGATTTTTAGTTCGATCTGAGTTATTTCTCGATGTTTTTCGAGTACTAATGAAAGGTTTGAGAATTCTTTTTGCAAGGCAGTACGCTTGCTGATTTCTAATGCTGGATTTGCAAGAATATCAGAAAGCTCTGCATATCTTTTTTCTAAAGAATCCCAGGCGATTGCCATTGCTTCAATCCTTACGCCGCTTTAGCGCCTTTTTTATAACGCTTATTGAATTTTTCAATACGGCCGGCAGTATCTAAAAACTTCTGCGCACCAGTATAAAATGGGTGACAATTTGAACAAATGGTAACATGTAATTCAGGCTTGGTCGAAGTGGTTACAAAGGTATTACCACATGCGCAACGAGCCGTAATTTCATGATTTTCTGGATGTTTATTTTGTTTCATAATAAATCCTCTAATTTAATTTTTATCAGGAATATGCTTAAAAGTATGGCTGAGTTGGTCTATTTTGTAAAGGCAGACAGCACAAATCAGCGGTTATCTTTTTCTTCATCAGTCTGGAAAAGCGCACGTTTGGCAGACTTTCTTGGCCTTTGAGCCTCGCAACTTTCGGATGCAGGCCGCTTATAAGCCGATAGGCGCGTCTGGGCCGCATGCAGATCTACGCGTGCTTGAGCGATCTTCAAACGAGCAACATCTGCAGCATGATTTTCTGCCATTCCTTCACCTTTTTCTTCTATTTCTTTTGTAAAAAGACGTACGGCTGCTTTGGCTGAATTTGGAGAATCGGTAGCACCTAAATCTGCAAATGTTTCTCCAATACGGGTATGCTCTTGAATCTTTTCTTTGGTATTGGGTGAAAACTCTTTGGGATTCAATAAAGATTTAAGTCCCGAATTGGCATTAGCTTTTTTTTGCTCTTCGAGCAAATCTTGCAATGCTTTATTGCGAGCTGAATCCTGATTTTTGATATGCCTTCCTTCATGCAACCATACCACTTTTCTTCGCCGCGGCGTAGGAGCAAATTTTTGCAATAATTCAGGATTGACCACAATCATATCTGCTTTAGCATAGATAGGCTCTTCAATATGATCAGCCTGCAATAAGGTAGCTTTTATACCACTGCTATTTAATACCGATTCAGCTTCCTTTCGTAAAGGTGAAGATAATTCTTGGTAAAACTGTTTTTCGATAGATCCCGCTTCCAATGATTCTTGCGCTTTTGGTAATTGTGCTTTAATCATTTCAGGAGTAATAGTAATCTTTTTTTCTTCGTCCTCAAAGGACTTATTCTCCTGAATTGTTTGACGCATTTTTTCAATAAATTTTTTGGGTGATAATGCTAAAAATTCAGAGCCAAGATCATCTTCTTGAAGCTCTTGTTCATTGGGGTACCCATTAATTGCTTCAATAATGCAATTGGCCAGATGCAATTTTGCTTGTTTTACATTTTTTCTAGGGCTGGGAGTTTTAGGCTCAGGTGCTTTTTGCATGCCCAGACATGATGCTGATAAACCAAGAATAAGATAAACTAGTAATTTTTTCATAAATACCTCTCATTTCTACTCAAAAAAGCCGCTATAAATGTATCATTTCTATCATTAATTATGCCAAAATTACTCAGTTTGTCAATCGATAAATGGCCTTTTGAGGGCATTTTAACCCCTTTTTATGGGTTTTAGGAGCTGATTCTCCCCCCCTCCCCTTTTATATGCCTTTTAAAACCAAAAATTTGCCCTCTATTGGGTTATTTTAGCATATTGACCTAGAAATCCTTTAAAAGATGGCTATATTGAAATAATGAAATTTGCCCGAAATTAACGCATTACCACAAAGGTTATTCCATGGATTCATCACAACTGGTTCAAGCAGTTCAGCAATTATCAGATCAGATTGCTTCCCTCAAAAAAGCGGATTCTAAACCGCATCGCTCACAGGAATTAAAAGATCTTTTTACGGCACTTTCAAAAGCGCAAGCAGAAATGGAAACGGCTGAACTTTCTTCGGAAAACCCTTTTTTCAAGACACGCTATGCAGATTTAGCAGCGATCGTAAAAGCATCGCGCCCGGCATTAACCAAACATGGCCTATCGATTATCCAACAAATTATTACTCATGAAGATGGCCAGACCATGCTGCATACCATGCTCTGCCATACTACCGGCCAATGGGTGGAAAGCCGCGTGCGCATTGTGCCGCCAAAAAATGATGTGCAATCAATTGGCAGCTATATCACCTATTTACGCCGATATTCTATTGCTGCAATTTGTGGCATTGTATCAAGCGATGATGACGATGGCCAGATGGCCGTTGCCCATAATCAGCCAACCCAACCAAAAACTAGTTCTCACGCAAAATATTATTGATTAACTCTTGCACACCTGCTCGCACTTGTATCACTCTTAATAACAAAAATAAGGTGATATGAGGCAATTAGGATAGGAGTATTTTTATGCCATACAAAGTTGGAAAAAAAACAAAGACTAAAGGTTGGCCAATACTTGAGCATAAGAATGGAAAATGGATCGTGATTGCGCATTCAAATTCCAAAGAAAAAGCTGAAGCAAGCATACGTGCGCGTTATATGGGTGAACATAGAAAATAGTAAGGGAAATGCGTGAAACATAGAATTATCCACTGGGAACATATTATATCAATCCCGGTTCAAATTACCTTGTTAATCCTCAGCGCTCTAATTTTGGGTTTTTGCCTTTATAGACCAATTACTCGTTTTTCTCCCGTTGATAGTAAACCAGAAATAAGAATGCTTGATTCTGAATCGGATCAAAAAACAATTGTGCATATTAAAACAGGATTGACCATCACCGATTTTTTAAAATTTGATGCAATCAAAAATGAATATACGGTAAATGCAATTATTTGGTTTTCATTTGATCCGCAGCAGATTCCACTGGAAAATATTGAAAAGTTTTCATTTACCAAAGGTGAAATCCTAAAAAAATCTGAGCCGGTGATTACCAAAACATCAGATAATAAAACAGTAGCGCTCTATTATCTGCGCGTGCAATTTGCCACTATTCCAAATTATAAACGATTTCCGCTTGATGATCATTACCTCTTTTTAAATGTGATTAATAATACGCTCTATCCCACTCAAGCAGTTTTTGATGTCGATCAAAATGATTATAACTTATCAAAAAACGTGTATACGCCTGGTTGGGAAATTGTTGAACATACTGCCCAAGGAGGCTATTCGCCGTTATTAGTAAGCCCAGGGATCATGGGCATGCAACCAAAAGCACTATTTTCAATAGGATTATCAAAAAAAGATTATCGGCAGCTGCTGCTTATCATATTGCCGCTTTTAGTAATTTTTTATTTTGGAATTTTTGCATTTTCAATTCAAGATATTGTTTTGGCGATCACCCTCATTTTGGCAAGTGTATCAGGACTCATTGCTTATAGCTTTGTAATTCAAACACTATCACCACAAGTTGGGTATTTGATGCTCAGTGATTATATGTTTTTATTATTTCTGGGCACAATATTTGTAATATTTTTTATCACCGCGCTCAATGCAACACCCGAACACATTCTTTCAAAGAAAACTGTTGAACGGATTAAAGGAATCACCCTTATTTGCATTTATGGCGCACTCATTGTGCTCTGGTATTATCTGACGAATATTAAAGATCTGAGCTGAAAAAGAATAACAATCTATATGAGGATACTCGTATGACGCATAAAGTTGACACCTTTAAAATTGGTGAAGTTTGCCCCACTTCAGGGGTGTATCGCATTAAAAGCCATGATAAATGCATATCAAAACAGCAACAAGAAATTCCACTTGCTAAAGGCAAAAAATTTCCGCCATGCAGAGATTGCCATTTTGCAGTGGTTTGGGAATTCGTTCGTAGTGCCTAATTATTCAACAAACGTAATTGCTTGTCCCACTTTATCAGCACGACCAGTTCTGCCAATTCTATGGATATAGTCTTCATAGGTTTGCGGTAGATCAAAATTGATCACATGCGAAACATCTTCAATATCAATGCCACGAGCAACCACATCAGTTGCTAAAAGAATATGAACTTTATTGTCTTTGAATGATGAGAGCGCTTTATTTCTTTGCGCTTGTGATTTATCACCATGAATAGCCGCAACTTTAAATCCGCGGTCAATTAAAACGCGCGCTAATTTATCTACTGCATGTTTTGTTCTGCAGAATATAATTACTTTTTTGAATTCGCGCTTGATAAGTAGATCATGCAGTAAATCTATTTTATTCTTTTGGCCAATCTTGATAACATCTTGATTCACATTTTCAGCCGATTGGCGCGTTTTAACGCTAACGGTAACCGGAGTGCGCAAGAACTTGCTCATCACTTCTTTTATAGAAGGAGAGATAGTTGCTGAGAAAAATAATGAATGACGCTTTTGCGGCAACTTATTAATAATATATTTAATATCATTAATAAATCCCATATCCAGCATCGTGTCAACTTCATCCAGCACAATTGAATCATAGCTACTAAAATCAATGATGAAGTTTTTTTCCAGATCAATTAATCTGCCGGGAGTACCAATCACAAACTCAGGATTCTTTTTAAGTGCATAAATCTGCTGATTAATATTCAAGCCGCCGATACACACCACTGATGAGATTGGCATTTTGAGTGTAAACATTTTCAGCTCATCTTGGATCTGCCGAGCCAATTCGCGCGTTGGGGTGATAATGAGTACCCGCCGCGTCTTTTTATGTAATAGGTTATTAATCAAAGGAATCAAAAACGCCGCCGTTTTACCCGTGCCGGTATTGGCAGTCGCGATAACATCCTTGCCCTCTAAGAGGATAGGGATCACCTGATCTTGAATGGGGGTCGGCATGCTATAACCCTTGCTGGCAATATTGCTCTTAAGCTGGTCTTCAATCAAAAAATCTGAAAACGTATTCTTAGGAATATATGCAGCCGTTGGAGATTGCTCTTCTACTTTTTTCATGAAAAGAGAAGGATCAAAGGTTTTAACCGGTCTTTTTTTAGGTTTGCCAGACCGATGATGTGTTTTTTTATTAGTTTGAGAACTATGACTCTGACCAAACCGGTTTGAACGTGAATTTTTTGAATCGCCACTTTTGGGGGAATGTTTCTTATAAAAAGCCATGTATCGTCTTAGTCCTTAACAATGAATATGAGGTAGTTCTCACTTATTAGTATGAACTAATCTCAACTTTAAAGATACTATTGAGCGCTCTTTAAGCTTACTTTTTAATGAATAGCAACTTGATTCAGGTAACGTTCGCTTAAATCATAGGTAACCCTAGCAAAATCCGCATCAAATTGTCAATAATTTTGACTATTTTGATCTATTGAGTCCTATTATAAATACTTGTTACACTAAAAATACCAGGAGAATAGTTCTCCCAAAAGACCAAAGGCAGGCTCCTTTGATATCTTTCTCTGATTAATAGCCTAAAAAGGAGATCTTTTATATGAAGAAGCAATTATTGTTAGTCGCATTACTTTCAACTGCAGGAACTTCATTGACTCATGCAGAGATGACCACGCAAGAACGAGCAGAACGATTGAATCAATATAATACTATGGAATACCAAGGCCATACCCCACAATGGCTCGATTATAGCAGCGAAGAAAACAAAGATAAAATGAACATTGTTAAAAAACACATCAGTGAAAAAGCTGATCTTAAAAAGCGAAACATAACTGAGTTGGCAAAAACTAAAAATGTGGATGCTTATCTGGATAATATGCTTTCTGGAAGCATAGCCTTACACAAAAAGCAAATGCAAGATTGGAAAGATCTTTCTAAAGCATGGTTTGATAAGAAAAGCGCTCAAGGCCAAAAAGAAGCTGGTGAATTAGCTGAATTTGAAGGCGTTGAAGAAACTGGTGAAGAAACCGAAGAGTAAATCGATCGGAAGGCGCCGTTCAAGGCGCCTTCTTCCTCATCTTATTTCAATTTTGACAACGAGTGCCTAAATACTTAGAAAGAAAATTTTTATCAGAAAATAATAATAAAATCATCCATTTTTTCGATTTTCGTACATATCTGGTATGTTCTCATTTCAAACTATAGAATTTTAAAAAACACTTTTTTTACACTAACTGGTAGTAATAGTAAATCAGTGAGGGTGTATGAAGCATTCTATTCTCTTATTTTTATGTTGTGTGCCATCTTTGGCAATCGCGAAACAAGCAATGATCGTGGCGCACCGAGGCGCCAGTGGCTATGAACCGGAAAATACTCTTGCGGCTTTTGAACGAGCAATTGCCCTGGGTGCAGCGATGATTGAGCTTGATGTACATCTTTCCAAAACGGGTGATCCGGTAGTTATCCATGATTATCACACCAGCGATATGCAAGAGGTTGCCAATCTTACTACCCACGAGCTTAAACAATATGATGTAGGCAACGGGCAACGCATTCCTCTTTTATCTGAAGTATTGGAGACTATTAACCAAAGAGCCATTTTGAATATTGAATTAAAGGCACATGGAACGGCAAAGCCAGTCGCCATATTACTAAAAAAATGGAACCCAAAGAAATTTATTGTCTCTTCATTTAATCATGAGTTGGTGCAAGAGTTTCATACCTATGCGCCCGAAGTTCCGACTGCGGTTATCTTTGAAGGAAACCCAATCAGACGCTCACTAATCGCAACCGATGCAGGTGCACAAAATATCGTGATGCATTATATGTGGATCACACCAGAATTCATCAAAGATGCGCATGAGCATGGCATACGCGTATTTGCATACACGGTGAATGATAAAGTAATAGCTCAAAAACTGCAAAATGTGGACATCGATGGAATTATCACCAACTATCCGGATTTGCTGCAGTAATGATTAAGGGGCGAGCACTATGAACCACCTTCTAATCCTCAAAAGTCTTCTTTTTATGAACTTTGGCGAGCAGATGTTTGCCGATCATGTTACTCAAAATTGCATTGGGGTAACGACCGGAAGCAATCTTGGCAGATGCAATCGAGTATGCAATGTTACGGCAATAACTGATGAAGATATTATCAGCATGCAAGACTATTTTGGTAATACTCATTTCACCTGGGCAGTTGATTGCATGGACCATGCAACAATAACAGTTCTTGAAAAAAATGGTCTCAAGCATAAAGCAATCTCTCCGGGCATGATTATTAATTTAGATCAGATTAACGAGCCTCCTATCAATGATCGAATCACGATCAAAGAGATAGAAAGCGAAGAAGATTTGCTGATCTGGGCTAACCTTGTTTGGAAAAATTATGGGTATAACCAAGAAGAACTTGCAAAAGCCGTCCGCTTTTTACGCACGCGTGCTCAGGGAATGCTCAAATTATATATCGGGTATTATGATACTGCACCAGTAGCTACGAGCATGATCGGCTATCACTGCTGCGGCATGGTGAGCGTGCACTTGGTCAGTACATTAGCAGACTATCGCAAAAAAGGTTTAGGCACTGCAGTTATCGGTACGCCATTATTGCATGCACGCGATCTTGGTTCTACCCACTCAATTTTAATGACTTCTTCTGACGGCTATTCGTTAGCTCAGAAGATCGGATTTAAAGAATTTATTATCTATAAAATCTACGGAAATTATTAATCTACTTTCGAACTCCGTTCGCCTCGATGGAGGCTTCCAAGAAGCCGAATGGAGAGGTTTTTATATGACTGAATCAACTAAATAAACTTCTCCACTCGCCCTATGGGGCTCTATCGAAGCGAACGGGAGAAAGAATATGTTTCAGAAAAAATCTATTGATTAATTTCAGCCTTATGCTCAATTACCATACTTTATACAAACAATAAACTCCAAATCCAAATATAGCCATACCAGCCGCATAATTGATGTATTGCAAGATGGCGCTCGAAATTCTATGCCGCAATAGGCCAACGGTAAAACACAGCATAAGCCACCAGAGCGCTGAGCCTACAAATACTCCACTTACAAAACTCAAAGAATTAATATATCCAGAAGTATCTATATTTAATCCCGTAAATAACGCTGCAAAATCTAATATGGTCGCAGGATTAGTCACCGTGAGAAAAAAAGTTACTATGTAGGCGCGCAACAAGCTGTGGTTAAGCACTTTGCTGTTATGCGATGGTGGTTTTGATAAAAATTTTTTGATACCCAAATAACACAAAAATAGCCCGCCAATAATCGAGAGCGGGGTTTTCACTCTGAGAAGCACTGTTTGGGTAAGGGTTAAGCCTAACGCTACTATAATACCATACATAGTATCTGCTGTTGCGGCTCCAAGACCTGATGCTATGCCAAGCAAAAATCCACCATGCAAGGTTTGTTGTATACACAAAAAACCGATGGCTCCAACCGGAGCTGCGATTGAAAATCCAACAGCAATGCCTTCTAATAATAAAGCCATGTATCAACCTTTAGGAAAAAAATTTAGAAATATATTAGAGCAAACTCTAGACTTCAGAAGTACTATCTTTTGCCGCAGCTAATGGTAAACCTAATGCTACAAAAATTTCTTTCCATGCAGCATTATCTCCCTTCCACGAGTATGGGGCTGGTTGCCGAAGATAAAAATTTTGAATTTCTTGATCCTCTAATTGCCAGCTTGTTTTCATCTCTTCAGTTCCATCTAAGGCCGCGAGAATAAATGGTTTGCCAGAACGAAGATGCTTCAACAAATTTTGAAGCACTACCGCTTGCTCTTTAGTTATTATTTTTCTAATAACTAATGGATTCTTGCTTTCTTTAAGTACCTTGAATAACCGATCTATGCGACGCTGATATGTTTCTTTGATGGAATCATAATCTTTCAAAAAATCTTCTTCTAGTTTGAAATCATGAATTAATCGAGTGCCATACTTTTTATCTAAGATATATTTTTCTTTATCAGTAATCACTAGCTCAAGATTGTCTGGATGCATAAATCCTTCAAATTTATTCTCTAATAATTTGTGTAAAGAAGCATACGGTGTAATTAACTTATCAAAAGGCAGGGCATATTTGCGAATGCCATTTATTTGCATTTGATAGGCCACTTGGCAATCACCACCCAAATTGATTATCGCATCAAAAGACTGCTCTGAAGTATCAATAAAAGAGGTACTCATAAAACAATAAGCGAAACATAGGGAAAATAATTTTTTCATAGTTCACTTTTTTTAGATTAAATATTTTCAAAATCATCAATTATTTTGGTGAAACCGTACTTGTTTTATGATAGCATTACCGGTAAAGATTCTAAAGGCTAAAAAAATGAAAATACTATTACTGTTTTTAACATGTGCAAATCAAAAAGAAGCTGACACTATCGCAACGGCACTACTTCAAAAGCATTTGGTTGCGTGTGTAAAAATTATGAAACTTGAATCAATCAATCCTTAAAGTACCTATTCTTAAGTCTTTTTTTGATACCGGCTTTTGACCCTCATTCAAACCCGCATAACGCTCATATTTCGCTTCGGCTTTTTTTCTATCTTCTTCGGTTGCACTACTTCTTTTTTCAAGCCATCGCTTTAATTTTTCTTCATTCATACTTTTCAATACTGTAACTACCGTACCTCTTTTACTGTCAAACACTACTCCCAAATGCTTTGGGAGACTTACACAGAGTTGCCGATCTTTAACGAGCGTGTTATAACGATCACCATGATTAATCGTCCACTCAATTTTATCAGCAGAAATATTTCTTTCGGACATTCTTAATAAAGCATGATCGCAATACCAATATGTACCAATAAGTTTATTTACATTCTTTGGTTTTTCCATGGAGTAAGTTAAAAAAGAAATAAATGGTACGATAAGAAAAAAAATGTTTTGTAATTTTAGCATTTGAAACCTTCAGTTTTTTAGCTGATGAACATTATTATAATAATTACGGCTCGAAACTTAAGACCTTGGGGCCATTTAAATTGGAAATACCTAGTTGCCAGCCCACGAAGTTTAAAAATAGCAGGAACCGACTAAGAAATCGAAATTGATTTTACCATAAGCTTAACCATATACAAACAATGAACGTTTTCTTTCATTATGCCACTGCATAATCAATTCAAATCAAACGATTCTTGGTATTTTGGAATAACTACTAACCACCCAAAGCGATCCTCTATTTTCTTTTTTAAAGATTCTGCTGCTTCAAGCTCTCCATGAGTAAGAAATATCTTTTTAGGGCGGCGTTTAAAGTGCCCGAGCCATTCCAAAATTTCGTTATAATCCGCATGCGCTGAAAATAAGTCTACCATTTTTATTTTTGCATGAACTTCATAGTAGTTGCCAAATAAATGTATTTCTTTTGCACCGTTAACTAAATCACGCCCCGTGGTACCCTCAGCCTGATAGCCCACAAACACAACGGTACATTTCGGATCAGAAATATAATTTTGTAAATGATGCACTATCCGTCCACCTGCCATCATGCCACTGCCTGCAATAATTATTGCCGGGCCCTTAAGATCATCAAGCTGCTTAGATTCTTCTACCGAACGTATGTATGTTGCAGTGGTAAGAATTTCATTACACAAAGAGACGGGCAATGTGTAATCTTCTTTAAATTTGCAAAAGAGCTCGCTCACGGCTATTGCCATAGGACTATCTAAAAAAATAGGAATATCTCGAATAATTTTCTTTTGTTTTAATTGATAGAGGCAATAGAGAATCGTTTGAGTCCGCACCACCGCAAAGGCAGGTATTAAAACTATTCCACCGTTGCCAATGGTCTTATTGATGACCTCGCCCAACATTACAATCGGATCACCTTTTTCATGTAGCCGATCTCCATAGGTGGATTCCAGAACTAAATAATCTGTTTGGCTAAGATAAGCAGGAGCCTTCATTATCAGTTGATCAGGACTTCCCAAGATCTCCCGAAAAGGTTAGTGTTTTTTTGCCATCTGATACCACAACAAATGATGAACCGAGAATATGGCTACAACGAATTAAGGTGATAGTAAGTACCCCAAGATCTAATGGTTTATCATAATCAATCACTTGAAAAAATCGTAATGAATATTCGGCATCAGCCTTGGTATATAAAGGCTGAGTTGCAGGAGCATTAGCATCTTTATGCTATTGAATCGCTTTGCGTCTTCTTCTTGTATATTTCCATTATCAATTAATACAATTGCACAAAGCTCATACGTCGCTTGAGAGCAATATATTTTTCCCCTGAAACCCTTTTTAACTAATAATGGTAGATAGCCAGTGTGATCAATGTGAGCATGAGTTAAAACAACCGCAGCAATATGGGCAGGATCTACCGGAAATGGATCCCAATTACGCTTGGTGGTTTTATAAGTTCCTTGAAATAACCCGCAATCTACTAATATTTTTGCATCTTCCTCTTCAACAAGATATCGTGATCCGGTTACTTCTTGCGTTGCGCCCAAAAAAGTTATTTTCATATTCTACCTAATCTATTTTTGTATCAGAACGTAATGATAGATCCAGCATAGGCAACTCGAATTGAGGCATACAATCAAAATCTAAAAAAAGTGGAAATATATTGGATAGTTTTCTCTTCTCAATTCATTAACCAATACCAGCAATTTTTATGTAACAAATGGCTGTTATTTTTCTTGAGTTTTAATTACTTTGATAGCGATGTCTTGACCGAGAAGATTAAGGAACTTGAAAAATCTTGCCCGAGCTGGTAAAGAAGTTTTTATTCAAGTGATTTAATAGTGATTGTGCCATTGCCCTGGCGAGTTATAGTGATTTGTGATTCTGGTATTAATGTTTGGATTTCGAGCGTGCCATTACACTCAATGGTACCATTAAATAAAAATTGCTCAGCTTTAATAACTGTTGTACCAGATTTAATTTTAATAATCCCAGAGCCACTAAACTCTTTAAAACTGAGTTTGCTTTTACCGCTTAAGATCAGTTGGCCATTGTTTTCAAAAGATGGCAAACTCATCTGACTATTTTCTAGATTCATCTCTCCTGAATTTGTCCACCCGGCATACGCTACGGATGAGTGAAGGAAGATTACCAAGAGCATAGAAGCAAAATATTTTTTTATGAACATAAAAAACCTTAAAAGAAATGGCACAGCCAGACGTAGCTTTAGCGAAGTCTTTTTTACCACAATCTTTTTCTTGCAAATGCATGACCAGAGCCAATTTTAATATATTTTTCAAATTTTAGAGCTTTGGATTCTTCTTCAAAGCCAACTACTGATACTAACTTCCATGGTCTAAAGTCAGAAGTATGAATGGAGCCCCCTTCATTATGCTTTTTGATGCGCTCTTCCAAATTAGATGTGAAACCAACATAGGTTTTATCGGGATTTTTGATTGATCTTAGCAAATATACATAAAACATATGATTAATCTTGAAATTACCGACTGCCCTACTTCGCTCCTTTGGAGCTACGAAGGGCATACTTCGCTTAGTGCTATAAAAGTTAAGTCAATTAGAATGTAAATCCATTAAAGACACTGGCTTGCCATACGTAGCTTTAGCGAAGTATGGCGGTACCTAGTTGACATGTTCAGGAACGGCAAAATAGAGTTTAGCATAAGCTTAAGCCACATTCAAACGGTGTTTGCGTCATTTGGGATTTAGAGGTAAATTTAGTATAGAAAAGGCGAGCAATACAATCGCAACGATGGTTGTGAGTGTTATACCTATTATTATCTTATTATTTTGATGAACTAAAGCTGGCAATTCTAATTCTATAGATCGCTCGAGTTGATCCCGCAATGCATTTAATCGTTCATGAAAAGACCTAAAATCTGCGCAATCCATTAATTGGCCACTCAAAACGGGCATAAGCATCTGAGTAAGATAATCGATTTTCATTATCTCATGACTAGATTTTTTATATGTTAAAAGATCCTTGATTTCCTTACATGTTGTCTTTGTGTGTGGTAAATAACCTTCAGGAGTTAAAAAAATAATTTTGCTACAATTTTTTATTATATTCTGACCTACTCTTCTAAATTGATGTGCTCTCTGCGCATAGGACATTGTTTTTATACCATCCCCATCTTCCTTAGAGATTTCGGGGCATCGATGTTCAATATAGGGACAAAATGTACCCTTAAAAATAAATGCGTGTTCAAGAATATTTAAATTTTCCAAAATTTCTAACAAGATAGGCAAATAATCTTTGCTATCCTTATATTTGTTCTCTTGAAAAGTTTTATATATTAAAAATAAGTTATTAAGAGCTGCTCCCAGCAATGTAGCAATTACCGTTGAGCTAACTATGATTTGTAGTGGTTTCATTAGTTTGTAATAATTAATTTTTTAAGGTGTAAAATATAGTTATTTTTTTTTCTTTGCATGAATAACTGTTGCAGAATCAAAAGACCGCTTAATAATCGGAGATCTTTTCATCTTAGGAAGATCTACCATCACATTTGCTCGTTTTCTGGTTTTAGCTTTAGAAACTTTAATAGTGATATCTTGCCCGAGAAGATTAAGGAATTTGAAAAGTCTTTCAAGAGAGAAGCCGGATAGTTTTCCTTGAGCAAGTTGAGATATTTTAGGTTGATCAATATCAAGAAGCTTAGCAGCTTCTACTTGAGTAAGTTTTTTTTGTTTAATAAGTCTATTGATCTGAAGTGCAAGTTCTGCTTTTGCAAGCCGTTCTTCGGGATTTGGTAATCCAAGATCGGCAAATACATTATCTGAGCCGATAAAATAATCTTTATTCTTTTTCATACATCACTTCTTCTTATATAGTTTTTCATATTGTTCTTGAGCTAATTTGAGTCTTTGCTTAACTAACTCTATATCTTCTTGAGGAGTTTTTATACCCTGTTTCGATTTCTTTTGGAATGCATGTAAAACAAACACCGCTTCTTTAAATCTCACCGTATAAACCGCTCTATACGTCCCAGATGGATCTTCATCTATAATTTCAAGGATATCTGCACTTCCAAACCCTTGCAGTACTTTAGAACTCTTATGTTTTCCACCTTCCTGGGCATCGAGTAGTCCATATCCCATGGCATCTTGCACATCTGCGGGAAATTTCTTTAAATCTTTATAACTTGATGAAATCCATATGAGTGGCTTTCGTTTCATGAAAACTCTCCTGATAAAACAATTATGCCAATTTAGGTATATCTTATCAACGATATTTAAAAAGAAAAAGCAAAATTTACTTGCAAATACTATTAATCCATCTATTATTACCCCCAATGTATTTGAAGCACCATTGCAACGAGGGTAAAGCATGAACCATTTCAAACTCATCAGGATCCAACGCCTGATCTTATCACAATACGGGTTAACGCTCTTATATAAAAGCGAATGTTGGCTCACAGAGAGCAACTAACCCAATCCCCTAATCGAATAATTTATTTCCCCTGTGCTGATATAAATCAGCATGATCATACTCGCATAGAATCGAGAGTTATATGATAATCAAGAAGAATAGAGCAGTATCTCGCTTGCCTGAAAGCGCTGTACTTAATTGTGATGATCGTAAGAAGTTCGCAGCATTCGTTGGATTGCTTGTGCAAATTAATAAGCGCATCAATCCCGAAGAATACGCTGTTACAGCAAGAACTCGATCAAAGAAGACAAAGAAAATAGATTTAGGAAAACTCTATAATGAAGGCTCGCAAAATTGCGGGCCCCTCTTGTTTTTAATTACTCATGCTTTATCTTTATTGCTGCATCTTAAGTATCTCAACAGTGGCAAAGCAAATGATCGATACAGTAGTATTATTTCTCAACCAAGATTCATTTCAAATTACTGATCCAGATAAATTTGTACCATCCGCACGATGGATTACTAATAGCAGATCAAGAGCCGTTCACGGAATCCAATCAAAGCAGAATCCTACCAAGAAAGAGTTACTTGCTGGAGTATATAAACCACGGCTTACCTTACGAACCAATCCACGCAATCCAAAAGAGATAATGCTCAAAATTGAACTATCATTGCCCAAGCTTTTTTATAGCAATAATTTTGAAGAGCTTAAAGGGAAAGATCTGCAGCCTCTGCTCTCTAAGCTATCAGCAACTTTAGGCCAAATGGGGGTTATTGTTGATCCCTCTTTTCTTGCAGCCGCGCCGGTGAGTGCAATTCATTACTCTAAAAATATTCCCCTCACGGATGGCTCAACGCCCTATCACTTTATTAATAAGATTAAAGAAGCCAATATAAAACTTTCCCTGGATGTAAATCAAACAGATTATCGCAATGAAGGGCATAGCTATAAATGGCACTGCAATTCATATGAGGTAGTCTTTTACGATAAGATTAAAGATCTTGAAAAGGCAAAGCAAAGCGATAAGCGAGCAATTGAAAAAGATAGCGCATTGCAATTGAATTTATTCTCAAAGCTTGCACAACGAAAAAAGAAGCTAGAGATACTGCGCATGGAAGTGCGCTTGAATAAACGCCAGAAAATCAAACAGCTTTTTAATAAGCTGAGCATCAAATCAGATCTATCGCTTAAAAGCCTTTTTAAAGCTGCCACTGCAAAGAAAATACTTTTGCATTACATCGATGAGCTTGAAAGCAAAAGACCGCCCTTGCTTGATTATAGAGCAGCAAATGATAAAGCTCATCTTGCTGATTTAATATTCAATAATCCAGAGCTTGGCAGCAAAAGAATATTGCAGACGTATGGATTATCAAAAGCCTTGGAGGCTATTAATATCCGTGAATTAAGGGGAATGCTATCAAAGCGAAATCAAAGGGATTGGAATCGGCTTATGGGTGAGGCAAAAAATATAAGGCTGCCAGGGATTCAAAAGCCCTTTGCTATGATCCGAAAAAAACTGTTAAGTTTCAAGCCAATTTCTTTAAGTGCTAAACATCGAGGAGCTGCTATGCGCAATCAACTCTATTGTTCAGATGCGGAAATACCATGCCACTTTATCTATCTTGATAATAATATTTTTCGTTTATTAAAAAGGGATCCCAAATTTTGGAATATCTTTTTAAATCGTTTTAATGAGGATTATCCAGATATCTTCTGCAATGAATTCAAATTTTTATTTACATGGTCCCAACTAATGGAAGATTTAGATTTGGGTACGATTTTAAAAGAAATAGAAAAATCTACCCTGTGGAAAAAAAGAATCCAAGGAAAAAAAATATTTAGAGAAGATAATCACGCAAAGGCTTTGGATTATTATTTTTTTATAGCTAGGAATATTCTCGCAAATTTGCCCGAATTACAAAAGGCTGCTCTTTTATCCAAAATTGGTAAATCTATTCAAATTGGAAGCAATGAAGCAATCATATTAATTCAAAATACACTTATAGTGGCGAGGCTTGTTGTTAAAGAAAATAATTACTTGAGTGAATTATCCTTTGAACTTGCTTGGGCCTTTATAACATCATATCCCTTTATTAAATCCATTCAGCAATGGATAGACCGTAAAACTTATCTTGAATCCTTAATTTCTTTATGGCATAAATTCGCGGTAGAAAAACGAGAATTCAATTTTTATCGCTTAGCAGAGAGACACTACCATTCCTATGCAACATATTTACTGAAGTTAACTGAAAACGATAGTAAAGATGTATTACTAATAGAACCTATGAAGTATTTAGGCGATCTTTGTGATGGAGAAATTATTAATTTTACACGCATAGGCAATGAGCAATTGACAGGCCATGGAAAAATTAAAGTTATTGGTATAACTTTTGATAAAGAAATCGATATTCTCCCTAGAGTTGCTATTTTTAAGCAAACATTAATTGATTTAAAGCGAGATGTTGAGGGATGGAATGTATCAGAAGTCCTTGGAGAAATATTCTGTGTCGTACCTGATATTATTGATAGAACTAAAATAATTGAAGTCAAACGGATTCGAGTAGAATAATTATTGATGCAGGTATCAATAATTTCTAATCTTATGAAGCCTTTAGGCCTTTAAACATTTTATCCAAGAGGGTTCCATAGTGTCAAAATTATTCTCCTTCCAATAATTATGCCAATAGTTAGCATCAAATCTATTGTCTTCATCTGTAATTCTTTTTAGGTTAGTGGCCATATTCCGAATAAAGTCTTCTTTATTGGTTGCATTAGCTAAATTATTGATATTCTTTGCAATGCTTTTTAATTTGTGGTCAGTAAGATTTTCAATCTCTTGCCAAATATCATTTCCAAAATTTATACTAACAAATTTTTTAATAGCTGGGATAATATCATCCCAATGATCTATTCTTGCCCAAGATAAAAGGTAAACTAATGAGAGAAAAATAGCATGAAAGTTTTCTTCATTTTCAGACGGATTAGAATAGTTAGCTCTTATCATATTAATAGCGCCTCCAAATCCCAGCGATGCAGATAAAGCAAGAAAATCTTTGGCTTCTTGCAGGGACTTATTTGCTTCATTGTATAAGGCAAGCGCATCTGAATTGCTATCAGTAAGGGATTCAGTATCAGTAAAATTCGAGACAATTTCTTTTTGGATTTTTGAGTGGAGTTCAAGTGCTTTTTCGAAGTTATAGATACCCAATATATATAATGCTGCTCGGTTGCCATGTTGGGCAGATTTAACTAAATTTTTATATGATTCATTTTTTAGCTCTTTTATTTCGTTCAATCCTTCACTTGTTACTCGTCCTGAAAAATTGGTCTTAATTGGAAGGCAATGAATAAATACCGGATTATCGGCTTGATCAGAATCATTGTGTGCGCTTTGCTTATTAGCAAAACTGCTATGGAGCTCATTTTCTAATGTAATATTATTAAGAACGCCTAGGTTTGTAGTTACTAATATGGTTGTACCATAGTTTGCAAGCCTATCACCATAGGAATAATCCTCATAACCAAAACCAGGTTCAAAATTATGAGCATTAAGCATAAAAGCTAACTCTTGTTTAAACAAAAATTCATTAGATATACATTCGATACGCATATAGCCGGTACGACTAAATTTAAGAACGATAGAATGAACTATATCAAAATCATTATTATTTTTGATTTTGATTGCCCAATAAATAGCTTTTGAATGACGATCTATAGTAGGAGTATAAATCCATTTGGCATCATTAAACCCATCTTTTTCACTGAATTCTTTAATTATTGAAGAAATGTTAAGATAAGTCCAGTCATCTAATAGGATGTGGCCACTATTATGATAAGTAAACCACATGCCTCCATTATTGCCATTTGCTCTACTTACAAATGCTTCACGTATTCCAGTGGAAAAAATATTTTCAATTTCTTGAGCCTTCTGGGCTTCTTTACCAACAAGTACTATATAATCGCTAGTTAATAATAAATTGGACTTTGAATGTGTTAATGCGTATTCCCCTTTTCCTTTCCAATCAAATTGGCGGAATTCCCCAAGATTAGATTTTGCCTCTTCGCTTAAAGAAAATTTCTCAGGTGAATTATCATACTTATTACTATTAATTATTAATATGATTATCAGAAAAGAAACCATTAAAAATATAACTAATTTTATTATAAAAGGGATATGCATGGAAAATAACCTCATTAAATGTTTTTCTGAATGATTTCAGATTTTAATAGTCTAATGCCATTATGAGAATATGTCAAAAATAATATTAAATTACTATTGGAAATATGAAATTTTTATTGAAAGCTTATTAGATTTACGGCGGTAAAATTTATGAAATTGTGTGTATTCAATTGGATTGCGGCCTGAAAGATATTGCCAATCAAAAGGCTTTGAAATTCAACATTAGTTTACTTTCTTAGATCATTTCTAGATCTAGAACATCTAAGGTTCCATCTCCATTAAGATCAGTAGCATCTAAGTTTCCTTTCGCTTCATGAATCTCATAGAGCAATTTTAAGTATTTACCTGCAACTATTCGGGGAACTTTATCTTTATTATGCAAGCCATACCATTCATATATGCCCTTGCTTCCCTTAGAAGAATTACAAGACCGACAAGCCCAAACACCATTTTCTGCATTATCAGGACCGCCCTTTATGCGAGGAATAAGATGATCCCAGGAAAGGCTTTCTGTTGACAGGCAATATTCGCAGTGCTTATTGCCTGCCATTTGCATTTTCAATTCACGCAAAATTTCGCTCATTTTTATCTCACCGGACGAAAGCAGCTTCATTCTACTCATGACAAACTTATACCCAGATACTTTCGCAGATGAAGCAATAAGCTTAGAGTATTGATAATAAATCAGATCTTTAATGGTTTTGACGGCGGGAGGTGGCATAATATTAACCTCTAATTTTAGTTTTCTTTGATTCGATTATGCTCAACTAACTCTGTCTCCCAATATGATTCACAATAACAGAATCATCTCATTTTGTAAAAAGGAATAAGAAGATTAGCTCCAAATTTAAATATTCTAATTGAAAATATTTAAAAAAATAAAACCTTTTATTTCACGCATTTTAATTGACAATTTAGCCAGTTTCTATAGCCTAGAAAGCATAGGTTATATTAATACTTTTCTAGACTATTTGGAGCGTTATGAAAAGACTTCTTCTATTCATTTTGCCAAGTTTATTAATTTTGAGCGGATGCAGTTCTAAACTTGATGAACATTATTTCAATCAATTTAAATATACATATTTACAATGGTTCGCCATGCCTTATGAACCATCTCGCGAAGCTTGGCTGACAAAAAATATGCAAAGAATTGAAAATAACATGCGACAAGATAAATATAATGGAACCCAAATTCATGAAATTAGGGCAGATGCGTATGAAAAAGCTATTAAAGCTCATAGATCATAGTAATTTTACAAATTTTAATAAGAAGTATGAGTTAATCTCATATCGCAGTTCAATAATTATAGAGAAAATAAATAGTAGAAAATTATGATAGTATATTTTATTTTAGTAAGCATAATTATTGTTCTTTTTCTTATGCTTATAGCTGTTAAGCAAAAGATTAAAACCTTATCGATTAATCAAAATGGATCTTTAAACTCGCAAAATTCATTACCTGTAGATTTTATTCAAAGAGTAAATGAAATACTTCAAAAGCAACAAGCTCATCATGAGCGCCTTATTCAAACAGAGTTAATGAATCTTTTTCGCGTACCAAAACTTCGGGGTATTCAAGGAGAAAAATGGCTAGAATCTCAACTTAAAGAAGTATTACCTAAACAACTTTTTTCTATCCAACACCCCTTCGAATCAGGCGCTATTTGTGATGCGGTTGTTTTTCTTCCAAACGGAAAAAAAGTTCCAATCGACTCAAAATTTTCATTCGACAATTTTAGAAAAATGACGAATACAACAATTGAGGTTGAAATACAAGAATTAGAGAAGGAATTCCACAAAGATATTAAAATGCGCATCAATGAAATGAGCAGCAAATATATTCTTCCTGCGGAAGAAACAATAGATTTTGCATTTATGTTTATCCCCGCTGAGAGCATTTATTATCAAACTTTTCTTGAAAAAGATAATGGTCTTCTAGAATATGCATTTGATAAAAAAGTTATTATTACATCGCCATCTTCATTATATGTGTACTTACAATTTGTATTATATGGCTTTGAAGGACAACAAATAGAAAAGAGCGCCAAGCAGATTCAACAAGGACTTGCTGCGGCAATGAGGGATTTAAAACTTTTCGATCATGAATATGCGAAGCTTAAAGACAAGCTAGATCAAGCACAAAAGAATTATAGTAATAGCTCGAAATACCTTTCTAATGCTCAAGCTAATTTGAATAATCTTGTTGAATTATCACCATCAAAAGAATCACAAACAATGGAAACCCTATGAAAACAATATTGATTTCTTTCTTATGCTTATTCATTTTTATTGGTTTTAGCAACTCAATCCATGCGAAAAAAAGCTCTTTTAGCGGCACCAAAAAATCTACACCCAAGCCTGCTTATGCTGGATTTGGAAAACCTAGCAAAGCTAATGGCAGAATAAAAACAAAAACTACTCGAGGATATTTTAAGCCAAGCAATGGATATAAATTTGTAAACCCTTATTCCAGAAGCAGATAATTATGAGAAATTATAATATATTAGACCATGAAAACTTGATTCGTTCAGCCTGGTTAAAATCGTTTACCATTTATTCAAGTTTTATTTTTATTTATTATAGCATAACGATGTTAACAGCATATTATGTTGAAAAATTAAATAGAGTTTCAAATATTTCAGTATCCCAGGCAATCGCACTTTCATTGGTTTTATTTGCAATCCTTGGTGCCTCATTGGCTACTCATTATTATTTTGGATATAAGAAAAGAGGAACTTATTTATTAGCCTGGATTACCATTTTAGGCGGTTTAAAATTTGCTTCAACTATTCCAGCCACTCTATCAGATATGAAGATAAATATTGAGCAATTTGGATTTTTTAATCCAATAATCAATTTTTTCCATTTTCTGGAAATTAGTGCTATTGGTATAACCGTTTATTACCTTATTAATTGCTGGGAACTCTACTCACTTAACTCTAAAATAAAAAAGCAAAAAATATCCGATAATCTTAATTAATAAAATTATTAAATCTTATTGGAACATCATGAATAAAGGTGGTTTTTCTTGGAGTCGTTTTTTAGGCATCTCAGCTTATAAAGCAAAGATATCTCGAGAAATCGGAATCCCATTAACTCGCTCAGGAAGGCAACGCAAACTAGGTGCCTTTACTGAAAAAATATTAATTTTTTTTGCATTGTTTATTTTGAGCTTAATATTTGCTGCCATCCAAAAGATTAGAAATTTAATTAGTTAAAAATTGTTCTCTTTTCATAGCTAGAAATATTTTGCTTTCTCATTACACTGCTAGTGGTTCTGAATTTATAAACCCTCTAGCAAGTAGACGCATTCATGAAGGCAATTCTCATCGCACGCGTGAGCACAGAAGAACAACGAGAAGCAGGCAATTCATTACCCGCACAAGTTGCACGATTAGAAAGATATTGCCAAAGCAAAGGCTTTGAAATTCAACAAGTCTGCAGTTTTGATGAAAGCGCCTATACCAATGATCGTTCTGAATTTGATCGCATTATCGATATCATTCTAGCTCAAACAGAGAAGACTGCCGTTTGCTGCGATAAAGTTGATCGCCTTTCGCGCAATGTTTTTGATAAACGTATTTCGGTTCTCTATGAACGAGCACTCAGCGATGAAATAGAATTGCATTTTGTTTCTGATGGGCAGATTATCACCAGCCGAATCTCTGCGGTAGAAAAATTCCAATTTAGTATCAGCCTTGGATTAGCCAAATATTATTCCGATGCTATTAGCGATAATGTTAAGCGCGCGCTTGAACAAAAGCTCCGCAAAGGAGAATGGCCGGCAATGGCTCCCTATGGATATAAGAATATCACCAAGGCAGACGGCAATACCGATATCATTGTAGATGAATATGAAGCGCATATCGTGAGAAAATTATATGAGCTCTATGCAACGGGCGCTTATTCCATGGATTTGCTTCGAGCAAAAGTAAAAAAAGATTATGGGTTGGATTGGGCCAAGGGCTATCTTTGGAAGATGCTTAATAATCATTTCTTTTATGGGATCATGATCGTAAAAGGTAAATCATATCCTCATCGCTATCCCACTATCATTTCTCAAACCCTTTTTGAGCAGGTACAACAAGTGAAGGCAAGTTACAATAAAAAACCATTCAAGTTCGCCGGCAAGCCATATGTATATCGCGGCCTTATCCGCTGCGCCCATTGCGGATTGGCCATAACCCCTGAGAAGCATAAGGGCAATGTCTATTACCATTGCACGCAATATAATGGCAAGCATGGGGCAAAATGGTTGCGAGAAGAAGCAATCACTGAGCAACTGGGGCACGTATTTAAGAATATCCAGATACCGGAAGATATAATTCTAGAAATTATAGAAACACTCAATGTGGTTCATCGGGATAAGGTTGAATTTCATAATAGAGAGTTTGATAAGCTCACTTCCGAACAAAAGATCACCACTAAAATGATGGACAATCTTTACCTTGATAAACTCAAGGGGAGAATTACTGAGAGCGAATATGACAAATTTTACACATCACTGCGCGAGCAAGTGACCGATATTAGTATCCGTCTTGAGCAATTACAAGAAGCTGAAGATAACTATTATTTAACTTCAAAACATGTATTGGATCTAGTTAACCGCGCATATGAATTATTTATCGGTTCTGAAGTTGAGGAAAAACGGCAATTAATTAAGCTTGTACTTCAGAACTTAAGACTAGAAGATGATAAGCTGCTCTGGGACGCTGCTAAGCCATTTGATTTGATCCTAAATTGTTCGGATCGTCAACAATGGCGGGGCTGATGGGCCTCGATCCCACGACCTTCCGCGTGACAGGCGGACGCTCTAACCAACTGAGCTACAGCCCCTAATTTTTTAGGGAAATTTCTACTTCGCTCCTTACAGAGCTTCCGAGAGTAGGCTGCCATAGATCCTTCGACAAGCTCAGGATGAATATTATTTCCTAAATCATCGGCGAAGTCTGGCCTGCCATTCGAAGCTTGCCGAGGTTGAAGCCCCGGATAAGCGTAGAATGGCTCCTCGGGCAGGACTCGAACCTGCGACCCAACGATTAACAGTCGTTTGCTCTACCAACTGAGCTACCGAGGAATATAATTTCAAATTAAAAAAGTCTTTTAGAGATATCACCGCCCAGCCTTCCGTCTTCGCTCCAAAGGAGCTTCGCCGGACATGACGCTTAAAGGTATTTTATATCAAAATTATCCTATAAGAGGACTGGCGCCAGCCAGGCGTAGTTTGCCGAGACGGAAGTCCCGGATAAACGAAGCCTGGTGGGCGGTGCAGGATTCGAACCTGCGACCCCCAGTTTGTAAGACTGATGCTCTAACCAACTGAGCTAACCGCCCCCTAATTTCAGACTCAAAAATTGTAGAAGAAAAGAAGGGGAAAGTCAAAGCTCTTTTGCATAATTCTTTATCATTTCTCTAAATTTTATAAACTTTATAAAAAACATAACAATCCCAAGGAGCATCTATGACATTGGCCGGAACACTCAAGAACATCGCATACATCGCGCTTTTTATCATTCTTTTACCCCTTATTCCATTACTAATTGGCGGCATTCAGCAACTTTATAACCGTTATATTGATCCGCGCTGCCAAGTCGCAGTTTTACCCATCAAGGGCATTTTATATGATTCAACCTATTACACTAAGCAACTCAACCGGTTTTTTAAAGATGATGCAATCAAAGCCGTATTGCTCAAAATTGAATGCGCTGGATCAGCATCAGGAACCGGGCAAGCACTATATAATGAAATTCTGGAGCTTAAAAAGACGTATCCCAAGCCGGTCATCGTTTTAGTAGAAAATATCTGTGCATCAGGCGGCTATTATATTGCCAGCGCTGCTGATTATATCGTCGCTTCTCCCATGGCATTGGTAGGAAGCATTGGGATCACTATGCCTTATTTTTTCCAATTTAAAGAGTTTGCAGAGTATCACAAGATAAAGCATGTGCCGCTGGCTGCCGGAGATTATAAGAATAGCACCAATCCTTTTACCCAGATCACCCCAGAGCAAAAACAGATGCTGCAATCGGTGCTTAACGATTCGTATGAGCAATTCGCCGCTGATATTGCTGAACGCCGGCATTTATCGCTCGATACTAAAAATGAATGGGCAAATGGCAAAATCTTTAATGGTCGGCAAGCATTTAAATTGGGCCTTATCGATGAATTAGGCTCAGCAACCCAAGCAATACAAGCAATAAAGCATAAAAGCGGCATTACCGGAGATATTAAATGGATTCATGCGCCATCGCGAACTGGTATCTGGGCTTTAATTGGCGGCCAATCCGATGATGAACAAACACTTGTTTCTTCTTTGGCCAATGAATGTGTAACAATCGTTGAAAATCGCTACAGTAATCATATTGTTCAATAAGGATACTTATGAATCATAAATCATTACTTTCATCATGGTTTGGACTTGGTCTTTTAATGTTTGTGCTGCAATATCCACTCCAATACATTTTTGCATTAGTAGGCATGGCTCATATGCAAAGCCTTGCAATAGCCATTGCTGGCATGGCTGCTGCGATGATCATTACCTATTGTTTTTATCCGCATCTTATGAGCCCTGCATTTAAAATATATGCAATGATCACTTCTTTTTGCATGTCTATGACCATCGCAATCGGCTACATCTTAACTAATAGCGCACTACGATCATCGCTGAATGGAATGCTGCAAAATATTTTTTACGAGGCACATATTCGAACATTGCTTCTTACGGGCAGTATTATAATTTTAGGATTACTCGTTCAATTTGGTTTGTGGTATTTATTTATTACACTCGGCAACAAACAGATGGTTAAAGTATTAGAAAAACAGGCAAAGAGATAATATGAAAAAAAGCTTACTATTTGCCTTACTTCTTATTACCGGCGCTCAAATTGTTAATATTGGCACTTTACCAATCCCCATTATATTATACCCAAAGCGCATCTTTGCATTTATAATTTCTATATTGATAAGTTATTGCTATACGAGATTCTATAAGTTCAAATTTTCGCCACAATTTATTGTTAAATCTTTTATATGGCATTTTATCTTTTGTTTTGCCATTCCTATAGTACTGTTTCTCTCATTTACAGACATCAAATTTGTGCAGCTTAAATATCTGAATTATAGTGGATTTTCCGGATGCTTTGAGCAAGAGATATTTATCTCTCTAGTAACCTTTGTGTTTAATTATGCGATACTCTTTCTTTGCTGCTGGTTGGGCAATAGGCTTGCCATAAGATATATTACGAAAGATACAAAGCCAATCACTCTTTTGCAGGAACCTTTATTGTTTGCGAGCATGTTTGTTTTCGTATCGTATCTTATTACATCTTCAATGCGCATATCTCTTAACAATATTCCTATGCCTTCGCATGCTGCAGTATTATTTTACATATATGCTGGTAATGAATGGGATGTGTCACGTCTCTTGATTGCGCTCATTGCATCATTTTTTATAGCATTTTTTTCGTTTGCATATACTTTGCTTTATCAAAAAAAGATGTCGGTACAATTTAAAATGTACGCTATCATTGAAATTGCTCTTATACTATTTCTCTTTCAATTACTTTCATTACTCTCAGCGTCATGCGGATTTTCTCATTTGCTAGAACAAATTCATCATTTTTCAGGAAACGAATTTATTACGTTGCTGACAAATTTAATAATAAACCTCACAAATTTGAAAATACTCATAGCGCTGTATTTATTAATCAGTGGCGGCAATAGGCTTGCTTTATGGATAAAGCGTTATAATATTTTAATTTCTTGAATTTTGCAGTCGAGTCAACTAGTCTGGTGAAGTTGGAAATGATACATAATAATTAAGGAAGTAATTATGAAAAATCTAATGATACTTGGACTACTGGCCTCATTTGCGAGCGCGAATTATGCGATGGAAGCAGCAAAGAATGCAGCCAAATTAACGTTTACCAAAGCGCAACCGGGTGAAGATTTGACTGCGTATAAAGAAATTTTATTAAAAGTATATCCGGAATTTGTGGAACCAAAGTTTAAAGAACCTATAAAAGAAGCACTTGTAGTTCGCTTTGCCACACTTGCAGGATGGGTAGGGAAAAAAGGCAAAGTCTTTGTTAAAATCGAAGATCAAGGTAAGCCTGTTGGCTTCACAACATTTGAAGCACTCGATGAAGATAATACTCAAATCGCCTTTCACCACTCTCCATTGTTACCTGAATACATAGGACAGTTTCAAAAACACTTTGATTCTGTAAAAACCGAATTTCCCCATGCTCAAGTGGTGTTTACCTCTGTATCAGATAAAGCCCCTAAGCTACAGGCAATAATCAGAAGCATAGGCTTTGTTGAAGATGCGTCTTATGTGGCAAACAAAGAAATTGTTCCTAACCCAGAAGGATTTCAGGGATACAAAAAATCTCTTGAGAAATAAGATTACAAACATCTGCGTGTTTTTAAAAAGGCTTGTTAATCGCAAGCCTTTTTAATTTAAATTCACACAGTGTCTTGAATACACTCACCTTTGTGTACCACATAGCAATGATTGATTGCATGTAAATCAACCAAGGGCTCGATAGATACTTGATGAAAAAGACCTTCAGTTTGATAGTTCTTGATTTTCCCTAATCCAAAGCCACGCGGGAAAATAAGACCATCACCACTGGATAAAATAAGTTCACCCATTTCCAAGCTTGATAAATGGCTGACATGATCCAAACGAGCAGACCACTCTTCATTTGAGCCTTGATAAATACCGGTCGCTTTACTTTGCGCGCAATAGGCTGCAACTTTGCATGATTGATCAGAAATTAAAACCACTTTGCTATAATGAGGATACACTTCGCTCACGCGGCCGATCAAACAATCTTTATAAATTACCACCATATCTTTTTGTGCACCGGAATTGCTTCCTTTATCAATCAAGAAAAAATGAGATTGCGGCGAAAAGTTTTTTACCAAAACCTGCGCCAAGAGCGCTTGCGTAAAATTGTACCGCTGCTTAAATTCAACCAGCTCTTGCGTATCTTGGGCAAAACTTATGATCCCGTGCAACTCAATATTTTGAGCAAGTATTGTATCGCGCTCAGCTTGAAGTTGTGCCAGTTGCTCTTGCAATTCTGAGACAGATTTTTTTTTAGCAAAATATTCTTTAATTGGAGTAGCAATATGATGCTGCAATACCAGTGCTGGATAGATAATATAGGATGAATATTGCTCAAGAGTGCCTGGGCAAAAAAAGAAAATTCGATGTGCGACAAAAAGGTTATAAAGAGACTACTAGAAAAAATAAGTAATTTTTTATATCGCTTTGTGCGAAACATGATCTGTTCCCTAATTCAATGAATTCACCCAGCCTACACTTATTCCGTCTTCGCTAAAGCTACGCCGGACCAGCCGGGATGCAAGTGGAGTTTATCCTGAGCAAGTCGAAGGAGCGGGCATTCTACTCGCCTGCATCACCAAATTCTCTATCGCAAGCCTTCTTGGCGCAGTAGAATGAATGCTTCTTTTACTTGATCAACCGATGTTGAAGTTACCAATTTTTGGCGAACAAGAGAAGCATCGGGCAAACCTTTAATATAAAATGGGATGTGTTTGCGAAATTGATATAAGCCATGAGGACCATAATAGGCAAGCATATTTTCTAAATGTTTAAGCGCATAACCCATAATATCTTCCCGATTCATTTGAAATGGCTGCCCTTGTGAATGCGCACGCAGTTCTTCAAGTTTCCAGGGTTTGGACCAAATTCCACGACCAATTAAAAATCCATCAACGCCTGTCTGCTCATAGACCAGCTTCGCGGTTACCCAATTGATTACTCCGCCCGAAACAATCACTGGCAAAGAGACCGCTTTTTTGACCTGCGCCACCAACTGATAATCCGGCCGCCCTTCAAACTTTTGCGTCTGCAAGCGCGGGTGAATTGCCAGAGCATCTGCCCCACAATCTTGAATGATCTGCGCAACCTCGAGCGCATTCTGGCATTTAAAACCGGCGCGAATTTTTACCGTAAACGGAACCGGGCACACACGGCGAAACTCTTTAAGAATGAGGGTAAATCGGGGAATGTCGGCCATTAAGGCTGATCCAGATCCAGAACCAATAACATTCGGCGCGGGGCACCCGATGTTAAGATCGATCATATCAACCCCTTTTGCTAACACCTTATGCACCGCCGGTTCGATAAAATCAATCTTATTGGCAGCAAATTGAAAATTTAAGGGCCGCTCGAGCGGGTCAAATTCAAGCGCTTTCATACCACCCTTTTCATTGGCAACTGAGGCAACGTGCCGCATCTCCGAATAGAGTAATTCTTCTTTAGAAAAGTCTCGCACCAGTCTGCGAAACGGCGAATCGGTGATACCGTCAAGCGGGCCACCAATAAAACGAGGAAATGAGCGAGTGCCGATTTTAATAGTTTCGTGCCAATAGTTCATATATTAATTGATAAAGGGGGTAAAAAAAGCCATTATTATGCAGTATACGTGTAATTTATGATAACTCCAAACATTTAAATCCTGGAATAAGGAGGAGAATAATGAATAGCGTGCCAGGCATATACCTCTTAAGCCTTCTTTTAATTCCATGCACGCTGCAGTGCATGGAAAAGCCTATAGAAAAGTTAGCAGAAAAAAAAGACACTCAAGAAATACCCCTTCTTTTTCTGGGTGAATCAAGAAAGGAACAGAGTAGATTTTCAAAATATCAGTTGGATGAGCCACAATTTTTTACCGCGTTACTTCAAGAGAAGTTAAACAAAAATAATTCAGATGAGTATGTAAATACGTTGCAGCGCTTTGCCAGCAAGCTTTTGATACAGCATATGGCTATGGAAAAAGTTTTGCATTTTACTGCTATGTCAATCAAAAGCGATGAATTTGAAAATTTACGCGATAAATGTTGGAAAAAGAATCATGCAATCATTAAAATGGGTCCTCGGGATCCATCTCTTTTTATATTTTATCCCGAAACAACCGATCAACTCAATGAGTTTATTTCTCATGATAATTTAATTAAAGATTCCCTAAAAAATGAGCTCAGCTCCTTCAATGAACTAGCAGTCGTACTGGACTGGGCTTATGACCAGAGAAAAGGCACAGCTTTTAATCTGGCAGGAAAATGGCTTACATTTAGTTTTCTTGCTAATAGATTACCCGTGAAGAAGTATGGGCAATCAATAGTACAATTATTAAATTTTGCATACCCTTTGTGTATTGATTCGGAAAAAGAGATACCGTTACTTTCTGAAAATAATGGCTATATTTTTGCTTTGGCCGATAATATTGAACAGTATAACGAAAATAAATGGCTTAATGAGTCTGCCAATAAAAAAAAGAACGCATCTATTCTCAATAAAGATTTTCATAAAACAAATCAAAATATAGTCGATCGCTATCTGCGTATGATGCCATTATATGCCAAACTTTACGAAAAAGTTTATGGGGAATTGAAACAACCTCTTATTCAAAAAATGCGTTCAAGCGCCGCCGCATCTCCGACCTGCTCGAGCAGCTCGACCGCATCCCGCTGCCCGCCGCCGAGCTCGACGCCCTCGAGCGCGACATCATCGCCGAGATCACCGCCCTCTGGCAGACCGACGACGTCCGCACCGCCCGCCCCACCGTCCGCGACGAGATCCGCATGGCCCTCGACTACTACGAGTCCTCGCTCTTCGACACCCTCCCCGTGCTCTACCCGAGATCGCCGCGCGCCCTCGACGCCGAGTACGACCTGCACGCCACGCTCGCCGAGCTCCCCAGCTCGTCAGCTTCGGCTCCTGGATCGGCGGCGACCGCGACGGCAACCCCTTCGTCACCCCGGCGACCACGCGCGAGGCGCTCGCCATGGCGCGCGACCTGCTCTTCAACCACTACGCCGCCGCCTGCAGAACGTCTTCGAGCAGCTCGCCAGCTCCACCCAGCAGGTGCCCGTCTCCCCCGCGCTCGAGGCACGCTGGCGCCGTATCTCGCGCAGCTCCGCACCGCCGGCCAGGACGCCCTCGCGACGCTTCCCCACCGAGGCGCTCCGCCTGCTGCTCGCCTGCATCATGCTGCGCCTCGGCGGCGCGCCGCAGTCAGCCTGCGGCTCTCCTACCGCTCTCCGACCGCCTGCGCTCGAGCCCTACACCCACGCCGCCGAGCTGCTCGCGACCTCGAGCTGTCATCCGCGACATCGCTCGCTCCAGAACAAAGGCGAGCGCCTCAGCCGCCTGCTCATCGACCCGCTGCTCCTCGAGGTCCGCACCTACGGCCTCCACCTCCAGACGCTCGACATCCGCCAGCACGCCCGCGTCCACGCCGCGGCCATCGCCGAGATCTCCGCCTGGCAGCCGGCCGGCGGCGCATCTCCGACTGACCTGCAGCCTGCCCGCCGCGCTCTCGCCCGCAGACCGCAGGAGGTCCTCGACACCTTCCGCGCCATCGCCGAGCTCAAGCAGCAGCTACGCCCCCGAGGCCATCCGCCAGTACGTCATCAGCGGCGCCACCTCCGCCGAGGACGTCCTCAACGTCCTCTGGCTCGCCGCGCCTCGGCGGCGTCAGCGTCGAGGCGGCGAAGCCTCCGACGGCGAGCACGACCCCGGCCTCCAGCCCGTCCCGCTCTTCGAGTCCATCGAAGACCTGCAGAACGCGCCCGCCATCTGCCGCGAGCTCTGGTCGAGCGACGCCTACAAGCCACTGCTCGCCAGCCTGGAACCACCGCCAGGAGGTCATGCTCGGCTACTCCGACTCCAACAAGGACGGCGGCATGATCACCAGCACCTGGGAGATCTGGAAGGCCCACCGCGCCCTGCACGAGGTCGCCCGCGAGTGCGGCGTCACCCTCCGCCTCTTCCACGGCCGCGGCGGCACCGTCGGCCGCGGCGGCGGCCCCACCCACCGCGCCATCTTCGCCCAGCCCCTCGACAGCTTCTCCGGCGAGCTCCGCATCACCGAGCAGGGCGAAGTCCTCAACTGGAAGTACTCCGACGTCGTCCTCGCCGAGCGCAACCTCGAGCTGATGATCGCCGCCTCGCTCGACGCCATCGCCCGCCCCGACGCCATCCTCCAGCGGGCTGCCACTGCCGACTGCGCAGCCGGCTACGAAGCGTCCTCCGACGGCGACGCAACCGACCGATCCACGTCCCCCACCTCACCGGCGAGATCCTCCCCGCCTGGGAGGCCGCGCTCGACCAGCTCTCCGCCACCTCCTTCGCCTTCTACCGCAAGCACATCGTCGACAACCCCGAGACCTTCACCTACTTCGAGCAGGCCACGCCCGTCGCCGAACTCGAACACGCCCGCATCGGCTCCCGCCCCGCCAAGCGCACCGACGCCACCGCGCGCAAAGCGCAGCATGGCCGACCTCCGCGCCATCCCCTGGGTCTTCGGCTGGATGCAGTCCCGCCACTCGTCCCCGCCTACTTCGGCGTCGGCCACGCGCTCGAGCAGTTCATCGCCGCGCCACGCCGACGGCCTCGCGCTCAGCTGCAGCACCGATGACGCGCAGCTTCCCGCTCTTCCTCGACATCATCCGCAACGTCGAGATGGCGCTCGCCAAGGCCGACTTCGGCATCGCCCGCCTCTACGCCTCGCTGGTCGAAGACGAGGCCCTGCGCGACCGCGTCTTCACCACCCTCGAAGCCGAGTTCAAGCGCACCCGCCGCATGATCCTCGCCATCACCGGCCAGACCACGCTGCTCGAGACCAACCCGGTCCTCGAGCGCTCCATCCGCCTGCGCAACCCCTACGTCGACCCCATGTCGCTGATCCAGGTCGAACTCCTCCGCCGCAAGCGCGCCGCCGAGGCGGCCAGCCCGAACGCCGCTCCCGACTCCGCTCGAGATGCAGGACCTCAACCGCGCCATCACCGCCACCATCAACGGCATCACCGCCGGCCTCCGCAACACCGGCTGAGATTAGATGCGGGGTGGGTACATCCCCGCCGGCACGTCCAAAGAGGAACTGAGAAAGAAGAGAAGAAGACTATGAAAATCGCTATTTCCGGCCGCTGGTGCTCGCGGCCTCTCTGATGATGGCCACCGGAAGCGCCTTCGCCCACGCCCACCCCAAGGTCATGGAGCCTGCGCGTCGACTCGGTTGGCCGCGGCCCCGGCGCAGGTCTCGATTCGGTTTACCGAGGGGCTGGAGCCGAAGTTCAGCTCGATCCATGTCTCCGGCGAGAATGGGGCGACGGTGACGCAGGCGAAGTCGACGGTGGACGCCGCCGATGCCACGCACATGACGCTGGCGCTGCCGGCGCTCAAGCCGGGCATCTATGCGGTGCACTGGATCGCCATCGCAACCGATGGGCACCGCACCGAGGGCACCTATCATTTCACGGTTCGGTAGGCGCGAACCTTGCGTTCCGAAGGCCGTATCGATGAATGATTCGCTGGAAGCGGGGATCGGGATCCTCTCGACCGCGCTGTTCGATTGGGGGCTGGCCGTGGCCATCGGCTCGCTGCTGGCCGGGTATTGGCTGCGCCAGCGGCCGGAGATTCGGCATTCCCAGGCTACGCTCGGCGGCGATCCTGATGGCGCTCGCGCTCGGTTCGCAGTTCTACCTTCTGGTTGCGTCCATGACCGGGCAGGCTGGCTTCCGCGAGGTGTTCGCCGCTGCTCCCCTGGTCGCCACAACGCATGCCGGCGGATCGCGCTCGCGACCCTGGGGGCCGTCGTGCTTCTGCTGCTTGCGGACCTGCTGAAGCCGCTTCGGACGCGGTCTGTCTTCGCCGTTCTGGTGGCTCTGATCCTGCCTTCCACTCTGCAACCGGGCACGCCGCCGTCGGGGGCGACTTCAGCCGCGCCGAACTGCTGCAGTTCCTCCACCTCTCCGGCATGGCGCTCTGGACGGGAGGGGTGATCGTCTCGGGGTTCTTCGTGGTGCCGCGGCTCGTCGCCTCCGGCGGACGTGCGGACGGGGCGTATCTGCAATCCCTCTCGCGCGTCTCGACCTATGCTGTCGCCGTGGTGCTGCTGAGCGGCGCCTCAAGGGATGGACCGGACTCGAGCGGCATCTGGCGGCCTACTCCATACCGGCTGGGGACGCATCCTGTTCGGCAAGCTGGTTTTGGTCGCGCTCGCCTTGGCGTTGGGCTGGCTGCACCGGCGCTGGATCCGCCAGCCGGAACGCGCCTGGACCCCGCAACAGGCAAAGACCCTTGTGACGACCCTCCGCGTCGAGGCGGTCTGCCTCACGCTTGTGATCGTGCTCTCGGCCTGGCTCGGCAGCGTGGATCCCTCCGGAAGCTAATGATCTTGACGCTTGCTTTAGCTAGGTAGCCTAGCTAAGCTTCCTTTATGGAAGTCAACATCCATCACGCGAAGACGCATCTCTCCAAGTTGATCGCGGCTGCGGAGAACGGGGAAGAGGTCATCATCGCGCGTGCCGGCAAGCCGGCAGTCAAGCTCGTGCTCGTCACCGAGCCAGCGCGCAAGTCGCGGCAGAGCATGATCGGTGCCGGCATCGGCAAGCTCTGGATGGCCGAGGACTTCGATTCTCCCGCGACCAACCTCGAGATTCAGCGGCTTTTTGAAGGGGCGGACGACGGCCGAGGACGATCCTGCATGAGGGTGCTCGTCGATACTCACGCCTTTCTCTGGGCGCTTCTCAAAGATCCTCGCCTATCGGCTGACGCGCAGCAGATTCTCACCTCGGAGAGCAGCGAACTGGTCTTCAGCCTTGCCTCGCTGTGGGAGATCAGCATCAAGATCAGGCTGGGAAGCTCCGCGCCATCGGCTCGTCGGTCGCGTATGTTCGCGACGAGATGAAGGAGTATGGGATGGAGTTACTCCCGATTCGCTTCGAGCACATCCTCCGGTTGGAGACGCTGCCGCAGCACCATGGAGATCCATTCGACCGGTTGCTCATTGCGCAGGCGGCGACCGAGGGCATTCCGATCCTGACCCACGACAAGCGCTTTTCGGCGTACGGCGTTCAGCTGCTCTGGTGAGCAGAGTGCAGATACTTGCGCCGCTTGACAACACGCCCGTTCCGAAACGCCCCCTCTAAGCGCCGGAGCGAAAATCGGGTCTGGACTTAGGTTGGACTTGGTTTGGACTTAGGTTGTCTGTTTGGAAGACTTTAGGACTTCGTGACGGGGGGAGGGGCAGGTACCCTCCCGGAGGCGGAAAAGCCCCTTCCGGGGAAGGGGCTTCTGGGCGTCTGCGTGCGGAGCGGAAAGATTAATCCGGGCCGGATATTGGTCGCCTTGTCGTTGGTGAAGGTGACGTCGACAGGATGGCCCTGATCGTCGAAGGTCACGGTGCGGTTGCCATAGGTCTGGCTCTCGCTCTTGCTGACCTGTCCCAGCGACAGTTCGACCTGGCGCTCGCTCATGCCGGGAATCACCTTGTGCGCGTCGATCGCCGCCCACTGGTCCGCGCCCCAGTGCTTGTAGAGCACGTGCGGATCGTCGTAGAAGAAGATCTCGTCCATCTCGAAGGTGTAGGCGCCGTCCTGTGATAGCCGACGGGAACCGCGTACAGCGTCTCCGGCTTCGCCGACTTGGGCAGCGTGAAGACCAGCAGCACCTGGCGGTCGCCGCCGGGAATGCGGAAGGTCGCCGACTTGGGCGCGACCTGCTCGATGGCATCCTTCACCACCACGCGGATCGGCGCCCAGCAGAATGCCCTCGGACTTGGCGTAGTTGGCCCTGTGGTCCGGCGTAGAGGTAGTAGTCCATCTGGCCGCCGGCCGAGACCCACAGCGTCTTGCCCACCAGATCCTTGATGTCCTTCATCGAGTCCGGCCGCAGCTGCTTGAGAAAGACCAGGTCGTCGGGATTGGCCTTGCTCTCGACCGGCGCCGGTGCGACCGCGGTCTCATCGACATGCCGTTGGTGCACCAACATCCCGACCCGAATCCCAACCACTGCGAGCAGCAGCACCGTGGCCCCGATCGCTGCCTTCTTGCCACTCTCCACGCTTGCCTCCTCGGTGTCGTTTGTCTAGCCAGTTTACCGGCTCCTGCTTCACCGGCTCCTAGTTTACGGGCTGCTAGTTCACCGGCTCCGCGGTGGCCTGTTGCAGCTCGGCTGCCGCGGAGCGACTCTGCCGTTAGCTTATCCGCACGGCGCAGGGCAGGGAACAGGACCGCTGCCGAGCCCGTGACGAGCATCGAGCCGATGCCGCCGATCACCACCGCGCGCACCGCGCCCCACCAGTGCGCGGTGAGACCGCTCTCGAACTCGCCGAACTCGTTGGAGGCGCCGATGAAGAGCCAGTTGACGGCGCTGACGCGGCCGCGCATCTCGGGCGGCGTGGCCAGCTGCAGGACGCTGCCCCGGATCACGACGCTGACCATGTCGCTGGCGCCGACGAGCACCAGGGCGACGAGGCTGATCCACATCGTCCGGGAGAGGCCGAAGACCACCGTCGCCGCGCCGAAGATGCCCACGCAGCAGAGCATCACCGCCCCGGCGCGGCGCTTGATCGGCCGCCACACCATGGTGAGGCTCACCGCCAGCGCGCCCACCGACGGCATCGCGCGCAGCAGGCCCAGCGCCCCGGGGCCCGGCATGCAGGATCTCGGTCGCATAGATGGGCAGCAGGGCGACGGCGCCGCCCAGCAGGACGGCGAAGAGGTCGAGCGAGATGGAGCCGAGCAGCAGCTTGGTCTCCCAGACGTAGCGCATGCCGGCGAGCATGGTGTGCAGGTTGAAGGCCTTCTTCTCGGTGCGCTCGGCGCGGGTGCGGATCAGCGCCACCAGCACCAGGAAGGCCGCGAGCGTGAACAGCGTGAAGGCGTAGACGATGGCGGCGCCGTTCCAGTGGGCGAGAGCGCCCGCGAGCGGAAGGGTGAAGAGCAGGCCGCCGACGGCGGGGCCGACCATGTTGGCGAGTTGGTAGATGCTGGCGCCCCAGGTGATGGCGTTGACGAAGTGCTCCTTGGGCACCAGGGAGGGGACCATGGCGGAGGAGGCGGGGCCGCTGAAGGCGCTGCCCAGCCCGATGCCGACGAGGACGGCGTAGATCGGCCAGATGTGCGGTGATGCCGTGCAGGGCAAACCACAGCAGGGCCGGCGGTGCAGAGGAACTGCAGCGGAGTAGCAGACGAGGATGATCGGCGCCGGTCGTAGCGGTCGGCGGCATGGCCGGCGGCCAGCATGAAGAAGAGGCCGGGAAGAAACAGGGCGAGGCCGGTGTAGCCGAGGTCGAGAGCGGAGTGGGTGATCTGATAGACCTGCCACGCGACGGCGACGGATTGCGCTTCGGCGCCGAGGATCACGAACATGCGGGCCGATTGGTAGAGGCGGAAGTCTCGCGAGAGGAATGCGCTTCCCGCCTGTTGTTTCCTGCTCTTCGAGGGGGACGCCATATCTCAGTATGCTTTCATACCGTGCAGCTGCGTGGGCTTGGCAGGAGTTTTTGGGAGAGATTTTGCGAGCGCGGTGCGGGCCGGCTAGTCTCGCCAGATGCCGGCGCGCTGGATGTGCGTCGGTTTGAAGGCTTCGGCAAACTTCAGGCCGTAGCCAAGGGCGCGGTCGAAGCTGATGTGTGCGCACCAGATAAGGGCCAGCGCCAGGCCGGTGGGCCAAGCGGAGAGCGAGCTGGCGAATCCCAACAGCAGCGGGAGGGTAAAGGTGTGGCCGGCGTTGTAGAGGGCGGTGGCGAATCGCAGGGAGCCGGTCGCGTAGCCGAGCAGGGAGAGGTCAGGAACGAGGAAAAGCAGCGCGAAGAACAGCCAGCGATGCGGGAAGAGGTGCTGGTATGCGGCGCAACCGAGCGCGAGCAGGAGCAGACCTTCTAGTTGCAGCAGGATGCTGGGCGTGACGCGGGGGCGGGCGGTCATTTAGCGCCCAAGATACGCTTTGTACTCGGTCTCGACGACGCCGATATTGCGGGCGAGCGCGAGCTTGGACTGGTTGTATTGGAATTCACTCGCAACCTGGCGGGTCTGTGCGGCGGCCAGGGTCGCCTGCGCCTGGACGACGGGCAGGTTGTCGGTGACGCCGGAGGTGAAGCGGTCGGTGGCGTCCTTCAGCTCCTGGGTGGAGAGGGCGACGTTGCTGCGCGCGACCTTGACCAGTTCCGCGGAGGATTGGACGTCGAGCAGGCTGTCGCGGATCTGCTGGTCGATGGCGACGCGGAGGTTGGCGATCTGGGCGCGGACGCGGCTGATCTGGGCGTTTGCGACCTCACGCTCGCCGCGCAGGGAGCCTTCTTCGAAGATGGGGAACTCGAGCTTGCCCTGTGCGACAAAGTCGCCGTGGTAGAGGCCGTCGGGTCTCGCCGAGGACGCCGTAGAAGCCGCCGAAGGAGAGCGTTGGGAGGCGCTGGTAGCGGACCGCCTTGGCGGAGTACTGATCGGCGTCGAGCTGCGCCTGGAGCGAGAGATAGTCGTCGCGCTGGGTGAAGGCGAGCTGCAGGGCGGCGGGTTCCGGCATGGCGGCCAACTCGGAGAAGGGTACGGTGTCGGTGAGGGCGATCTGCTGGTCGGCGGGAAGGCCGATCAGGCGGTTGAGCGCGACCTTGTCCTTGGCGAAGGTGTCCTCGGCGCTGATGCGGACCTGCTGCTGGGTCTGGAGCTGGACCTGGGCGCGGAGGACGTCGAGGTGCGTTCCGACGCCGGCGTCATGGGAGAGCTGTGGCCTGGCGGAGGACGACCTCGTCGGCCTTTTCGAGCGCTTCGGCGTTGGTGATCTGGGCGGCGTCGGCGAGTGCCTGCAAGATAGGCGGTGCCGACACGGAGGGCCATGTCGTTGCGCCCGGACTTGGTCGTCAACTGGGCGACGACGGCGGCCTTCTGGGCGGCGCGATAGAACTCGTAGGCGGGAAGGTTGAAGAGCTGCTGGGAGACGTTGACCTGGGCGGAGGTGGTCGAGACCTTCACGATCTCATTGAAGGTGAAGTTGCTCAATCCCAGGGCGGGGCCGAGTGCGGCGACGGTGCTGGGCTTGAAGCCCATCGCGGCGAGGTTAATCTCCTGGGTTCCGGTGGCCAGCTGTGCGGAGAGCGTGGGCAGCAGGTTGTTTTCGACGGTGAGCAGTTCGCCGTGGACGGCGCGTTCGTTCTGTTGGGCGAGTAACTGCTGCAGATTCAGTCGCATGCCGCGGTCGATGGCTTCATCGAGGCTGAGCGGCATGGGGCCGGAGGTGGCGGCTGCGACGGCGAACCCTCCGGGAGCGCGCAAGACGGCGGGGTTCGGGGTGGGAGCCTGGGGCAGCTCCTGCGCCGTGGGGCTGGGGCCGCCGCGAGGGCCGCAGCCGCCGAGGGATAGACCGCAGCCCAGGGCGAAGACCGCGCGCAACTTTCCTGTTGGCTCTGCCGGATGCCGAAGATTTTTCATGCTCACCACACTTAGAGTGCCACGACGGAGCTGAGGTTGCGAAATTCCTTTTGCTCGAGGAGGAAACACGGAAAGCGGCTGGGCTAAAATAAAAGCGACCGCCATGCGTCTAAACTTCATGAAACGCTCTGCTCCGATCCTTAAGCCCAGCTTGCTTGCCGCAGCGCTGCTGCTTGGTGCCAGCCTGCCTGCGGTCGCCCAGTACTCAGCCCCGCCGAACCAGGGAAACACCTTCAAAGACACGTCGATGGTGAAGCCGCCGGCAGGTGCGAAGGTGGCGATCTACGAGTTCGAAGACCTGGAGTGCCCCGCGTGCGCGCACGCGTTTCCGATCGTGCACGAGGCGATCGAGCGGTACCATATCCCGCTGGTGCGGCATGATTACCCGCTGCGCATGCACATCTGGAGCTTCGATGCGGCGGTAACGGCGCGCTATCTCCAGGACAAGGTGTCGCCCAAGATTGCGGAGGATTTCCGTCGCGATGTCTTCGCCAATCAGATGAGCATCGCCAGCAAGGATGACCTGGAGGCGTTTACGCGGCGGTGGTTCCAGACACATGGCCAGAGCATGCCGTTCGTGATGGATCCCAGCGGTCTGTTTACGCAAGAGGTGAAGTCGGACCAAACGCTGGGCGATCGTGTCGGCCTGTCTCAGACTCCGACCATCTTCGTCGTGACCAACAAGGGATGGACCCAGATCATGGATCCGACTCTGCTTTACCAGACGATCGACACGGCATTGGCAGAGACCGGTGGGCAGTCGAAGGTTGCGGCCTCGCACCGGTAATTGCCCAAGAACGGTACTGTAGAAGTCACAAATGGGTGGCAGTTGCGCTTCGGAAGGAAGCGGGCTGCCACCCATTCTTCGTCTGAGGTTTCTCTGGGGTTCTTTTGGCCGAGACGAAGGGAACCGCGCGCATTCTGCGCGAAATCTTGTCTAGACGCCGATGCCCGAGTCGATGTCGTACTGCACATCTCCCGCGTGGGAGTAGTTGTCGTAGGGGGTACGGCGGTTGAATTTGTAGCGCTGGCGAAGCTCGTTGCCGACCACCAAACCAAGAGCAACGGCTCCAAGACCGGCTGAGACCCAGCCCACGGTCTTGAGCAACGTCGATTCTTTCCGGGAGGGAAGGGAGAGTGTCACGGGTTCAATCTTTCTGTCGCCGGAGCGACGCGTACACAGGAACTTCATGGCAAGGATGATAGCGCAGGCAGAGGGTGGTGGGGGAGTGCCCTGTCTGCGCGCACTTGTTAGATGGCACTGATATCGGCTGGGATCTGAGGATTTTATAGCAGCGCCAACGCGGCTTATTTCACGTCGACGTGTTGGAAACCGAGCGAGTAGAGCAGGGTGGTGACGGTGGCGCGGGCGTTCTTGCGGGCGGCGTCGAGGATGCCGTCGGTCAGCGCGGCTTGCTGGAGCTGCTGCTGGGCCTTGGCGCGGGTGTCGGACTCGAGGTTGGCGTCGGCGGGGACGAGCAGGCCGGTGGAGCGGGTGTAGACGCGGGTGTGCTGCTCGTCGAGCGCGGTGACGAAGATCTGTGAGGCGGGTAGGGTGACGTGGATGGTGCTGCCATCTGCCGTGCCGGTGGGGCGATCGATCTGGACATCTTCGGGTTTGAGCTGGGAGAGGTCGACGCCGGCGATGGACTGGCCATGGACGATGAGCAGGAGCTTGTCGCCGGCGAGGATGTCGGGCAGCAGCGGGGTGGTGCGTTCGCCCTCGACGACGGTATCGAGCGAGTAGACGACGGTTTCGAGGCGGCTGAGGCGCTGGATCTTCTCGACGACGGCGGGGGCGGAGAGACTGATGGTGGTGGTGCGGCCGGTGATGAGGGTGGCGATGCGGGCCAAGGGGCCGCTGGTGGCGTGGCGCAGAAAGAGGGTGAGGGCGACGGCACCGAGCATGGCCGCGAGCAGGAGGATGGGGAAGCTGCTGGAGGTGCGGCGGTTGGTGTCGTAGCGCGTCGTCATGAGGGGATTAGATGCGAACTCCGCCTGAATTTCCAGGCGGAGTTCGCATTGGGTCGGAATGGTGGTGGGAGAGGCTACTTCAGGTAGGTCTCGAACTGGAAGAGGATGCGGTTGAAGAGCTCGTCGCGCGACTCGGTGCCGGCGATGGAGTGGGTCTTGCGCGGGAAGAGCTGCAGGTCATAGGGAATGCCGGCGTTGATGAGTGGCTGGAGGAACTGGATGGTGTTGGCGAGGTGGACGTTGTCGTCGCCGGTGCCCTGGGCGATGAGGAGGCGGCCTTTGAGGTTGGCGGCGTGGGTGACGGGGGAGTCGGCGGTGTAGATGGCAGCGTTGGCGGAGGGAAGGCCGAGGTAGCGCTCGGTGTAGGCGGAGTCGTAGTTGCGCCAGTCGGTGACGGGAGCTACGGCGACGCCGGCACGGATGCGGTCGGTATGGGTCATGGCGTACAGGGTGAAGCTGCCGCCCCAGCTCCAGCCCCACCAGCCGACGCGCTTGGGATCGAGCTGCGGGTAGCGGGCGAGGGTCTGATCGAGCGCGGCGATCTGGTCGGCGAACTGGACGGGGCCGAAGGTGCGGTAGGCGGCCTGCTGGAAGTCGCGGCCACGGCCACCGGAGCCGCGATTGTCGACGTCGAGGACGGCGAAGCCGTGCTGGGCGAGCAGTTCATTGAAAAAGCGGCTGTTGCTCCAGGCGTCGCGGACGCCGGGGGTGGGTAGGGGACCGCCGTAGGGGTTGAGGATGAGGGGGACGGAGGCGGCGCTCGTAGCGGCGGTGGGGAGGGTGAGGGTGCCGTAGAGGGTGGTCTTGCCGTCGGCGGCGGTGAAGGTCACGGGCGTGGAGGTGACGCCGGTGGCGGTGGGGATCTGGGTGGAGTGCCAGTAGGGGGTGCAGCTCTGGTGGACGGCGCAGAGGCTGGCGGTGGGCGGCGTGGTGCGGGTGCTGGCGATGTCGGAGAAGTGGCTGCCGTCGGGGGAGACGAGGACGTCGTGGACGCCGGGGGTGGAGGTGAGCCTCTGCTTGGCGGAGCCGTCGAGGCGGATCGGACCAGAGGTTGTTCTCGAGCGGGGAGCCTTCGGTGGAGGTGTAGAAGACGGTCTCGGAGTGGGGTCGACGCCGGCGACGGACTCGACCTCGTAGTCGCCGTGGGTGAGCTGGCGGACGAGGGTGGCGTCGGCGGCGAGCGGGTGCTTCTGGTCGTACTGGTAGAGGTAGAGGTGGGTGTGGCCGTCGCGCCAGCTGGGGGCGAGGAAGCGGCCGTGGGAGAGGAACTCGAGGTCGTAGTTCTCGTCGAGGTACTTGGGGTCGGTGTCGGTGTAGACGAGGCGGGAGGCGCCGGTGCGGGCGTCGGCGAAGTAGAGGTTCAGGTGCCGCTGGTCGCGGGTGAGGACCTCGATGTAGAGGGTGCTGGCGTCGATCCAGCCGAAGCGCGGGATGTAGTCGTTGCCGGCGCTGAAGGGGAGGGTGATGAACTTGGTTTTGCCGTGCGTCGCTGCCCTGGACGGGGACGACGCCGACCCGTACGGCGGGGTTGGGGTCGCCGGGCTGGGGGTAGCGCTGGGGATCGACGGCGGTGTGGCGGGGGATCCAGTCGGCGATGGGGAACTCGGGGACCTTGGACTCGTCGGCCTGGAGGTAGGCGATGGCGGAGGAGTCGGGGGACCAGAAGTAGTTGCTGCGGACGTCGAGCTCCTCGAGGTAGACCCAGTCGACCTCACCGTTGAGGGTGGTGGCGGCGGTGGTGCTGGTGAGGGCGGTGTCCTTCTGGGCGGCAGACTTGTCGGCGACGCGGTGGATGTAGAGGTTGTGGTCGCGGAGGTAGGAGACGAGCTTGGCGTCGGGCGAGAACTTGGGGTCGTCGCCGGAGCCCTGGTGGGTGTTGACGAGGAGGGTGCCGGTGCCGTCGGCGATGGAGTAGAGCCAGAGGAGGCCGCCCTTGTCGAGGATGAGGTGCTTGGAGTCGTCGGCCCAGAGGAAGGGGGCCATGTCGTAGCGGGCGCGGTGGTCGCGATCCTTTTCGCTGATGGGGGCGGAGGCGAGGGCGTCGAGCTGGGCGGCGGTGGCGAGGACGCTGGGCTTGCCGGTGCGGGCGTCGATCTGGATGATGTCGCCGGGGTGGCCGATCTGGTCGTCCTCGGCCATGAAGGTGAGGCGGGTGCCGTCGGGGCTCCAGCTGCCGCCGCGGGGTGGGTCGCCGGTGGGGTCGCTGTTGGCGAAGGCGACGGTGCGGGCGCCGGGGCCTTGAGCGGTAGCGTTTTGGGCGAGGGCGGCGGTGGAGGCGAGGGCCAGGAGCAGGGTCAGGCGGGGAGCGTGCGGCATATGGTGGTTCGAGTGTATAGGCACGCTGCGGGCAGGGCCAGAGGCGGGCCGTAGCGGGAACCGAGGGTAACGGCTGGACCCGTCCCCCTCCCCCGAGGTAAGTCCTAAAGTCTTCCAATCATGGGGGATGAGTCCAAACGAAGTCCAAAAAGTCCCTTATTTTCAAATGCCGACTGCTAAAGTATTCCAAACAGACGGGTTAGGCGTGTTGATCGACCGCTGGGGTCATCGCCTTCTTCAGGTTTTCAGGGGAGGTGCCCAGTGTACGGCTTTCTGGGGAGGAAGTCAGCAAATTTGTTGGGTGACGGTGTGTTTTTTATCGTGGTTTGCCGTGGGGCAGAAAGCGGAGAATCCGAGGTGAAAGGCGCGAGCGTTTTATGGGGGGAGGGTACCGGGGTCCTTCGCTGCGCTCGGCGATGACAACAGGGTAAGGACATTATGCCGACATGCTATGTGGCATAATGTCCAGGAGGTGCTTTGTGGCAACCTATCCAAACCTAAGCGAGTACCTTGGAGTCGCGCCGGCGTCGGAGTTTGAACTCGCGGTGCTGGTGGAAGGCGGGCTGCCGACTGAGAATCTGGGGCTGTTGCGGGAGAGAGGGCTGACCTTTTCGGAGGTCTCGGAGATCGTGATTTCGCCGCGAACCTTGAAGCATCGGAAGGCGCGAGGCGAGGCGCTTTCGCATGAAGAGAGCGACCGGCTGGTGCGGGTGGCGCGGGTGGTGGCGCTGGCCGGGAGGTCTTTGGCGAATCACGAGAAGGCGTTGCTGTGGCTGCGGTCGGCGGATGACCGGATCGGGAATCGCAGCCCGATGAGTATGTTGCGGACCGAGTCCGGGGGGCGGCTGGTCGAGACGATGCTGTGGCAGATCGATGAGAACGTCTACGCGTGAAGGCGCTGTGGCGGATCAGCAACCATGGCGATCTGGTGGGGTTGGGCGGCGAGCGCGCGGATGGGCGATGGCATAGTGCGGGCCGGGGGAAGCGGATCGTCTACCTGTCGGAGCATCCGGCGCTGGCGCTGGTCGAGGTCCTGGCTAATCTGAAGGGAAATCCACGGCTGTTTCCGGAGAGCTACCAGATGCTGCGGGTGGAGGTTCCGGAGGGGATTTCGTCAGGGACGGTGGCGGTCGAGTCTTGGCTGAGGACTGGCGGGAGGATGTGCGGGTCACGCGGGCGGTGGGCGATGCCTGGCTGGAGGCTAGGGAGTCGGCGCTGTTGTGGGTTCCGTCGGCGGTGGCGCCGGAGTCGTGGAACGTGCTGCTGAATGCGCTGCATCCGGAGGCGCGGGAGGTGACCGTGGCGTGGGCGCGGCGGGTGGCGTATGACAAGAGGCTGTTTCACCTGTAGGCGAGCCGGGCTGCCATCAATATGGTAGATTTTCCCCGATGCGAACCACGGTCGACATTCCGGACCCGATTTATCGCGAACTGAAGAGCGAGGCCGCGCTGGAGGGTCGATCCGTGAAGGAACTGATTCTGCGACGGGTCACGGGAGCTGGAAACAGGGATCGGAAGCAGGGCAGAAGATCAAATTTCCGGCGATCCAAGCCGAAGAATCCGGGCTCGTTGAAGCTCGGCCCGGAGGGCGTCTACGAATACATTGCTTTTCCCTGATGTGAACGTCTGGCTGGCGCTGCGCCATGCGGTGCATCCACATCATCAGGTGGCGATTGAGTGGGGTGAGTCGCTCGATCCTGCGGCCCGATGCTATCTTCTGTCGGATGACGCAGCTATCGCTGCTTCGTTTGCTGACGAATGCGAGTGCATGGGGAGGATGTCGTGAGTCAGGCTGAGGCCTGGCGGATCTATGATCTTTCTTCGATGGATGGCAGAACGTTCGTCTTGCGGACGGAGCCCGAGGGGCTGGAAGCCGATTTTTCGCACGAGGACGGATCGAGACGCGGATCGACGAAGGACTGGGCGGAGCGTATCTCGTGGCGTTTGCGGAGCTGGCGGGATGCGGTTTGTGACGTTCGATAAGGCTCTGGCGGGGCGGGTGAGGGGGCGGTCCTGCTGGGACGTTGATCTGATGGGGAGGAAGGCGGTCTCGCTTGCGCTCGATACCTCACGCTCCACTCCTGGGGCAAAAAACGCGCCCGATGGGCACCGGCCTGCTGCACGATGAGGCTGTGCGGCAGGCCGGGGCACCCGGGCTTCGTTTCTCGCTGGGTTGGTTAGGCCTTGGTGGCGGGGACGGCTTCGTGCGGGGTTTCGGCCTGGGTGATGAGGGTGCCGCGGTTTTTGTAGCTGGCGGCGACGAAGTCGCGGAAGAGCGGGTGCGGCTCGAGCGGCTTGGACTTGAACTCGGGATGGAACTGGCAGCCGAGGAAGAAGGGGTGGCGTGGGGATCTCGACGATCTCGACGTAGGTGGCGTCGGGGGTGGTGCCGGTGAGGCGCAGGCCGGCGCCGGTGAGGAGGGCTTCGTACTCGCGGTTGAACTCGTAGCGGTGGCGGTGGCGCTCGGAGATCTCGGTGGTGCCGTAGGCCTTGGCGGCCAGCGAGCCGGGCTCCATGACGCAGGTCCAGGCGCCGAGGCGCATGGTGCCGCCCATCTCTTCGACGCCGGTGAGCTCGCGGAGCTTGTAGATGATGCGGTGCGGGGTGGCGGGGTCGAACTCGCCGGAGTTGGCGTCGGCGAGGCCGCAGACGTTGCGGGCGTACTCGATGCAGGCGGTCTGCATGCCGAGGCAGATGCCGAAGTAGGGGACGTTGTTCTCGCGGGCGTAGCGGATGGCGTTGAGCATGCCCTCGATGCCGCGCTTGCCGAAGCCGCCGGGGACGAGGATGCCGTCGAAGCCGCTGAGCTGGTCCTCGTAGGCGCGGGTCGGGTCGCCTTCGGCGTCGACGGTCTCGAGGCCTTCGGCTTCGATCCAGGTGACGCGGAGCTTGAGGTTGTGGGCGAGGGCGCCGTGGACGAGGGCTTCTTTGAGGGACTTGTAGCTGTCTTCGTACTCGACGTACTTGCCGACGATGGCGATGGAGACTTCGTCCGCGGGGTTGTAGGCGCGGTCGACGATGTCCTGCCACTTGGTGAGGTCGGGCGCCTTGGCGTCGATGTGGAGGTACTTGAGGGCGAGGGTGTCGACGCCCTCGGCGGCGAAGGTGAGCGGCACCTCGTAGATGCTGGCGACGTCGCGGGCGGCGATGACGGCGCTGCTCTTCGACGTTGCAGAAGAGGGCGATCTTCGTGCGCATGTCGCGGGGGACGGCGCGGTCGGAGCGGCAGAGGAGGATGTCGGGCTGGATGCCGATGGAGAGCATCTCCTTGACGGAGTGCTGGGTGGGCTTGGTCTTGAGCTCCTGCGCGGCGGCGATCCAGGGGATCAGCGTGACGTGGACGAAGAGGGTGTTTTCGCGGCCGAGGTCCTGGCGCATCTGGCGGATGGCTTCGAGGAAGGGGAGCGATTCGATGTCGCCGACGGTGCCGCCGATCTCGACGATGGCGACGTCGCAGTCGGCGGCGACCTTGCGCATGGCGTTCTTGATCTCGTTGGTGACGTGGGGGATGACCTGGACGGTCTTGCCGAGGTAGTCGCCGCGGCGCTCCTTGGTGATGATCTGCTCGTAGATGCGGCCGGTGGTGAGGTTGTTATCGCGCGTGAGCTTGGCGTGGGTGAAGCGCTCGTAGTGGCCGAGGTCGAGGTCGGTCTCGGCGCCGTCGTCGGTGACGAAGACTTCGCCGTGCTGGAACGGGCGACATGGTGCCGGGATCGACGTTCAGGTAGGGGTCGAACTTCATCAGGTTGACCTTGATGCCGCGGGCTTCGAGCAGGCAGCCGATGGATGCTGCCGCAAGCCCTTTGCCGAGCGAAGACACGACTCCGCCCGTTACAAAGATGTACTTTGCAGACATGTCCGCGACCCCTTTAAATGTGTTGGAAGTTTGAGCCGAGTGGGCACAGTTAAGTATCGCAGGGTCGGGCGGTCGAGGCAAATGGAGCGAGGAAAACCGGGGACGGAACCGGGGCGGGCGCGTATGCTGTGGGGCATATGCGATCGAGTGGTTTGAAGCCGATAGCGGCGATGGCGCCCTTGGGGACACGGCTGTCGCGGGGGTGGCTGGACGCGCAGCAGTCGGCGCTGGGCGGAGTCGATTGGCTGGCGGGGCGGCTGCGGAGTGGGGCGGCGAGCGCGGCGGGACATCGGCGGCGCATCTGGCGACGGGGCTGCGCGGCGAGGAGGAGGCGCTGTTTCATCTGCGGCGGCAGGGGTACACAATTGTGGCGCGGCGGTGGACGCAGCCCGAAGGCGCGTGGGGATGTGGATCTGATTGGGTGGCAGGGGGAGTGGCTGTGCTTTATCGAGGTGAAGGCGCGGACGGGAAGGGACCTGGTGCCGGCGGAGTTCGCGGTGGATGGGGCGAAGCAGGAGACGCTGCGGCGGCTGGCGCGGGCGTATCTGAAGGGGATTGCGGAGGAGCGGAGGCGAGGGATTCCGGTGCGGTTCGACGTGGTTTCGGTTTATTTTGTGTCGGATGGGGAGGGCAGGGGCGTGGAGGTGGAGGTGCTTCCGGGGGCGTTTCCGAGGAACGTGGCGCAGCGGTGAGCGGGAGAGATGGGGCGAAGCGCTTTTGAGGATGGCTGGTGCGTCTAATATGGTTAGGATTGAGGAGCTTGAACGATGACCCTGCTGAATGCGCCCGAGTACGACGCTCGCCGCGAAGATCGCAAACGTAATCTGCTGGTTGGCTCGGTGGTGCTGGTCCTGGTGGCGGCGGTCGTCGCTGTGGCCGGTTTTCTGATGGGACATGGATGGTTCTTTTCGAACCTGCCGGCGGAGCATCGGGTGAACGTGTTCCTGACGACGGTCGAGCACGGCGACTATGCCAAGGCGTATGGGATGTGGAACAACGATCCGAACTGGCAGCAGCATCCGCAGAAGTATGACTACACGCTGAAGCGGTTTACCGAGGACTGGACGACGGCGAGCGACTGGGGTGGGCCGATCCAGAGCTTCCATGTGGATGTGTCCAAGCGGGACCATACCGGGGTGGTGGTGGCGGCGCGGGTGGTGGGCCAGAAGGGGACCAAGAAGCTGTTCCTGAAGTATGAGGACTCGGATGGAACGCTGTCGTACTTCCCGATGACGTTGGAGTATTGAGCGGCGGAAGAGTTTGGTGAGGGCAAGACGCTCGCCCGGGAGTGACCGGGGCGAGCGTTTTGTCTTCTGGTTGCAACGCGAGAACAGGCTGAGCGGCTTCCGCGTGAGATGAGTTGGTCGCGCAGGCTGATCCGGGCGGGGGGCTGGATGATTGGCCCAGAGGTGTGCAGGGGCGACAGGGTGAGTGCAGCCTCTGCTGGGATGAGGAAGGTCTGGAGGAAGGGAGGCCTAGCGATAGCGCAGCGGTGAGGCAACCCACGCAGTGTTCGATAAACGGCTGCGATCTTTGGGTGCTCTTGATGCGGATTGATGCGGAATATACACGAACTGTGGAAGTATGCGCGGATTTTTTGCATGATGCGGGACATAGGCGACACGGAAAATTGATGCTAGCCGTGGCCAGGTCGTGTAGACTCAGCCAAATCGTTCTTGAACAAATGAAAAAATTAACAAACATTCCGAACCTGACGGAGCTTACCTATCGGAGTATCAAGGCGCAGTTACTGGATGGAACGCTGCGGGAAGGTATGCGGCTGACGGAAGAACTTCTGGCGACGCAGCTTGGCATCAGCAAATCGCCGGTCCGCGAGGCTTTAAATCGCCTGGAAGCGGAGGGTTTGGTCTGCATTGAAGCCCGCCGCGGAGCGTATGTGCGCGAGTTTTCGCCGAAGGAAATTAGTGACTTATATGACTTGCGCGAGGTGCTGGAGATGCACTCGATCGCGGCGGCGAAGGCTGACGCCGGAGTTGTTGCGGGAGATGGGGGAGAGCATCGAGCGGACGAAGATGTTTCTGGCGGCGCGGGACAGGTCGAAGCATGTGGAGGAGGATCTGCGGTTTCACGGGATGATCGCCGAGGCATCGGGGAATCCGGAGTTTTGTCGCGTCTTTGAGAATGTGCAGCAAAAGAGTCTGCTGTGCCGGTATAAGACCTTCGAGCTGAGCGCGAACACGTCGCCGGTGGGGCATGGAAATATCTATCAGGCACTCGAGAAGCAGGACCGTGAGGGGGCGCAGGCGGCGATGCAGGACCATATACGGTTTGTGAAGGGCTGCCTGCTGCAACTGATGGAGGCCGACGAGGTGGCGTTGTTCGCCTGAGGAAGCGAGGGCTTGCTGCGCGGGGAGCGGTGGATCGCGGGGTGGTGGGCCCACCAGGACTTGAACCTGGAACCAACGAATTATGAGTTCGCTGCTCTAACCAATTGAGCTATAGGCCCCTTGCGAGGGATCGAAGCGCTGCGCCTGTCGATGGAGCGAAGGCAGAGGAGGCGCTGATCGCTCGGCTCGCACCGACCGATCACGAGCCTGCACCTCAGATTCTACATGGCACAGTGAGTTCGCTTGGTGGCGAGGTTGGGGAAGCGGCGGGGGGCTCATGGGTTCCGCGCGGGGGGTGGGCTTCCGAGGGGACGGAGGGTCACTTTTCGCCGGCGGAGCCTGGGGTGATGTTGGCCTCCTCGGGGGCGGAGGGGTTGAGATGGCCGCGCGCGTTCTCCGGGGTCTTCGAGTCGACCTCGGTCTTGCCGGGGCCTGCGGTGGCGGGATTGTCGCCCTTGTTGCCGGAGGGGGTGACGGCGGTCTGGTGCGGTGTGGGCTGACCGGGATTTTGTTGCGCTACCTGGGACTGGGCGGTCTCGTCGTGGGATGCCATGAAGCTCCTTGAAGGGCGGCGCGGTGGGCTTCGCCGGGGCTATGTGCGTTAGAGACGAGATGGTTGCTGGGTGTTGCTCAGGGTAGATGTGGGCTATCGCATCGCAGGGGTTGGCCGAGGGTTGCACGGAGCAGTCTTCTATACTGGTTCGGGCTGGAGCCGCTGCCGTGTTGGTTGGCGTTGGGTCGCGGTGGATTGAGTTTTGAGGGATTGGGGCGAAGATCTGATGAAGAGGATTCGATTTTAGTTACGGGCGGTGCTGGGTTTATCGGATCCAACTTCGTACTGGATTGGCTGCGGCATACCGACGCGGTCGGTGGTGAATCTGGACCTGCTGACGTATGCGGGGAATCCGGAGAATCTGAGCGCGGTGGCGGGGGATGCTCGCTACACGTTTGTGCATGGCGATATTGGGGATGAAAAGCTGGTGGGATCGCTGCTGGCGAAGTACCGGCCGCGGGCGGTGGTGCACTTTGCCGCGGAGAGCCATGTGGACCGGTCGATCCTGGGGCCGGACGCGTTTCTGAAGACGAATATCGATGGCACGTTCCGCCTGCTGCAGGCGGCGCGTGCGTACTACGAGACGCTTGACGGGCGAAGAGCGGGCGGGGTTCCGCTTTCTGCATGTCTCGACCGATGAGGTGTACGGGACGCTGAAGCCGGAGGATCCTGCGTTTCACGAGGAGACGCCGTATGCGCCGAATAGCCCGTATGCGGCGTCGAAGGCGGCGTCCGATCATCTGGTGCGGGCGTGGGTGCATACCTATGGGCTGCCGGCGATGATTACGAACTGCTCGAACAACTATGGGCCGTATCAGTTTCCCGAGAAGCTGATCCCGCTGATGATTACGAATGCGCTGGCGGGCAAGCCGCTGCCGGTGTACGGCGACGGGCTGCAGGTGCGGGACTGGCTGTATGTGGCGGACCACTGCAGCGCGCTGCGGGCGGTGCTCGAGCGCGGGCGGATCGGCGAGACGTACAACGTGGGCGGAGGCAATCAGCGCACCAACCGCGAGGTGGTGCACACGGTCTGCGCGCTGCTCGATGAGCTGGTGCCGGCGTCGGCGCATCGGCCGCATGCGGAGCTGATCCGCACGGTTGCGGACCGGCCGGGGCATGACCGGCGCTATGCGATCGACGCGCGCAAGATCGAGTCGGAGCTGGGATGGACGGCGGCGGAGAGCTTCGAGACCGGGCTGCGCAAGACGGTGGAGTGGTATCTGGCGAACGGGGCGTGGATCGAGGGCGTGACCAGCGGCGCGTACCGGCAGTGGATCGACTCAGAACTATAGCGACCGGACGGCGTTGACGGGCTCGGTACAAGTAACCGCGGAGGTTGCACGTTGAAGGGAATCATTCTCGCCGGAGGGTCCGGCACGCGGTTGCACCCGGTGACGCAGGCGATCTCGAAGCAGCTGCTGCCGATCTATGACAAGCCGATGATCTACTACCCGCTGTCGGCGCTGATGCTGGCGGGGATGCGGGAGATCCTGATCATCTCGACGCCGTCGGACACGCCGCGGTTTGAGCAGATGCTGGGCGATGGCAGCAAGTGGGGCATCTCGCTGCAGTATGTGGTGCAGCCGTCTCCGGATGGGCTGGCGCAGGCGTTTTTGCTGGGCGAGGAGTTTCTGGCGGGCGAAGGCTGCTGCCTGGTGCTCGGGCGACAACATCTTTTACGGGCATGACTTTGCGCGGATGCTGCGGGATGCGGCGAAGCGCACGGCCGGCGCGACGGTGTTCGCGTATCCGGTGCATGATCCGGAGCGCTATGGCGTGGTGGAGTTCGATGCAGAGCGGCGGGCGATCTCGCTTGAGGAGAAGCCGCTGAAGCCGCAGTCGCGCTATGCGGTGACGGGGATCTACTTCTACGATGCGCAGGTGGTGGAGGTGGCGAAGTCGCTGAAGCCGTCGCCGCGTGGGGAGCTGGAGATCACGGATGTGAACCGCTGGTATCTGGAGCGCGGACAGCTGACGACGGAGATCATGGGGCGGGGGATGGCGTGGCTCGATACGGGCACGCATGACTCGCTGCTGGAGGCGTCGAACTTCATCCAGACGATCGAGAAGCGGCAGGGGTTGAAGGTCGCGTGTCCGGAGGAGATCGCGTTCCGGCTGGGCTATATCGATGCGGCGCAGCTGGCGGAGCAGGCGGACGCGATCGCCAAGAGCAGCTATGGGCAGTATCTGCGCGAGCCTGCTGGACGAGAAGGTGTATTGATGAGCGGATGGGGTTGGAGAGGCGGGCGCGCGGATCTTGTGACCGGGCGCTTCGGGGCAGGTGGGCGGCGAGCTGGTGCGGTCGCTGGCGGCGCTGGGCGAGGTGGTTGCGCCGGCGCGGGCGGAGCTGGACCTGAGCGATGAGGCGAGCGTGCGCGCGATGGTGCGGCGCGGTGCAGCCGCGCTGGATCGTGAATCCGGCGGCGTATACGGCGGTCGATCGGGCGGAGAGCGAGCCGGAGCTGGCGTATGCGGTGAACGCGACGGCGGTGCGGGCGCTGGGCGAGGAGGCCGAGGCGATTGGGGCGGCGGTGGTGCACTTCTCGACCGACTATGTCTTCGATGGTGCAAGGGACGGCGCCGTATAGGGAGAGCGATCCGATGCGATCCGGCCAGCGTGTATGGCGCGAGCAAGCTGGCGGGCGAGCAGGAGCTGGCGCGATCGCGGCGCGGCGCACCTGATCTTCCGGACGAGCTGGGTGTATGGGGCGACGGGGAAGAACTTTCTGCGGACGATTCTGAAGGCGGCGCGGGAGCGCGACCGGCTGCGGGTGGTGGCGGATCAGCACGGCGCGCCGACGTGGAGCCGGGATCTGGCGCGGATGACGGCGCATGTGATCGGGCGAGTGCGAGCGGCGTTCGCAGGGTCGGGGACGCGGGACGGATCGCTGGACTGCTGGATGCGGTCGCACAGGTGGGCGGTGTGTATCATGCGGCGGGGGCGGGCGAGACGACGTGGTATGGCTTTGCGGCGGAGGCGGTCCGGCAGCAGGCGGAGCGGGAGCCGGAGGTGCGGCTGGCGGAGATCGATCCGATTGCGACGGCGGAGTATCCGACGCCGGCGCGGCGGCCGGCGAACTCGCGGCTGGATTGCGGCAAGCTGGAGGAGCGTTTGGCTGGCGCATGATGCGCTGGGAGGAGTCGCTGCGCGCGGTGCTGGCGGAGCTTGCGGCTCGCGGTTTCTCCGTAGAATGGAACGATGTTGGATACGAATCCCGAGACGCCGCGGAGGGCTTATTTCTGGACCGCGACGGCGTCATCAATGAAGAGATAGGCTATCTTTTCCGCTCGGAAGAGGTGCGTTTTGTGCCGGGGATTGTTTCGCTGTGCCAGACGGCGCGGCGGCTGGGTTATCGGATTATTGTGGTGACGAATCAGGCTGGCATCGCGCGCGGGTACTACACGGAGGAGGACTTTCAGCGGCTGATGCAGTGGATGCAGGCGGAGCTGGCGCGGGAGGGCGTTGGCTTCGATGCGGTGTATCACTGCCCGTTTCATCCGGAGCATGGGCTGGGCGAGTATCGGCGCGAGCACGAGGACCGGAAGCCGGGGACGGGGATGCTGCGGCGCGGGGCGCGGGAGTTCGGGGTGTCGCTGGAGGAGTCGGTGATGGTGGGCGACCGGTGCACGGATATGGCGGCGGCGAACGCGGCCGGGCTGCGTCAGGCGTTTCTGATCGGGGGAACGCGAGGTCGGGCGACGTGCCCAGGTCGATACGCGGCGATTACCTCGCTGGCCGAGGTGGAGCGCTGGTTGATCGCGCAGGGGTAGCCGACGTGGATCGCGTGAGGAGATTCATCGTTCGTATGGGACCGGATTCGAGCGATTGCGTACAGGGCTGGGCGGCCGCTGGCGCGGTGGTCGCCGAGCTTCGCGCGCGTGAAGCTGGCGATTGTGCGTGATGATGCGGTTGGGAGAATCTGGCTGACGGGCAGGTCGGCCTCGAGGAAGAGGCTGCCCTCGGCGTCCTTGGGGCTCACGGACGGGGCTTGGTTGAGCAGCTCGAGCGGCCAGTGGATGTTCAAGGTGGGGTCGTTCCAGACGATGCAGCGCTCGCTGGCGGGGTCGTAGAAGTCGGTGGTTTTGTAGAGGACTTCGGCGGTCTCGGAGAGGACGAGGAATCCGTGGGCGAAGCCCTCGGGGATCCAGAGCATCTCGAGCGGGTCGGTGGCGGAGGGCGGCTTGAGGTGGAAGCCGGCGTACTTGCCGAAGTCGGGGGAGTTGCGGCGCAGGTCGACGGCGACGTCCCAGATATGGCCGGAGAGGACGCGGACGCAGCTTGCCCTGGGGCTTGCCGAGTTGATAATGTAGCCCGCGGAGGACGCCTTTGCGGGAGAAGGACTGGTTGTCCTGGACGAAGGCGGAGGGAAGTCCGGCCTGTTGGAAGCTGTTGCGGTTGAAGACCTCGGAGAACCAGCCGCGGTCGTCGCCGAATTGCTTTGCCTGGAGGGTCTTAACATCATTCAACGTGGAAGAATAAACCTGCATCTAACCAGCTTAATGCACCCCTTGGCCTCGGATGTGTGCAACTTGCTCGGATAGACTGGGTTTCAATATAGGAATCATTGTTAAGCGGGGAATTGCGTTTCCTCTTCGCAAAATAGGATATCCCGACGTAGAATGAACAATATAAGTACTGCCTCCCTGAATCACTGCCTCTCCGAAGCAAGCACTCACAGGTCTGCCTGTTGCAACACACGTTGATTCGTTAGCGGAATGTGTACACTCCTATGGGAAACCTTGGAGTTTATAGGAGCAGCGATTAGCCGCGCGGGTGCCGCATTGGCCTCAGTGACTCGGTTGGGTGCAGGTTTCGTGCGTACTCGATCAATCCGCGATTTATTAATGGTATTCACCGAACAGCGCTGCAGGCCCCTTGGGCCTGACAGAGCGGATCAGGAACGTGTTCATGCCGCAGGAATATCAATCTACTCAATCGCGGCCCGCCGCGTTGGTAGAGGATTCCTACTCATTTGTTGAAGCGGGTTACCGGCCCATTGAGACGGTCAGGCGCGACAGCAGCCTGCCGGCGAAGCTCTTCAGGTACCGCGTTCTGAAGCGTGCTATGGATGTCACGCTTGTTCTCCTGGCGACCCCGTTGCTGATTCCGATGATGGTGGTGGTCGCGCTGCTGGTGCGGCTGCGGTCTCCGGGACCGATCTTCTTTTCGCATCGCCGGATCAGCCGCAACGGCGCGTTCTTCCCGATGTGGAAGTTCCGGACGATGTGCAATCAACTCGGCCGAGGTGCTGGAGGAGTATCTGGCGCGGCATCCGGAGGCGCGGGCGGAGTGGCGCAAGACGCACAAGCTCCGGAACGATCCGCGGATTACGGGGATCGGTCTGTTTCTGCGCCGCTACAGCCTGGATGAGCTTCCGCAGATTTGGAATGTGTTGACCGGGCAAGATGTCGTCTGGTGGGCCCGCGGCCGATCGTGGCGGCGGAGGTCGAGAAGTACGGCTCGCGCTTCGCGTACTACTGCAAGGTGAAGCCGGGCGTCACGGGTCTGTGGCAGGTCTCGGGGCGCAGCGACCTGACCTACGAGCAGCGCGTCGCGCTCGATTGCGACGTATGTGAAGAACGTGGTCGCTGCTGCTGGATATCAAGATTCTGCTGCGCACGTTTGCCGTCCGTGGTCAACCAGGACGGCGCGTGTTAGTGAGTCGCTGAACGATAGCGGCCGCCGGATGTTCTCGGCGGCCGCTTATTCTGTTTGGGGCGACTGGCGCGGCTGGGAGATCTGCGGTGGGTTCTGCTAGAGTCGTCCCATCATGACGCTGAAACGTCCAATGCAAAGGGGCCGGTGCCCCGGATGCAAGGGATGCGCGACGTGCTGCGCAGCACGCTGGCGCGCAGCCTGCGTGCGCTGCCGGAGGCCGATCGTTTGGCCAGCGCATGGCCGGTCGCCTGTGGCCGGGTGATGGCGGATTATGGCGAGATCGTCAGCTACGAAGAGGGCAAGCTCTCGATTCAGGTGTCGGACGGCGCATGGCTTCGCCAGATGCTGTCGATGCGCGGGCAGCTGCAGCATGAGCTGGCGCGAATCGCCGGTGTGCCGGTCACCGAGATACACTTTGAACTGAAGAGGTAAACGACCATGAGTCAGACAGGGCTGCCTGTGGAGGGAACCACGGGCAAGGTTTCGGTGGAGGAGGTGCTGCATGTCGCGGAGTTGGCGAACCTGGAGCTCACCGCCGATGAGGTTCCGCGCATGCAGCGCGACTTGAATGCGGTGCTGGGATATATCGCGCAGCTGAATGAGCTCGATACGACGGGCGTGCCGGCGATGGCGCAGGTCGGCGAGATGCTGGGTGGAGAGATCGAGACGGACGGCGCGTTGTTGCGCGGGGATGCGGTGCGGCCGTCGATCGATCGCGCGGCGGTGATGGCGGTCGCGCCCGAGAGCGATGGCCGCTTCTTTAAGGTTCCGAAGGTGATTGAACGGTGAGTGCTGCCCAGATGATTGAGACGATTGACCAGGTTCGAACGGCCATCACCGAAGGCGGGGTGACGGTTGCGGCCATTGCGGAAGAGCACTATGCGCGGATTGCGGCCGACGACGACACGAACGCGGCGGGCTCGAAGATCAATAGCTTTCTGGCGCTGAGCCGGGAGCGGGCGTTGGCGCAGGCGGCGCGGATCGACGCGATGGTGAAGCAGGGCGACGCGCTGCCGCTGCTGGCCGGCGTGCCGGTGGGCATCAAGGATGCGCTCGACGATGCAGGGAAGCCCGGCGACGGCGGGATCGAAGATCCTGGCGGGCTATCGGCCGCCCTACGATGCGACGACGGTGGCGCGGCTGGAGGCGGCGGGCGCGGTTCTGCTGGGCAAGCTGAACTGCGATGAGTTCGCGATGGGCTCGTCGAACGAGAACTCGGCGTATGGCGTGGTGCGGAATCCGCGCGCGCTGGACCGCGTGCCGGGCGGGTCGAGCGGCGGCTCGGCGGCGGCGGTGGCGGCGAAGTTCGCGGTGGCGTCGCTGGGCACGGATACGGGCGGATCGATTCGTCAGCCGGCGGCGTTTTGCGGCGTTGTCGGACTGCTGCCGACCTATGGGCGCGTGAGCCGGTATGGGCTGATCGCGTTCGCGTCGTCGCTCGATCGCGTGGGTCCGCTGACGCATACGGTGAAGGACGCGGCGACGATGCTGCAGGTGCTTGCGGGCAAGGATCCGCTGGATGCGACGACGTCGGATCGCGCGGTGGACGATTATGTCGGAGCCGTGGCGAAGCCGGTGGAAGGGCTGCGCGTGGGCGTGCCCGCGGAGTACTTCGGCGAGGGGCTCGATCCGGAGATTCGCGCTGCGGTGGAGCGGACGATCGAGCAGTTGAAGGCGGCGGGATGCACGATTCATCCGGTGAGCCTGCCGCATACGCGGTATGCGGTGCCGACCTACTACGTGCTTGCGACGGCTGAGGCTTCGTCGAACCTTTCGCGGTTCGATGGCGTGCGGTTTGGGCTGCGCGCGGAGGAGGCGAACACGCTGGCGGCGATGTTCAAGAAGACGCGCGATGAGGGCTTCGGCGCGGAGGTGAAGCGCCGGATTCTGCTGGGCACCTATGTGCTGAGCGCGGGCTACTACGACGCGTACTATCGCAAGGCGCAGCAGGTGCGGGCGCTGATCACGCGGGACTTTCTGACGGCGTTCGAGAAGGTCGACGTGATCGTTGGGCCGATGACGCCGACGCCGGCGTTCAAGCTGGGCGAGAAGACCGATGATCCGATGGCGATGTATCTGGCCGACATCTACTCGGTTGCGGCGAGCCTGGCGGGCATCTGCGGCGTCTCGGTGCCGTGCGGCGAGACGACGGAGGGGCTGCCGATCGGGGTGCAGATCATGGGCAAGCACTTCGACGAGGCGACGATTCTGCGCGTGGGCTCGGCTGTGGAGGCGGGGCAGAAGGACTAGGAACGCAGGCCAGTCGTTCGATTGCGCTGATTTGCGACTGCTGCGGTGTAGAGTCGCCGCGGTTGCTGAGGAGTTCCGCCTTCGGGCGGGACTCCTTGTCGTTTGGGGGCTGCGTGGGAT